>CBFHUI010000076.1:0-13064 GCA_965658725.1 Alphaproteobacteria bacterium | reverse complement strand
CAGTTGGCCATCACCGCCGGAACCGGCATCCAACCCGCGGCTTTCCACCCCAGCAGCACCAGCCAGAACGACAGGGCCATCACCAGCGGGTGCAGCACGGCCTTGATCCCGATTGCCGGCAGCACCCCGCGCACCTCGGCACGCAGATCCACGCCAAACAGCGTCACACCGATGAAAAACAGCGCCATCCCGCCAACACTCGCTGCGAGCAGCTCAACCGACCGCACCAGCGCGCCGGGCAAGCTCAGCCCCAAGACAGACACCACCAGACCCAACCCCAACGCCACTATCAGCGGGTTGGTCAACACACCCCAGAACGTCCGCAGCAGCACACCCAGCAAAGCCCCCGGCTCCGTACCGCCGGGCATCTCCCGGCGCTGGCCAAAGTCGGCAATCAGCAACCCCAGAGGAATAAGAAAGGCCGTCTCAACAATCAACTGTTGGGCAATGGCCGCCATGGCATCCACGCCGTAAAGCGCCACCACCAGCGGAAGGCCAATCATGAGCGCGTTAGACACCCCGCCCGCCAATCCAACGATCCCCGCAAGGCTGAGCGGTTGACGCAGCACCCCCCGCGCAACCAACAAGCTCAGGCAAAGGCTGAACAGCGAAGCCCCACCAAAGGCAAGGATGAACCCCGGGTGGATGATCTCGCTAAAATCGCGCTGCGACACGGCAAGGAAGACCGCCGAAGGCAAGGCCATGTTGCGCACAAACTTGCCAAATCCGGGAATGGCTTCAGCCGGAAACCACCCGCGCCAGACAGACACAGCGCCCAAAGCCATAAGGAGGGAGATCGGCAGAGTGATGGCAATAATGTCAAACGGGCTCATACCGCCAGCGGCCTTCCACAGACAAAAGGGACGTTCCACTTTCAGACCACGTCTCACCGCCCCTGTCACGCCCAGAGCCGCCACCCTTGCCCGTTAAACAGGGGTTCAGCTCGCCTGAACCTCTGACCAACTGGCGAAGTTTGGGGTGTGCAGCGTCAGGGACGCAGCCGCCGGAGGCGGGGCGCGCAGCGCCTCCTTGACGCTGCGAGGGGCAAAGCCCCTGAAACGGGCCTGCTTAAGGCCCCCTTAAGCGCCGGTCCGCGGAGCGGGCCGTCCGTTTGGTTGGTCGCTACTTGTTGGCCCGGTTTTCGATCAGTTCGTCGACCACCGAAGGATCCGCCAGTGTGGACGTGTCCCCCAGATTGCCAAAGTCGTTTTCGGCGATCTTGCGCAGGATGCGCCGCATGATTTTGCCCGAGCGGGTCTTCGGCAAGCCCGGTGCAAATTGCATCAGATCCGGCGTGGCAACGGGTCCAATTTCCGACCGCACGTGCTTGACCAGTTCCTTCATCAGCGCATCAGAGGGCTCTTCGCCGGCGTTCAGCGTGACGTAGCAGTAAATCCCCTGCCCCTTGATGTCATGCGGATAGCCAACCACCGCCGCTTCCGCCACTTGATCGTGCAACACCAGCGCGCTCTCGATCTCCGCGGTCCCCATGCGATGCCCCGAGACGTTGAGCACATCGTCCACGCGGCCCGTGATCCAGTAGTACCCGTCCGCATCCCGCCGACAGCCATCACCGGAGAAGTACAGACCGGGAAACTGGCTGAAGTAGGTATCAACAAAGCGCGCGTGGTCACCGTAGACCGAGCGCATCTGCCCGGGCCAGCTGTCCTTCATGCACAGGTTGCCCTCGATTTCGTGTCCCGGTTCCCAGTCGATTTCCTTGCCCTCATTGTCCACCAAAACAGGCTGCACCCCAAAGAACGGGTTGGTCGCCGAACCGGGTTTGAGGTCGGTCGCGCCGGGTAGAGGGGTAATGAGGATCCCGCCGGTCTCCGTCTGCCACCATGTATCAACAACCGGGCAGCGCCCCTCGCCCACGACGTCGTGGTACCAGCGCCAAGCCTCGGGGTTGATCGGTTCTCCCACCGAACCCAGCAGCTTGAGTGACGACCGGTCGGTCCGGGTGACGAAGTCGTCGCCTTCACGCATCAGCGCACGGATCGCCGTGGGTGCGGTGTAGAAGATGTTGACCTGATGCTTCTCGATCACCTGCCAGAACCGGCTGACGTCGGGGTAGTTTGGCACGCCTTCGAACATCAGCGTGGTCGCGCCGTTCATCAGCGGTCCGTACACAATGTAGGAGTGTCCGGTGATCCAGCCCACATCCGCCGTGCACCAGTAGACGTCACCCTCGGCGTAATCGAAGACGTATTGGTGAGTCATGGAGGCGTAGACGCCGTACCCGCCGGTCGTGTGCAGCACGCCCTTTGGCTTTCCGGTGGAGCCAGAGGTGTAGAGGATGAACAGGGGGTCTTCCGCGCTCATTTCTTCAGGCGCACAGTCGTCGGACTGCCGCGCCACCAGCTCGTGATACCACGTGTCGTTCTCTCGCCAGTCCACAGCCCCGCCCGTGCGCTTGACCACCAGGCACTGCACCGAACGGCCGGAGATATCGATGGCCCGGTCAGCATTGGCCTTGAGCGGGATGGTTTTGGAGCCGCGCAAGCCTTCGTCGGCGGTGATCAGAAAGTCAGACTCGCAGCCTTCGATGCGCGAGCCCAGCGCTTCGGGA
Source organism: Alphaproteobacteria bacterium (assembly GCA_965658725.1). GTDB lineage: Bacteria > Pseudomonadota > Alphaproteobacteria > UBA7985 > UBA7985 > UBA7985. Next base: position 10,492 of record CBFHUI010000076.1, on the reverse strand, counting down.
GAGAAGCCACCAAACACGATCGAATGCACCGCCCCAACCCGCGCACAGGCCAGCATGGCATAGGCCGCTTCCGGGATCATGGGCATGTAGAGCGTGACCCGATCGCCCTTTCTCACCCCCATCTCACGCAACCCGTTCGCCAGCCGGTTCACGTGGCCGGACAACTCGCGGTAGGTGATGCGTGCGTCTTCGCCGGGGTCGTCGCCCTCAAAGATGATCGCCACCTGATCCCCGCGGGTCGCCAAGTGCCGGTCAATGGCGTTGACCGACAGATTGAGCGTGCCGTCTTCGAACCAGCGGATCTGCACATCCGTCCCGGATCCCTGGCCGTAATCTACCGACTTGACCTGGGTGTAAGGCCGCATCCAATCGAGCCGCTTGCCCTGTTCGCCCCAAAAGGCCACCGGGTCAGCGATCGAAGCCGCGTACATGTCCTTGTAGGTTTGTGGGTCGGCGTGGGTTGCTCCGGGCTGGCGGTCGGCAACGGGGTAAAGGTCTTTGGAGGTCATACAGGGTTTCTCCCAGGTCTTTGCGTTGTTCGGGCCACGCTGCTGGACGCGCGCAGCCGTTTTTATCAGGGCGACGACGGTGCGATCAACGGCTTCAGCGCATCCAGTACGCTGAGGTCTTCAATCGTTCCCGGCACGCGGTAAGGCTGTCCATCGGCGATGGCGCGGATGGTGGCACGCAGGATTTTGCCCGAGCGGGTCTTGGGCAGCTTGGCCACCACCCGCGCGTTCTTGAACGCCGCGACCGGCCCCAACTTCTCCCGCACGAGAGCGACGATCTCGGTGGCAACCTCCACCTCCGCCCGCGCGCAACCGGCGTTGAGCACCAGCAGCCCCAGCGGCACCTGCCCCTTGAGCGCGTCAGCCACTCCAACCACCGCACACTCGGCCACGTCCGCATGGCCCGTCAGGATCTCTTCGAGCTGTCCGGTCGAAAGACGATGCCCCGCCACGTTGATCACGTCATCGGTGCGCGCCATGATGTGAACATAGCCATCCGCATCGATCATCCCCGCGTCCCCCGTCTGGTAGTAGCCGGGAAAGGCGTCCATGTAGGCGCTCAGATAGCGCGCGTGATTGTTCCACAGCGTCGCAAAAGCGCCCGGCGGCAAGGGCAGTTTGGCGACAATGTTCCCGATCTCGCCTTCAGGCACGGGCTCTCCAGCGTCGCTGAGAACCTCGATGTTCCAGCCCGCGCTGGCGTGGGTCACGGACCCTGCCTTCATCGGCAAGGCTTCCACCCCCATCAGATTTGACGCCATCGGCGCGCCGGTCTCCGTCTGCCACCAGTTATCGATGACCGGCACCCCCAGCACCGCCCCCACCCAGTCCGAGGTCGGCGGATCCGAACGTTCACCGGCAAGGAACTGATGCTCCAGCGCGCTCAGGTCATAGTTTGCCCGCAGCGTGCCTTCCGGGTCCTGCTGACGGATGGCGCGCATGGCCGTGGGTGCGGTGAACATGCCTTGCACGCCATAGTCCGCCATCACGCGCCAAAACGCCGCCGCATCCGGCGTACCAACGGGCTTGCCTTCATACATAATCGTCGTCAGTCCGGTGAGCAGTGGGGCATAGACGATGTAGGAATGGCCCACCACCCAACCGATATCAGACGCCGTGAACCACACGTCCCCGGGCCGCCGTCCGTAGACGTGCTCCATGGACCAGCGCAGCATGACCGCATGCCCGCCATTGTCGCGCACCACGCCCTTGGGCTGGCCCGTGGTCCCGGAGGTATAGAGAATATAGAGCGGATCGGTCGCCGCGACGGGCGTGCAGCCCATCGGTGAGGCGCCATCGATGAAGTCCAGCCAATCCAGCTCCCCGGTCGCCAATTCGGCCCGGTGCTGAGACCGTTGAAGCACAACCACGTGCTCGACCCGATGCTCTGCCAGCCGCTTTGCCTCATCGATCATCGGCTTGTACTCAACCAGGCGCGCAGGCTCGATCCCGCAAGACGCCGTCAGGATCACCCGCGCCTGACTGTCGTCGATCCGCACGGCCAGTTCCGCGCCGCTGAAGCCGCCGAACACCACCGAGTGCACCGCCCCGATCCGCGCGCAAGCGAGCATGGCAAAGGCTGCTTCCGGCACCATGGGCATGTAGATGATCACCCGGTCGCCCTTGCCTACGCCCAGTTGTGCCAAACCGCCGGCCACGCGGGCCACTTCGTCTTGCAACTCGGCGTAGGTAATCGTGCGCTTGGTTCCGGTCACGGGGCTGTCGTAGTGGATCGCCGGCTGATCCCCGCGTCCGGCGAGGACGTGCCGGTCTACGGCGTTAAAGCAGGTGTTCAGCACGCCGTCGGGGAACCAGTGCGTTGCAGGCGCAGCCGCCGTGTCGAGCACGGTTTGGGGCGGCGTGATCCAGTCGATCAGACCCGCCGCCTCCCCCCAAAACCCATCCGGGTCTTGGATGGCGCGCTCCCGCAATGCTTTGGCTTCACCCGCCATGCTCGATCTCTCCCCCTGCAGACCCCGCTCCCACCACCGCTTTGCGGCTCTGGCCCGTTAGGTGGCCAGATAGCGGTTGCGCAGGTCTTCGTTTTCCAGAACTTCCTGAGCCGGACCGTCGTACACCACAACGCCCGTGTCCAGAATAACCGCGCCTTCAGAGTATTCCAGCACTTGCAGCCGTGCGGGTTCGCCGATTCAAGGGGACTGACCAACCGGCCATCTCGCTAACGCTTCCTTAAACAGTGTTTTGCGCTGCGTGCGGTGGTAAAAGCGGGCCCTTGTGCTTGCTTATGGCAAACGAGCGACTTAACCTTTTTTTCACGAGAACAAAGTCTTATCAGCAATCCCCGAGGACCATGCTTTGCGCCGAGCCACCACTTTCGACGTTAGCCCTGAGACCCTCAAGCACGATATCCTCGATACTCTGTACTATGTGATTGGCAAGGATCCCGAGCACGCTCAGCCCTTTGACTGGATGGCCGCGTTGACGCGGCTAACCCGGCGTTACATCGCCCATTCGTGGATCAACGCGACCCAGTCCACCTACGCCTTTGACCGACGACGCGTCTACTACCTGTCCATGGAATTCATGATCGGACGGATCATCGAAGACGCGCTGCGCAACATCGGTCTTTATGACGCTGCGCAAGAGGCACTGGCGGCCCACGGTGTGGATATGCACGCGGTGATGGCGAGCGAGCCGGATCCGGCACTGGGCAACGGCGGTCTGGGGCGGCTGGCGGCGTGCTACATGGAATCCATGGCAACGCTGGGGATCAGCGGTTTCGGCTACGGCATCCGCTACGAAAGCGGCCTGTTCAAGCAGTCGGTCGAGAAAGGCTGGCAGATCGAAGAACCCGACGACTGGACCAGCGGCGGCTCGTTCTGGGAATTCCCGCGCTCGGAAGTGACCTACGACATCGGTTTCATGGGCACCACGCGGCAGCGGGACAAGGCCGTCACCTGGACCCCCGGCGAGACCGTGGAGGCCATGGCCAACGACTTCCCCATCATCGGTTGGCAAGGCAAGTCCGCAGCGACCCTGCGGCTGTGGTCCGCGCGGTCGAAAGCGCCGCTGAACATGGCGGCTTTTGATCAGGGCGATTACCTCGGTGCGTACCGGCCCAAGATCATGGCCGAAGCCATCTCCCAAGTGCTCTACCCCAACGACAGCACGGAACAAGGCAAACGCCTGCGGCTCTCGCAGGAGTATTTCTTCTCCGCCGCGTCGATCAAGGACATCATCCGGCGCTACTTGAGCAACCACAGCGACCTGCGCAATCTGCCCGACAAGGTCACGATCCAGCTCAACGACACCCACCCGGCGATTGCGATCCCGGAGTTCGTGCGCCTGCTGATGGATGACCACGGTGTGTCGCTGGGTGAGGCGTTCGAGCTGGCACAGCGGACCTTCAACTACACCAACCACACCCTACTCCCCGAGGCGCTGGAGACTTGGCACGTGGGACTTGTGGGCGACCTGCTGCCTCGACACATGCAACTGATCTACGAGATCAACGCGCGGGTGCTCAGCCAGCGCCGCGCGGATGCGGGCAACCATGACCCTTACCTCAGCGACGTATCCCTGATCGAGGAGCATGGCGGCGGCTACGTGCGCATGGGGCATTTGGCCTTTATTGGTTCGCGGCGGACCAACGGCGTGTCGGCGCTGCATTCGGAGCTTGTCGAAGGCCAGCTGTTCCGCAATCTCGGTACTCATTTCCCCGGCAAGATCACCAACGTGACCAATGGGGTCACGCCGCGCCGCTGGCTCAACGGCTGCAACCCCGCGCTGGCGCGGTTCGTGACCGATGCCGTTGGCGAAGGTTGGCAGGCGGATCTTGAGCGACTGCGCGGGCTGGAAGCGCTGGCCGATGACGCCAGCGCGCAAGAACGCTTTGCCGCCGTCAAGCGGGAGAACAAGGTCGCGCTGGCCCGGTTCATCGCACAAGACGTCGATATCGCAGTCTCCCCCGATGCCCTGTTCGACAGTCAGATCAAGCGCATCCACGAATACAAGCGCCAACTGCTGAACGTGCTGCACGCGATTGCGCTCTACTTGGACATCAAGGACCGCGGCGTCCGGCCGATTGCGCCAACGGTGAAGATTTTCTCCGGTAAGGCAGCGGCGTCTTATACCCGGGCCAAGGAGATCATCCGCCTGATCCACGGGGTCGCCAAAACGGTCAACGACGACCCGGCCATCGGCGACGCGCTCAAGGTCGTCTTTTTGCCCAACTACCGGGTTTCAACCGCAGAGCTGATCATCCCCGCAACGGATCTCTCGGAGCAGATTTCCACGGCAGGTATGGAAGCCAGCGGCACGGGCAACATGAAGTTTGCGCTGAACGGCGCGCTGACCATTGGCACGCTGGACGGTGCCAACGTCGAAATCCGCGAGCACGTCGGCGCAGAAAACATCGAGATCTTTGGCCTGACCGCCGAAGAAGTCCACGAGCGCCGCCTAACAGGGCAGTGCCCAACGGACCTCTCCGACCCGCTGGAGATGCGCGCCCGCGTGCTCGACGCCATAGCAACCGGAACGTTCGGGATGGATGTGGCGGAGGCCTGTACGGGGCTCATCAACGACCTGACGCTGCATGATTACTTCCTCGTAATGGCAGACTTTGACGCCTATCTCAGCGCGCAGGGCCGGGTGGAGACCAGCTTCCAGAACCCCGTCGAGTGGACCCGCCGCACCATGCTGAACACCGCCCGCATGGGGTGGTTCAGTTCAGACCGGTCGATCACGGACTATGCAAGAAACATCTGGGACTTGCCGGAGGACAGTTTTGGCCTCTGACCCCCATCCCATAAACCCGCACCCGCTCAGCGACTTTGATCTGCACCTGATCAATCACGGCAACCACGAGCGGTTGTTTGACGTGCTCGGCTGTCACCTGTTCGACGAAGGCGCACGCTTTGCCGTCTGGGCGCCCAAGGCACAGGCGGTGTCAGTGGTCGGCGACTTCAATGGCTGGCGTGTGGGCGAGACGCCGCTGACCCTGCACCCGACGTGCGGAGTGTGGGAAGGCTTTGTGCCGATGCTGGCCGACAACCAGCGCTACAAATTTGCCGTCACGGGCGCCGATGGAGTGGTGGTGCAGAAGTCTGATCCGCTTGGCTTTGCCGCCGAGCTGCGCCCCGACACCGCCTCAGTCAGCACGGCCGTCGTGCGCGACCTGCCCCAACCTGATTACGCCCGGCGCATGGCCTTTGACCAGCCGATGTCGATCTATGAAGTTCACTTGGGCTCGTGGCGCAAGCACGAGGGCTGGCGTTTCTACAGCTACGACGATTTAGCCGAGCAGTTGGTCGATTACGTCGCCGATCTGGGTTTCACCCATATTGAGATCATGCCCGTGCATGAGTTTCCCTTCGACGGTTCGTGGGGCTATCAGCCCACGGGGCTGTTCTGCGCGACCAGTCGGTTTGGCAATGCAGGCGGTTTGGCGCATCTGGTGCGTTGCGCCCATGCGCGCGGTATTGGGGTGATTATGGACTGGGTGCCCGGTCACTTCCCCAAAGACGCCCATGGTCTGGCGCGCTTTGACGGCGGCGCGCTCTATGAATACGCCGACCCGCGCAAGGGCGAGCACCCGGACTGGGGGACGCTGGTCTATGATTACGGGCGCTGGGAAGTGGTGAACTTCCTCGAAGCCAACGCGGCGTTCTGGTTGGAGAAAATCGGCATGGACGGTCTGCGCGTTGATGCCGTCGCGTCCATGCTCTACCTCGACTACAGCCGCGAAGCCGATCAGTGGGTGCCGAACATCCATGGCGGTAACGAGAATCTGGAGACCATCGCCTTTCTCAAGCGCCTCAACGCTGCGCTCTACCGCCGCTACCCGCACGCAGCCGTGATTGCTGAAGAGTCCACGGCATGGCCGGGGGTCTCACGGCCTGTGGATCAGGGCGGTTTGGGCTTTGGTTACAAGTGGAACATGGGGTGGATGAATGACACGCTGGCCTACATGAGCCGCGATCCGATCCACCGGAAATACCACCACCGTGAAATCACCTTCGGCTTTGACTACGCCTTTGACGAGAACTTCATCCTGCCGCTGAGCCACGATGAAGTGGTGCACGGCAAGGGCTCTCTGCTGGGCCGCATGCCCGGTGATGCGTGGCAGAAGTTCGCCAACTTGCGCGCCTATTACGGCTTCATGTGGGGCCATCCGGGTAAGAAACTGCTGTTCATGGGCGGTGAGTTTGCACAGTCCAGCGAGTGGAACCATGAAACCGAGCTGCCCTGGGCCGAATCCCGTCAGACCCAGCACGCGCAAGTAACTGCGCTGGTGCGTCACCTGAACGCGCTCCACACCAACGAACCGGCTCTGCACGAGCAGGACTGCGCGCCCGGCGGGCTGCAGTGGCTCGAAGGTGGGGACGCGGAAAACAGCGTGCTGGCCTTTGTCCGCTGGGATCGGCAGGGACAGGCCCCGGTGGTGGTGGTGAGTAACTTCACCCCCGGCGTGCTCGCCTACCGCGTCGGCTTGCCGCGGGCGGGACGGTGGACCTGCGTGCTCAACACCGACAGTATAGAATTTGGTGGTTCAGGCGTTTCTGAAGGCGCGGCACTCGAAACCGAGGCTCAGCCTTGGAACGGACAGCAGCAGTCCGCACCGCTGACTCTGCCGCCGCTGGCGACGCTGTACTTTCGCTTGCACGCCAGGGATGGGCCGCATGAGAGCTGAGCCCGCGTTCCCCCTTTCTCCTGTTCATGGTCAGCCCCGATCTGGCAACCGCTCGGACCCTTCAGGGGCCGCGATCAATGACAGCCCGCCCGCAGTACCGTTCTTCGAACCCACGCCAAAGTCCCCCGGAGACCCTTTACAATGACCCAACGCATCATGATCCCGGAACTGACCCGGAACACGTACGCCATGGTTCTTGCCGGGGGGCGGGGCAGCCGACTGAAGGAGTTGACCAACGAGCGCGCCAAGCCTGCCGTGCACTTCGGGGCCAAGAACCGGATCATCGACTTTGTTTTGTCAAATGTCTGGAACAGCGGCATTCGGCGCATGGGGCTGGCCACGCAGTACAAGGCGCACTCCCTGATCCGGCACTGTCAGCGGGGCTGGAACTTTGCGCGGGCGGAGCGGAACGAGTACTTCGACATCCTGCCCGCCTCCCAGCGCGTTGACGACGCCTGGTACAAAGGTACAGCGGATGCGGTGCTGCAGAACCTCGACATCATCGACGGCTACAAGCCCAAGTACCTGCTCGTTCTGGCGGGCGACCATATCTACAAGATGGACTACGGCATCATGCTGCGCCAGCACGTGGAGTCCAAGGCAAACGTGACCGTCGGGTGCATTGACGTACCGCTGGAGCAAGCCTCGTCCTTTGGTGTCATGACAGTCGATGAGACCAACCGCATCACCAAGTTCGACGAAAAGCCTGCCAAGCCCGCTCCCATGCCGGGCAAGGCGGATCGGGCGCTGGCGTCAATGGGGATCTACGTCTTCAACTACGACTTCATCCGCGACCTGCTGCGCAAAGACGCGCGGTTGGACGGCTCCACCCACGACTTTGGCACCGACATCATTCCCGAGCTGGTTAAAGCGGGCGGCGCGTACTCCCATTGGTTCAACGAGAGCTGCGTTCGGGCGGAGGGCGAGAAAGAAGCCTATTGGCGCGACGTTGGAACTTTGGACAGCTTCTGGGAAGCCAACATCGACCTTTGCACCCTCTCACCGGCGCTGGACATCTATGACCGCTCTTGGCCGATCTGGACCTACGCCGAGTTGAACGCACCAGCCAAGTTTGTGCACGCTGAGGAAGGCCGAACGGGCCGCGCCGTTGGCTCGCTTGTCGCGGGTGGAACCATCGTTTCGGGCGGGCTGGTCGAGCACTCCATGCTATTTGCCAACGTCAAGGTGAACTCCTTTACCCACATGCGGGACTGCATCGTCTTCCCCGGCGCGGACATCGGGCGGGGCGCGCGGCTGCATCGCGCGATCGTCGAGAAAGAAGTGCGGATTCCGCCCAATCTGGTCGTTGGGGAAGACGCTGCACTGGATGCGCAGCGCTTCCGCCGGACTGCGCGCGGGATTACACTGATTACCAAAGAGATGATCGAGAAACTCTAAATTATGGCGTCCAAGCTCCGCGTTCTGTCTGTAGCCTCCGAGATGTATCCGTTCGTCAAGACCGGCGGACTGGCCGACGTGGTCGGTGCCCTGCCCGCCGCGCTGAGGGCGCAGGGCGTGGCGGTGACTACGATCATTCCCGGCTACGGTCTGGACAGTAAGGCCAGCGGAGACTTGGTGACACTGGCCGACGAGGACAGCGCCTCCGGGCTGGTTTTGGGTGCCAACATCCCTGATGCCTTCGCCCGCGAGGGCGGGCCGTACATGGATGCGCAGGGTACCGACTGGCCCGATAATCTCGCTCGTTTCAGCGCGTTTGCGCGGCGTGCGGCAGAGGTCGCGATTGGGCTCTACAAGGATCTTCCACGCTTTGACGTTGTGCACGCCCATGATTGGCAAGCCGCGGCTGTCGTGGGGCATCTGGATCATCTGCTCAAGGGCAAGCATCTGCCGACGGTCCTGACCATCCACAACCTGGCTTTCCAGGGGCGGTTCGGGGGCGAGTGTTTTCAGGACGTGGGCCTGCCCGCCGCCTACTTTGACCGCGCGTGGTTCGAGTTTTACGGCGATGTTTCTCTGCTCAAAGCGGCGGTGCTGCGGGCGAGCCGCGTGACGACCGTGAGCGAGACCTATGCTGCTGAGATCTGCGGGCCTGAGCAGGGCTTTGGCTTGAACGAACTGCTGCAGGGGCGCGGGGCGGATCTGATCGGGATCGTCAATGGGCTGGATACCGACGTTTGGAATCCTGCAACCGATGCCGCGCTGCCCCTGACTTACGGGCCGGAGACATTTGCGGCTGGCAAGGCAGCGGCCAAGAAGCAGGTGCAAGCCGCCTTCGGGCTCGAAGCGGCGCCGTCCAAGCCCATGTTCGGGCTGGTCTCGCGCCTGTCGGACCAGAAAGGGATCGACCTTGTCATCGAACAGATCGACGGGCTGGTGTTCCGAGGCGCACAGGTGGTGATGCTCGGCAGCGGTGATGCGGGTCTTAGTGCTGCACTTGCAGCCAAGCAGGCCCAGCATCCGACCCAGGTGGCTTTTGTCGACGGCTATGACGAAGCCTTGGCGCACCAGATCCACGGCGCCTCAGACTTCCTGCTGGTACCCTCCCGTTTCGAGCCCTGCGGCCTGACACAATTGAGCGCCCAGCGCTATGGCTCTTTGCCGATCGTGTCGCCGGTTGGTGGGCTGGTTGACACAGTGGTGGACTGCAACACGGCGGCGATGCAGGCAGGTGTTGGCAGCGGGATTGTGCTGCGTTCGGTCTCTGGTACCGGACTGGGCCAAGGCCTGAACCGCGCACTGGCGCTCTATGCGCAGCCTGAAGCGATGGCGGAGGCAGTGCGGAATGCGATGGTGGCCCAAGTTGGCTGGAGCAGTTCGGCAGCAAGCTATGCAGCCGTTTATCGTGATCTGGTGTCGGCTGAAAATGACGAGGTATAGGCTCGATTGTTGGCTTGGTTTTGCGGCTTCAATGCAAGGAGCTGGGGTGGCAGAGGCGAAGTTTGGTCCCCTTGCGGTGAATGAAGTGCGAGCAAAAAAGACGAAATCACATCCATCGCATGGTTGCGCCGACTTGGCTCAACGCGCTTCGCGCGCTCACCAAGCGTCGCGCAAGTCGCCGGCTGCGCCGTCGGTCGCTGACGCTCCAGGAAGGAGCCTGAGACAGATCAGGAAAAGACGGAGGCGGCAGCCGACCGCCGACAGGGTCGGCGAGCTTGCGCGTGGCGCTCCTGAAGGCCGCGCAGCGGCTGAAAGGAGTGACGCGCCACCCAGCGGTTTTGGCTCAGTTGCGCTGGCGTTTCAGGCTGGAAGGCCTGTTTCAGGATTGTCTTGTACCGCTGCTTTGGTTGCGCCGGCTTGGCTCGACGCGCTGCGCGCGCCTCCCCAAGCGTCGCGCAAGTCGCCGGCTGCGCCGTCGGTCGCTGACGCTCCA
>CBFHUI010000075.1:0-13196 GCA_965658725.1 Alphaproteobacteria bacterium | reverse complement strand
GAACGACAGTTCGAGCGGGACCGTGGCCGCCGGAGCTTTTCCAGCGGTGGCGGCGGCGTTCGCTATGGCAGCGGCGGCGGCAACCGCCGGGTCTCAGGCAACCAGAGCAGCCGCCCCCGCAGGCGCTCATCGCGCAGCGATACGATCTCAGAAGCCGCGATGAAGTCCTTCGCCCGCTCCATGTCGTCCACCATGGGGCGCGAGCTGAGTAAGTCGATCGCACGAGGTCTATTCGGCAGCACCCGCCGCCGCAAAACGACTTCACGACGGCGACGTTAGAGAATTACCCACAAAAAAACCGCCCCCTGCGCCGGCTGGGCGCAAGGGGCGGCGGGTTCCGCGCGATGGATGCGCGCCGGGATCAGTATTCGATGATCGGGTCCATTGCCTTAGCTTGCTCGACCCAGTCAGCAACCATGGATGCCGCCGGGACCGCGCGGGTCAGCTTTTTCTCTGCGTTCACTTCAGCCATTTTTGCCGCCGTGTTTTCGGGGTTTCGGTTGCGCAGTTCCTTGACCGTGTCCACGCCCGCCGCTTCGAGCAACTCGGAGAACTGCTTACCCACGCCTTTGATCCGCATCAGGTCCGCGAGGTTGGTCCATTCGAGGATCAATTTCTCGGAAATGCCGGTGTCTTCAGCAACTTTCTTGCGCCCAGACTTCTTGGCACAGGCCTTGAGCAGCGCCTTGGTTGAGGGGATGCCAGCGTCTTTGAGCTTGGCACCGTAGGAGGGGCCGATGCCCTCGATTTCTTCGATTGGGTAGGACAAGGTTCAAACCTCCAAAGTCCGCAGATAAACCAATGGCCTGTGCGCACGCGACAGACGCTTTCAGGCGCGACTACGGTCTTTATTACCCAGCAGCAAAACCGTAATCTCCCCTAATTTGATACATCTACGGTATTTTCTCGTAAAAGACAAAGCTCCAAACGGAGACCCCTTGTGCGTATAATAGAGGCTGTTCATCCGCATTTTCACGGCTAGGGTGGGCAGAAAGCGTCTATAAGCTGCCTGAAACCTTAGGGGAGTTCTGTTCATGTCCATCGTTATCCGCTCAGTTGGCAGCGCGCTGCCGGCGCGTGCCGTGCGCAACGATGACCTCCCCGCCGCGCTGGAAACCAGCGACGAGTGGATCAAGTCACGGACCGGGATTGCCCAGCGCTACCTGGCATCAGAGGGCGAGACCACCTCAACCCTCGCCATTTCCGCCGCGCGCAATGCGCTGGAAAATGCAGGGATGGACGCGAGTGAGATCGACGGCATCATTCTCGCCACCACGACCCCCGACCTCACCTTCCCCTCCGTTGCTACCATGGTTCAGCGCGAATTGGGCGTCCCTGCGGGCGTGCTTGCGATGGACGTGCAGGCTGTTTGCGCCGGCTTTATCTACGCGCTGGGCACCGCTGACGCGCTGTTGCAGGCCGGGCGGATGAAACGGGCTTTGGTTATTGGCTCAGAGACCATGAGTCGGATCCTCAACTGGGAGGACCGGACGACTTGCGTGCTGTTCGGCGATGGCGCAGGTGCGGTGGTGATGGAGCGCGACGACCGCGCAGACGCCAGCACCCGCGGGATCATCGATCTGCAAATGAACGCCGACGGCAACTTGATCGACATGCTCCACACCAAAGGCGGTCCAAGCACCACACAAACCGTCGGCCATCTGTATATGGCAGGCAAGGAAGTGTTCAGGCATGCCGTGGAAAAGATGTCAGGCGCGGTGCTGACTTTGCTCGACCGCCACGGTTTCACCCCTGATGACGTCAAGTGGTACGTCCCGCATCAAGCGAACCAGCGCATTCTTGCGGCGGTCGCGGCCAAGATCGGCGCACCCGCGGAGCGATTCATCTCAACCGTTGCTTCCCACGCCAATACTTCTGCGGCCTCGGTTCCCCTGGCCCTTCATCACCTAGAGCAAACCGGCGCGCTCAAGCGCGGGGATCTGATGGTGATGGCCGGGCTTGGCGGCGGTCTGGCATGGGGCGCTGTACTGGTCCGCTGGTAGGCCCTAAACGCCCCTCATCCCACTGAAACAACAGCTTTTTCGCCCCTCAGTCGGGGCGCAAAACGCTCGATTCATGCCGGAAAAAGAATAACCGCCAGCCTTTTCCTCGAAAACTGAGAGCAAGACTGGCGGCCTGATCGTGCCAAAGGAATCGGTTATGAAATCCGAATTCTGAAAGACAACGTATTGGAAATACATAAGTTCTATACGTGACATTGGAGTCGCGACTCCAGTCTAAATTTCGCCAATTTTCTGTCATGCTCCATAAATTAAAATGTTCGTCGTATGTTCATCACACATTGGAAGGACCGGTCGGAACAAGGGCTAAACGAACCAAGGCAGTGCGAAATTGAAATGCGGAGAGGCGAGCAATCCGAGCGCATTGAAACGCCCGTTACAAACTGAGCCGCTATGCGCCGATTCAACCCAGCTTCCCGCCGTCTTGAGCGGGCGTGTCGTTGAGGTGGGGTCACTTTCAGGAACACTTGCGTTGTCGCGTCGGGTCCAACCGCGCGGCGAACTCGCTAACCCCGCCGCTTGCACGCTCCACAGTGTAGAGACGGCACGTCCATTACTGACGTCGGACGTTCTTGGAGGACTGACCATGACCCATAAGGGCACCACCATCCCATCGACTGCCAACACCCTGCCCCTGACCAAGGTGGCACGGGAGGTTTATTGGAACCTTGGCCGGTCTGATCTGGTGGCCTGGTCGATCCGCCGAGACGAAGGGCAGTTGAGCGCCAGCGGAGCGCTGGTCGCACGCACCGGCGAGTTCACCGGCCGCTCGCCCAAGGACAAATTTACCGTTCAGGACGACATCACCGCGCAGAGCGTGGATTGGGGCGCGGTCAACCAGCCGCTTTCCCCGGAGAATTACGACCGCCTCGAAGCTCTTATGCTGGAAGGCGCGAAGGATCAGAGCTTGTTTGTGCAGGATCTGCACGCCGGTGCGGACGAAAGCCTGCGGATCAGCGTGCGCGTGGTGACGCAATTCGCATGGCACAACCTGTTCGCTCAAAACATGTTCATCCGCCCCAGCGCGGAAGAACGCGCCGATATTGTGCCAGACTGGACCGTGATCGACCTTCCCCATGTTCAGGCGGACCCGGCGCTTCACGGCACGAACTCCAAGACCTTTATTGTGGTCAACTTCTCCAAACGCACGATCCTGATCGGCGGCACGGAATACGCGGGCGAAATCAAGAAGTCGATCTTCGGCGTCCTGAACTTCCTGCTGCCAGAGACAGGCGATCTGCCCATGCACTGCTCCGCCAACGTCGGCCCAGCGGGGGACGTGGCGCTGTTTTTCGGGCTTTCAGGCACCGGGAAGACCACACTCTCTGCCGACCCGGAGCGCGCGCTGATTGGCGACGATGAGCACGGCTGGGGGCCCAAGGGCGTCTTTAACTTCGAAGGGGGCTGCTACGCTAAGGCGATCAATCTGACGGCCAAGGCAGAACCCGAAATCTACGCGGCCAGCAATCAGTTCGGCGCGCTGCTCGAGAACGTCATCCTCGACCCGCAGACCGGTGAGCCAGATTACCGGGACGTAAGCCTGACCGAGAACACCCGCTCCTCCTACCCCATCGACTTCATCCCCGGACACGTCAAAACCGGTCAGGGCGGCAACCCGCGAGCGGTGATCATGCTGACCGCTGATGCCTATGGCGTCCTGCCTCCACTGGCGAAGCTGTCCACGGATCAGGCGATGTATCACTTTCTCTCTGGCTACACTGCCAAAGTCGCAGGGACAGAACGTGGATTGGGCAATGAGCCGCAAGCGACCTTCTCAACCTGCTTCGGCGCACCATTCATGCCGCGCCATCCCAGCGAGTACGCCGCTTTGCTGCGGGAGAAGGTTGAAGCGACGGGTGCAGAGTGCTGGCTGGTCAACACCGGCTGGACCGGCGGCAAATTTGGCATCGGCAGCCGCATTCCGCTGACCGCCACGCGCGCCATGATCCGTGCCATCCTTAGTGGCGGCTTTAAGGACATTGGCTTTATCAAAGATCCTTACTTTGGCCTGATGGTCCCGGAAGCCTGCCCGTCGGTGCCAGCAGATCTCCTATCACCGTCAACCACCTGGGCGCGGCTGGCCGACTATGAGGAGACCGCAGACACGCTTGCCAAGCGTTTTGCGGATAACTTCGTGCAATTTGCAAAGCATGTTCCAGCTTCCGTCGCAGAATCTGGGATCAGACCGCGAGATTGATAGCGATACTTGGGTCAGTGCCTGCATTCGTATTGCACTTGGCCCAAGTCCTGCACTATCAAGGAACCATGGAATACCGTGCTAAATTCAATATTGGCCAAGTTGTCTCGCACCGTCTCTTCGGGTTTCGCGGGGTGATTTATGACGTCGATCCTCAGTATGCGAACACTGAGGCGTGGTACGAGGCGATCCCTAAGGAAATCCGACCGCACAAGGATCAACCGTTTTACCACCTGCTCGCGCAGAACGAGACGGGCAGCTACGAGGCTTATGTTTCGGAGCAGAATCTGGTCTTGGAAGAGAACCCGGTACCCGTCGAGCATCCAGGTATCCTTGACTATTTCGACGAGTCCAAGCCTGGTCACTATCAGCTGCGCAACGCGCTGGCCCATTAAGGGCAATCCGCCTTATTCTCAAAACGTGTATCTTCGTCGAGATTGTCAGCCCTAAAATCGCATAAAGTCATTGTCTTTTGCGGATGATTCAGCTAATTCATGAGGCATGATGAGTTTGAGTTTAATTATATTTCGCTCTTTCTCTTACCTTTGAATACGACCTGATCCGGCCTTTTTCTCAGGCTGGTTTCATTTGACTCGACGATTTTGAGGCTGGTGATGAACTTGACGACGACTTTTCACGTCGGTGCAACAGTGCTTGCGGCTTTCGCGCTTTCGGCCTGTGGTCAATCAAACAATGATGATGTCATGGCCGAAGATATCTTCGCCCCCGCGGTCGATACCGAGGACATGGCGATAGATGCCGTACAGACGGTCTTCGACGATCCTTTTGCGGCGCAGGCGCAACTTGTGACAGACACAAGCCTCGACGACGGCGAACTCGCGCCCTTCGTCAATGATCCCTTTCGTGAAGGCTCGGGTATGACGGATGACATGATGGTGCCTGTTGTACCTATGGTCGCCGAGCCGACCTATCAGCCGACTATGCCCGCGCAAATGCAATACGACACCGGCGCCCCGGCATCCTTTGACTGCTCTTTTGCGCCCAGCTCGAAATCTCAGCTGCGGCTGTTCCGCCAATACTGCGGCGGCGCTGCCCCGCAGATGGCGAACTTTGGTGGTGCTGCACCGCAGGTCTACGGTGGCAATGATCCAGCGCAGCAAGTGTTCTTCTCGCAAAGCTTTGACTGTTCACAGAGCCCGTCCTCAAAGCCCGAGCTAGCTTTCTATCGTGCCAACTGCCTGTCCTCCATCGCCGCGCCGATCTCTGCACCGGTCGCATCACCGGTGGCGATTGAGCCTCAGCCTGCCTTTATCGAAGACTTTGTTGAAGAGCTGGTTGAGACTGTGCCCGTGGCCGAAGCGCCGCAGAGCTACGACTGCAACATCCTGCCTACCTCTCGGGCGGAGTTGGAGCTGTATCAGCAATTCTGCGGTTAGGCCGCTCGTCCCCGCACCCGCACGCAACAAGAAGAAGGCCGCGACCGGTTTACCCGCTGCGGCCTTTGTCGTTTCTGGCTCCTAGCTGCGCCGCTTGGGCAGCGGAGGGGGCACGTCGTTGAGGGTGAAGCCAAGCGAACGGGCCAGTTTGGCGTCTTCGCCGTAGATGTCCGGTTTGAACATCAGGACGCCTTCTTCGTTGAACCCCACGGTCGAATAAATGAAGTCCACAGGAATGGGGTTGGGAAGAACCTCGATCCGCGTTTCACCGCGTACCATCGCAGCAATGACTTCTCGTCGGGTCCAGTTCTTTTGCCGTCCCATGATCCACGTCGCAAGCGCGGCTGAGTCACCAACGCGCACACAGCCTGACGAAAAGCTCCGCACGCCCGCACCAAAGCGATCCCGCTCTGGACTATCATGCAGGTAAATGGCGAAATCGTTGGTCAGCGAGAACCGAACACCGCCCAGGAGGTTGTCGATCCCCGGCTGCATGTGAAAACGGTAAGGGATAGTGCGAGGATCAATGGCGTGCCAATCCACGCTGGCGGGATCGATCACCTGACGGTCCGCATCCAATACATCCAGTCCCAGCCCGGCCAGCAGGTCGGGCGTCTCCCGCAGGATTGGCAGAATATCCTCACGCGCGATTTTCGGCGGCACGGACCAGTCCGGGCTGAACTTGAGGTTCACGATTTTATCGGCAATAAGCGGCGTCGGACGGTCGGGCTTACCAACCACGACTGGCATGGCAAGAACCTCTTGTCGGTCTTCATAGACCTTAAGCTGTTGCAGGCCGATGTTTACGACGATGTGCCGCTCAGGGTGTACCATCAGCGGCTGGCGCTCTCGATGCAGGGTGACGGCGGCTTTCTTGGCTTGCTTGGGAGTGAGCTCATCGAACATCAGCGCCTTGTGCAGCCGCAGATAGAGTGGCGTCTCCGGGCGGAAGCTGTCGATCCATGTGTCGAGCTGCCCGCTCGAATAGGCCGCCTGGAAACCCTGCCCCAGCGTGCCGGGCTGGATGTCGTGGCCCTGCCCAAACTTCAGATCGAGGGCAAATCGAAGCAGCCCGACCGTCAGCGCAAAGTCTGCCCGCGCCGCCTGTCCCGTGGTGCGCAGGCTGTTCAGTGGACCGTCAATGTCGGCTAGATAGCGCTCGGACTCTAACCCGTCAAAACGCGCCTGTTCCAGGATCCGGTAAGCATCTTCACTCGAAGCCGTCCATCCGCCACCGCGGTACCAAATTGCTTCCCCACCCGCCGCGTCGTAGAGCGCAACGGCAGCACGTACAAACGCATCAGCGTCTGTGCGGCGCTGTTCGAGCGAGGCGGCAAGGAGAGGGGAAACGGGGTTGTGTCGAGGCTGACCGATCACCTTTAGCGATGCCGGAGCTGAAGATCCCGCCACAGCGGCGACGCGCTCAGCACCGTCTCCAACCGAGACAACATCGGCGGCACTGAGGGGCTTGAGCGAGATCACCCGCTGCCCCTGCGCCGCTGAGGCATTCAGAAGAGCCAGTGCGCACAGGACGCCCGCAGAAGAGGAAAGAAGTCGAGACCGCATCAAATAACCGTCTGAAAAAGAACGCATAATATGTTTCAAATTCAGGTCTAACACAGGCAGACCTTTGGATGCAAAAACAGATCGCGACAATCGCAGTGCTGTGAAAGCGCTTTTGACGGTTCCCCTGCCCTGCCTCCTGCCCTAGTTAAGGTGGCAAGCAACAACTCGGACCCTTCATGATGCCCGACAAAGTCCCTCTAATCGTTGGTGTAAGCGGCTCAGCGCGCGCTGGCTCGTTTAACCGACTGGTCCTCGATCACGCCTTAAACCACGCCAAGTCTCTCGGGGCAGAGGTCGAGATCGTACAGATGGATGCTGATACCTTTCCGAACTACTGCGAAGATCTGGAAAGTAAGGAAGGCCGTCCGGCGGCACTGGACGAAATCCGGCGGCTGTGCGTACGGGCAGACGGCTTTATCATTGCCTCACCGGAATACAATGGGGGACCGACCGGGATCCTCAAGAACTTCATCGACTGGGTCTCGCGCCCGTCAGAACATGCACCGGGCGTGCCGTTTCGGGAAAAGCCTGTCGGTCTGCTGTCCGTTTCACCGGGTCGTCTGGGCGGGATTAAAGGCATCCAGTGCCTGCGCATGATTCTCAGTCACCTCGGCATGCACATCTCCGGCAAGGAATTCGCCTTCGCGCTTGCGAAGGAAAAGACCAAAGACGGCAAGATCACAGACGAGTTTATGGCCGGTGAGGTCGATGCCGTCGCGGCTCGGTTGGTAGAACTGACACAATGACCCTGCCCGCGTCGGATGAGAAATGGGGGCCGTTGCAGTCCTACTGCTACGGCGATCACGGTGACCAGCCCGCGGCTGCCTTGTTCTTCCACGGCAACGGCTTTTCAGCGCACACCTACAATACCCTGCTGACCAGCATGTCTGAGGACATCAGCATCCGCGCCTTTGACCTTCAAGGTCATGGCCGAAGCGATAGCCTTGAGCGGGAGCAGGACGTACGCGGTTGGCAGGTTTACCGCGACAACATCGCCAGCGCGGTGGAGCGGAACGGAAAGAGCATCCTGATCGGCCATTCAATGGGTGGTCTGTCGTCGCTGTTCACCACAATGAAGCACCCCGAACGCGTTCGCGCGCTCGTGCTCTTGGAACCGGTATTTCTCTCCCCACACATGACCCAATTGCTGGGGCTGGCCCGCCTGCTCAGGCTGGATCAGCGAGAACATGGATTGATCCGGCAGGCCCGCGCACGACGGCAATACTTTGACGACGCAGACGAAGCAGCGGCCTATTTCCTTGGTCGTAAGGGGCTGAAGACCTGGCCGAAGGACGCGATCCAAAACTACGCCAGTTCCATCCTGCGCCCGCGCCGCGACGGGGAGCCGGGTTTGGAGTTATCGCTGCAGCCCGACTTTGAAGCGGCCAACTTTGCTTCTGTTCCCGGGTGGCCCTGGCCGAGCACACGGCTGGAGATACCGGTGCTTCTGGTGTCCGGGCTCCATGCCTCCTCCACCGTTTCCGCGGAGCGGGCAGATTGGCTGCGTAAGCGAGCGCCTCGGCTCCAGCACAAGGCTCACGAAACCGCCGGTCATATGCTGCCTGTCGACGCGCCAGAATGGACCGCGGAGGTTGTGCGGGCCTTTCTCGCCCAGCTGAGCTAGGACCACCCCTCGGAGCCATGCTTCCTTGCGCAGCAGGGTTCAAAAAATCGCTCCACAAAGAGGCTTGCGTACTGGCAAAGACCCCAATACTATGCACGAACTCTGAGCCAATGATTTCCTTAGAAATCAAAGACTTAGAGCGGTCGGGGCATGGCGCAGCCTGGTAGCGCACCTGTTTTGGGTACAGGGGGTCGCAAGTTCGAATCTTGCTGCCCCGACCATCTAAGCTTAAAAATTCCCTCGAAGAGCCTTCCACACTCGGCACGAGAGACGTTGCATGCAAGTCAGAATCTACCAGCCCGCCAAGTCCGCGATGCAGTCCGGTCGAGGTAACGCGAAGAAATGGTTGATGGAGTACGAGCCAACAGCACGCCGAACCGTAGACCCTCTGATGGGCTGGACATCATCTGACGATACCCGCGCGCAACTTAAGCTGTGGTTCGCTTCAAAGGATGAAGCTGTCGAGTACGCTAAGTCTAAAGCTCTGGTCTACACGGTTGAAGAACCTCAGCAGCGCAAGATTAAGCCCAAGTCCTACACGGAAAACTTTGCCAACAACCGCCTTCTGCGTTGGACGCACTAGACCGGTTCCCGCTGCTTAACGTCAGCAGGCGCGCAGTACAGCCCGCAACTGCCCGTAATCCATGATCGCCTGAACCACCGCGCCCTGATCACTCAGCGCGTCGAGTTCCTCTGCGAGCTGCTGTTGGAACGCCAGCCCGTAATGCACGGGCTGGGGACAGAGCGTGCGCAGCCTGGCACGCGGCTCAGAAGGCCCCTGTGCGCAGGCGCTCAAGCAGATCAGCGCGGGAATGAGGAGCAGCGGCAAAGGCTTCATCTTGGTCTTCCTTGATCTCTAGAATGGTGCGTGTGGTTTGAGCCGCTTGTGCGGCCCTTGCGGCGCGGCGTGCGACGCGCTCTCGCGCTGCCAGATAGAGCAGCGCGGCCATGAACGAAGCGGCGACGAAGATCAGTCGGCGGAACACAGCTTCCAGCATCAGCGCAGCCCCCGCGCGTGGTCGTCCATGCGCGCCCACAACACGACCCCCAGCCCCAGCGCAACCAGCGACAGAGCCAGAAGCGGGACGGTTTGCAAGGCCAAACTGAGCACCGGTGAAACGACTTCGCCTACCTGCACGACTTCGCTAACGCTCATGGTCGCGAGCCCGAGCGCAGCGACGCGCGCACCGCCGATGGTGCGCGATTGGGACAGTGACGGGCGCGGTCCTTGCCGATAGCCCTGCGCGCTCAGGCCCAACTCACGCCGGTAGTCAAAGACCGGACAGGACCGCTTGGCGACTTCCTGATGACCGTGGAAGGTGACCGTGCCACCGTAGGCGAGATCGATTTGCGCCACGAGATCCCGCAGCGCGCGGAACTGCGCGGTGGTAAAGGCACCGGACTGGCCGTTTTGACCACCAGAGAGACAGATCGCGATGCTTCCGGTGTTGTGGCCCGCTTGTGCGGCGGGCTGCTTTTCCAAGCTCCGACCCGCCTGAACGCGGCCATCGAAGGTGATCAGGTAGTGATAGCCCACATCGTCAAAGCCGCGCTTAAGGTGCCATTGACGGAGCACCGCAATGTCGTCGTGATGCAGGTGATCGCTGGCGCTGCAATGCAGGAAAACGCGGGAGACGGCGCGCCGAGGTTTGCGAAACTCAATCATGGGTCGGGCCCTCCAATGCCAGGGAAAGTTGTCCTTCCAGTCCGGTCACACGGCGGTCAAGACCGCTGAACTGAAGCTGGATCTTGGCGAAGTCTCGGTCGGCCATATCACGGGAATAGAGCCGGTCGAGGCGGTCGTGGATGCGCTCCAAACCCGCTTCGACGCCCATCACCCGCTGGCTCATCTGACCACCGATGAACAGGGCCTGAGCTAGCGCCCCCAGCGTCAGCCCAGCCAGAGCGACAACCAGCGGATGACGCAGGGCGTTACGGGCGCTGGTCATCGAAGCCCTCCCTTTCATGGCCAGCACCGATCCGGCTGGACCGGCCCTGCATCAGAAGGCGCTGGACTTCTGGTCCCAAACGGCCTTGCGTTCGGCCGCCCTGAGCCCCGATCCAAGCCCGCAGGAAACCTTCGCCCTGCGCCCGAGCCAGCGCGCGTGCCTTGCCACGGGTAAGCAGCAGCGCCAGCGCGATCAGCGCCATTTCGTCTGCTGGCATCTTTGAAACACGAGCCGGCAACGCCAACGGGTCGGCCGCAGGAGAGGAGCGCTTTCCGGTCGAGCGGGGGACTTTGCGCCAGATGGCGCGGGGGCAGTTTGGCTCGGAGCGGTCCACGTGACTGACCATCCATTGACCAGCGTCGTCGTTGGCCCCAGCAGGGCCCTCGCGCGCCATCTCATCAGGGGGAGCGTTGACGACGGCGTTGGCAGGGATGGGGCAGCGGCGGCGCGAAGGCCGACCACGGCGCTTGGACGGCGGCGCAGCCGCCAGGGTCGAGCGGCCGCAGAATATCCGCGTGCTCGGATCGAAATGAAAGACCAGCACAGCCCTTCCTTTCACTGTCTTGAGATTAAAGTGGGATGAAGAAGCTAAAGCCTGCGTCTCGGAAAGTGCCTGCGGCGGCGCCATTGTCTTGCTCGCTGATTTCTACGTTGAACCCTTCTGCTGACGCGCCGGTGTAGGTGATGACGTAATCGTCGCGACCGCTGTTTTGTTCCAAGGAGAGCAAAATGGGATAGGCGGCGTCGGGCAACTCGGGGTCGAACTGCACACGATAGCGGCCCGCGTTGGTTCGAGTAATGCTCGCGCCAGTGATCGACTGCGCCGTCCCGTTAGCCTGCACCCGCCCACGAGGCTGGTTCAACAGGCTTTGACGGATTGTCTCGAAACTGACGTTGTAAGCCGCACCGCTGCGGCTCAACACGAAGAGGTCGGTAGTTTGAAGGCTCATTGCGCTACCCCATTGCCATGAAGAACATCATCGAGATGTTGGTGGGCCGTGTCTCTGAACCGCCATCGGTTGACGTCGGCGTATCGACGGGTGAGGACGCCGTATGCGGATAGGGCAGCGGAGAGGTACCCCCAGCGTGGAACACGTACTGGCGGTAAATCGTGTGACTGTGCGCCTCCAGCGCGCCGGCCTGATGCGTGCCGGGCAGATCGCCAGTAGCCCCATCTCCAGCACGAGCAAGGCGGCTGGCGGCGTCAGGGTCCGTGCCTGCGCTGTGGTCCCAGCCGCGCACGAACTGACCCCGCAAGTCGGGTAGGATCAAGTCGTTGCCAACCACCATGAAGGCATAGCGCGCGGCAACAATTGGGAAGTCCAGCGCGCCATCAACCAGCACAGCACCGTTGAGCTCGACAGAGTCACTGGGCGGGATCAGGTCAAAGGAGAGAAAAACATCGCCAGGGTGGCGCGCGACGGTTCCACCGCCGCCGCCTCCCCCTGACGCACTCGCAGCAAAAGCAGCGATGTCCGACATGGACGCCTTATAGGCCGCCCCTGCGCGAGAGATCGCCACTTTGTCATCGTCCAGCAAAGTGGTCATGAAGGGCGCTCCTTAAGGGGCGGTTGGCAGGGAGTCGATGTCCAGTGCGAGGGTGATCTCGTCGCCGGCCGTGCCGACGGCCAGACCACCATCCGTTGCGGCTGTGATGGAGCGGAACTCCATGCTGGTCCCGCTCACCCCGGCGAATACGGCCTGTCCCGCGCCCAGAGACGTTCCCGAAGTGATGCCGAGCAGAGAAGAGAAGGAGAAGACCAGCGACCACGCCCCGCCCGACTTTTCGTAAACATCGCCGGTTGAGGTGTTCAGGAAATTGTCGCCATCATCACCCTGAGCCGCTGTCGGGGCGGCGGCGCCGGTAATGTAGTCGTCGCCCAGAGCGGCCATGAGCGCGGTGAGGCTGGAGACGTTGCTGGCGATGTCCGATGCGTTCTGCGCAACGTCAGCGACTACGGACGTCAGCGCAGCGGGCGTGACGACCTTGGAACTGGAACTGCCGGAGGCAACGTCTGCCACGGTGGCAAAGTCCAGCGCGGCCAGCGTCGTTGAGACCAACTCAGAGATCGGCGCGCGGTAGGCGATACCGGCGCGGGAGAGGGCGAAATTGTCTGTGGTTTGAACAGTCATTGAAGACTCCTGGGTTCAGAGAAAGAAAAGGAAAATGGACGACGGAAGTGAGGAGCCTGAAGATCAGGGCGCGGCTGGCAGTGAGCTGATGTCGAGGTCGAGGCTCGGGCCATTCAGGCTCAGCCCTGCCCCCGCCTGGACCAGCGTCAACTGGCCACTCGCCGGGTCAAAGCGCGCGCCTGAATCCTCCCAACCCCCGGCGATGTAGACCCGCCGGGCGTAAGGCATGACGCTTGTGTCCCACCAAACATTCCCCGCTGACGGGCTGTTGGGCGGCGCTGCAGCAACGGACTGACCGCTGCCGTCCTG
>CBFHUI010000074.1:0-13218 GCA_965658725.1 Alphaproteobacteria bacterium | reverse complement strand
GGGCGATGATGGCAGGCGGGGCAAAGTTCTACGTCGAGAACGGCAAGCGCTTCGCAAAGACTTTGAAGCCGGTCTGATCCAGTCTAACACTCAAGCATTCAACCGAAATCTCAAGGGACATTCGAATGGCCAACGTTGCCTTCCTCGGTCTTGGTGTCATGGGTTTCCCCATGGCCGGCCACCTCACCGCCGCCGGGCACACCGTTACCGTCTATAATCGCACGGCCGGAAAGGCCCAGAGCTGGACCGCCGATCACAAGGGCAGCGCACAGCCGACCCCGCGTGAAGCTGCGGCAGGACAAAGCATTGTCTTTGCCTGCGTGGGTAACGACGAAGACCTGCGCTCGGTCTGCTTGGGCGAGGATGGGGCCTTTGCTGGCATGGATGCAGGCGCACTGTTCGTCGATCACACCACGGTCTCTCCATCCGTCACGCGGGAGCTTGCAGAGGCTGCGGCGGCAGCTGGCCTTCGCTACGTCGATGCGCCGATTTCCGGCGGTCAGGCGGGGGCAGAAAATGGCGTGCTCACGGTCATGTGCGGCGGTGCACAGGCTGACTTCGACGAAGCCGCGCCCGTGATCGACGCCTATGCCAAAAAGTGCATGCTCATCGGCCCCGTTGGCGCAGGCCAGCAAACCAAGATGCTCAATCAGATTTGCATCGCGGGGTTGGTGCAGGGGCTCTCCGAAGCCGTCGCACTGGGGCAAAAGCTGGAGCTCGATATGGACGCGGTGCTCGACGTCATTTCCGGCGGAGCGGCGCAGTCGTGGCAGATGGAAAACCGGGGTAAGACCATGGTTGCGGATGAATTCGAGTTTGGCTTTGCGGTCGATTGGATGCGCAAGGATTTGGGTATTTGCCTCGCTGAAGCTAAAGCCAACGGCATGACGCTGCCCGTGACTGCGCTGGTCGATCAGTTCTATGGCGACGTGCAGAAAATGGGTGGAGGCCGCTGGGACACCTCCAGCCTGCTCCGCCGCCTGACACGCTAGAGGCGGAGTAAAGGGCATGCGTCTTGTTGCGCTGGCTGTGCTTTTCCTTCTCATCCCTGCGCGCGCGGTTTTCGCGGCAGGGGACGGGAAGGGCGAGGCGACCGTGCAGTGGGTACGGCTGACCCACGCGGGGTTCTTCGACCTCTATGATGAACACCCGGAGGGTTTTACCCTCAGGTTTATGGACGGCGAGGGCCGGGAACTGGCTATGGAGTTTCATGCGCCGGACGGCACGGTTTACCTCGACGACACCACCCTGCTGTTCAGGGGGCAGGGCCAAATCTCTTACGCCGAGGGCGAGCGTTTTTGCTACGCCTATGCCCCGGATTATGCCGAGGAGTTTTGCTGGTCCTATTTCCGGTCGGAACGGGGGTACCGGGAGGAAAGCGATGATGGGATGATTATCGACTTCTTCGAGGTGCTGCCCGGAAACATCTTTATGGAGCGGTGGGGCTCAGACTGGCGGCGCCGCTTTTGACGCGTAATGTATTTTAAGTTATCCACATAGTGTGGTAAGAGCCTGCGCAGTTTGATGCGGCACAAAAGGGCAGGGCGCGCTGTGAGGGGCTTTCAGTGACAGGATTGACGCGAATGTTCGCTGCGCGCGCGCCTGTGGTGGTGGTGTGCGTGGTCATGGCGCTGCTCGCAGGTTCGGCCCCTGCTGCCGCGCAAAAGCAGACCCTCTACCGCGCCAACGTAGACGCTTCGCCCGTGACCACGATGAACGCGGTGGAGACAGAGGCCTACACGGGCAACTGGCGACACGGTGTGCCGACCCAGGCTATCGATCCCAGCGCCTTGGAGATTTTCCAGAACATACCCTTCACCGGTTGGTTGAGTGCCAAGAACCACCGCGCTTTCGCCATTGGTACCCCGACATCGTGCCCGTATTCGTGGCGCTCGACGGCTTACCCCAGCGCAGAGATGGCCGCAGAGGAAGCACTTCGACACTGCACAAAACAGGTTCTGCGCTTCAACCAGCATCAGACCGAGAACTGCGGCTGCAAATTGGCCATGGTGAACAACATGCTGTTCGTCGACCCGGCGGAGCTGGCCCTCCCCAAAATCGCGCCGGCGCTTTGGGATTTCGGCAACGGCTCAATGGTGCCGGGGCTGCTGGTTTATGAGCGGATCTTTGGCCGCAACAATCCGGTGCAGTTCGTTGACGCCGGCGGTCAGCTGCGCTGTCAGGGGACGTACACGGCGTCGGCCATGCTCATCGACAACAGCTTCAGGGTAAACTGCGATTTCGCAGCTGGACCGCTCAAGGGCAAGGTCGGGGTCAAGAACCTGAAGAGCTTTAATCCTCATGGCGAAGCCGTCGTCAAAGACAGCAACGGAAGCGAGATTCGGCTCGTCGTGGCGAAGTCCATTCTGGATTATCTCGAAGGAAAGTAGGCCCGACGCGCCGGAGCATTAGCTGCCTTGCACTCAAGGCAGTGACCCGCGGGTTGATCTTGCGAGCCTGATCGCTCAAAAGCCCCCTGTGCGCAGGGCCCAACCACCACACGCCGCGAAAGCTCGGTCCTGCATTTGTCCGTCAGCAAAGCAAGAAGGACCGGACCATGGCTTTTGAACGCGTCCCCGAACTCTACGCAGCCCCCAACGAGCGCGCCGAACTGCTCGAGAAGATCAAGGACATGACGTCCGTCGATCTGAACGCTCGTCAATTGTGTGACCTCGAACTGCTGATGAACGGCGGCTTTACGCCGCTGACCGGCTTTCTTGGTCAGGCTGACTACGAAGGGGTGGTGGAAAACATGCGGCTGGCTTCAGGCGCGCTGTGGCCCATGCCGATCACGCTGGATGTTTCCGACAAGATGGCGGAGAGCCTGAAGGTTGGCGAGCAAGTCGTCCTGCGTGACCCCGAGGGGGTTCCTCTGGCGGTCATGGACGTTGAAGAGATGTACAGCCCGGACAAGCACCGCGAAGCCGAAAAGGTCTACGGCGCAGACGATCTGGCTCACCCAGCCGTGCGTTACCTGCACAATCAGACTGGCAACGTCTACCTCGGCGGTCCAGTTACCGGCATTGACGAGCCTGTGCACTACGATTACCGCCAGCATCGCTACACGCCGAACGATCTCCGCCGCATGTTCCACAAGTGGGGCTGGCGTCGCGTGGTGGCGTTCCAAACCCGCAACCCGCTGCACCGGGCGCACGTCGAACTGACCGTTCGCGCCGCCCAGCAGACGGAAGCCAACCTGCTGATCCACCCTGTCGTGGGCATGACCAAGCCGGGCGACGTTGATCACTTCACCCGCGTGCGCTGTTACGAGGCGGTGATGCGTCACTACCCCGACCAGACCACTGCGATGGCGCTGCTGCACCTTGCCATGCGGATGGCCGGCCCGCGTGAGGCGCTGTGGCACGCCCTGATCCGCCGCAACCATGGCTGTACGCACTTTGTTGTAGGCCGTGACCATGCTGGTCCGGGCAAGAACAGCCAGGGCGAAGATTTCTACGGCCCTTACGACGCTCAGGAAATGGTCGCCAAGTACGCCGACGAGATCGGCATCGAAATGGTTCCGTTCCAGGCCATGGTCTACGTGCAGGAGCGCGCACAGTACGTGCCGATCAACGAGGTTGCAGAGAACGAGACCAAGCTGAACATCTCCGGCACTGAACTGCGCCGCCGTCTGCGCGAAGGGCTGGATATCGACGAGTGGTTCTCTTACCCCGACGTTGTCGCTGAGCTGCGCAAGACTCATCCACCCCGTGACAAGCAGGGCTTTACCCTGTTCTTCACCGGCCTGTCTGGCTCCGGCAAGTCTACCATCGCCAACGCGGTCATGGTGAAGCTGCTCGAAGCGGGTGGGCGTCCTGTGACGCTACTGGACGGTGATTTGGTGCGTAAGAACCTGTCCAGCGAGCTGACCTTCTCCAAGGAACACCGCGACCTGAACATCCTCCGCATCGGCTACGTGGCCTCTGAGATCACCAAGAACGGCGGTATCGCCATCTGTGCGCCGATTGCACCCTACGAGAGGACCCGCTCTCAGGTGCGCGATTTGATCGAGCCGCTGGGTGGTTTTCTTGAGATCCATGTGGCGACAAGCCTCGAGGTCTGTGAAGGTCGAGACCGCAAGGGTCTTTACGCAAAGGCACGCGCGGGCCTGATCAAGGAGTTCACAGGCATCGACGATCCCTATGAAGAGCCGCAGAATGCGGAATTGGTGCTCGACACCGCAGACATGACCCCCGATGAAGCAGCGCACAAAATCCTGCTCAAATTGGAAAGCATGGGCCTGCTGTCGGCGCGTACGCATTAGAGTACGCTCATTAGTGTATTCTTCGAAAAAGCCTGTAACCGGTTGGGTTGCAGGCTTTTTTTCTGCTTTGAGCCAGTGCGTTTAGACGCTTCGCCCCTTCTCGTCGCCAAAGCAAATCCTTACGCGACCCGCCTTGTTCATGGCACGGCGGCTGCTCCCCTGATCCCATCCACCTTTCATGGGATAGAAGGATCAGCAGCATGCTTCGTACCGTTTTCACAGTTGGCGCCCTCATACTGACCGCTGCGACCCTGTTGGCGTGCAACAACGGCCGGACCATCAGCCTCACACCAAAGGCACAAGTCGCCTTGCTGCCACTGGAGGGCGACGTGCGTCCGCTGGAACTTCGCGCCGGGCTGCTGCATCTGGAGGCAACCTGCGATGTTGAAGACGACGCCCTGTGCGGGGCAACAGCGGCGCAGTGGTGTGGGGACAGTCCACAGGTCTATGACCTGCAAACCTTTCAAACCAGTGCGCAGGGTGAAGCGCGCACGGTCTGGTTGGCGCAATGTCAGCCTCGCGGTCCCCGATAACTGGACGTTTAGTAAGGTTTCAACTCCAACCAGGGCTTTACGAGCGGTAAGGCGAGGGGTTGGTGACAGTGGTGGTCGGAGCTTGGGCAGTTTCTGCCGCCACTGTTTTTTTGCACGCCCTAAGTAGAGCGTGGCGCTAGTGTAAATACATTTGTTTGCCCAATTCTTGGCGAGGGTTTATTCTCCGCAGGGTCGCTTTATGGTCACTTAAGTGCACCATCTTTAAATCCCACCGACACAAGCCAATTCGTCGCCACTTATGATTCCTTCACGCATCATCTATCAACTAAACTGCGCCTATCAGGCAGTGTCTCGCTCAATCGATCAGACCTTGAGATCTTCGCACGATCTCTCTCTACCGCAGCAGGGTATCCTGTTCATTCTTACCGGTCAGAAGGACATGCCAATTTCACGCTTGGCCGAAGTGATGCGAATGAGCAAATCAAGCCTGACCGGTTTGGTTGACCGACTGGAACAGAATGGCATGGTGCAGCGGCAATCCAGTGCCATGGACGGACGCAGCACGCTGGTTGCTTTGACCCCGAAGGGCATAGCGATTGTGGCAAAGACTGGCCCCATCACGAGAGCGATCAATCAGGCGCTGCTGGAACCCTTCACCGAAGAAGAGCAGCAGGTCATCTCCCGGTTTCTGAAACACGCAG
This sequence comes from Alphaproteobacteria bacterium, assembly GCA_965658725.1. Taxonomy (GTDB): domain Bacteria; phylum Pseudomonadota; class Alphaproteobacteria; order UBA7985; family UBA7985; genus UBA7985. The sequence continues at coordinate 7,759 of CBFHUI010000074.1, read as the reverse complement.
AAGATAACGCCACCTTCATCGTGGCGCGTGAGGCGGCGAAGGGCGCTTCGGGTGATGTCGAGCGCATCGCTTACCGGTCGGAGGCATAGGACGAGTCGTCGGCCAATTTTGCGCCCCTAAAATGGCCCGCCCTGTAGGACTCGAACCTACAACCGTCCGCTTAGAAGGCGGGCGCTCTATCCAGTTGAGCTAAGGGCGGGAACTGGGCGTGGGTACCATGCTCGCCGGGCCACCTCAATCGGTTTTCAAACCCCGGCAGGCGGCTAGAGACACTTACTTTTCAAAAGCGCCCGCGCGTGATCCCAGTGCCGGTTCATTTGTGACAAAGCGGTTTCCCGCCGTTCTGGTGTTTCCTCGAGCTGAGCTGCGAGCGCAGATAGCGCGGTCAGCCCGTAACTGGCTGAGGACCCCTTGATGGCGTGAGCTTCCCGCCGCGTGACGTCCAGACTGACTGAGGGGTTTCCTAGCAGCATCATCCGACCGTCGATTTCGTCTGTGAAGATGGAAATGGACGTGGAGAAGAAATCGGCACCAAAGGTTTCCAGAAGCCTGTCGAGGACGGATTGATCAATGGCTTGGGGATCACCGGGCTCAGGAACGGCGACATCACTATCAGACAGTGTGTCGGTTCGGACAACCACGGCTGGCCGGTTCAATTGGCGCTGATGCGGGGCGTGCGCCTCGATAGCGTCGAGTAGGTCTTTTTCATTAAACGGCTTGGCGATGACTTCTGAAAAGCCGTCGCGCATGAACTTCTCCCGGTCGCCCTTCATGACATTTGCAGTGATGGCGATAATGGACAGGGGCAGGACGGTTGGATCAAGCTCCTGGCGGGCAAGTTGTCCGTCCTGCTGACGCTGCAGGATTTCTGCCAGAGCTTCGCGGCCATCCATTTCCGGCATTGAGATGTCCAGGAAGACAACATCGTAGGGCAGGGTTTCGACGGCACGCACTGCCTCCAGACCGTCTGAGACGATGTCGAGGTGGTGACCGGTTGGGCGCAGCATGGCCCGTATCAGCAGCTGGTTCGAAGGACTGTCATCAGCAACAAGAATCCGCAGCGCATCATCGCCCCTGACTTCTTGCCTTGGTTCCTCGGTGTTCAGCGCAGGCGCGTGGCTGTAACCAAGGACAGAGGCGATCGGGAACTCCGCTTCAAACCAAAAGGTTGAGCCTCGTCCCAAAGAGGAATCCGCGCCGGTTTCCCCGTCCATCGCCTCGGCGATACGGTGGCAGATGTTCAGGCCCAGACCCGTTCCGCCCTGGCGCTTTTCCACCGATGCCCCGACTTGCTCAAAAGCTTGGAACAGACGCTCTTGAGCGGTTTCGGAGATGCCAGCACCAGTGTCCTGTACGCTGAAGCGCAGCCGGACCCTTTCGTTTTCCCGGGGCTGGGCTTCGGCCTGCTGCAGGCTCAGATTAACCCAGCCGTGATCGGTGAACTTGATGGCGTTGGAGACGAAGTTGATCAACACCTGACGCAAGCGCCCCCCATCCGCACGCACGGCAACGGGCAGGTTGGGGTCGAGCGCCCAGGTCAGCTTGAGCGCCTTGGCGTCTGCGGCGTCCTGATAGAGCTGAACCACTTCGCGCACGAGCTGGGCGAGGATCACGTCTTCATCCTCCAGCATCAGCTTGCCGGCCTCCATCTTGGAGACGTCGAGGATGTCGTTGAGCAGCATCAGTAGGTTGCGTGCGGATGTTGTGGCGACGGAGACGTATTCCTGCTGTGAGTCGCTGAGTTGATCGCGCTGAATCAGCCCAAGCATCCCAAGAATGGCGTTCAGCGGGGTTCGAATTTCGTGGCTGACGGTGGCAAGGAACTCGGTTTTCACCGCGCTGGCCGCCTGCGCCTGGTTGCGCGCAACGGTCAGGTCGCGTTCTTTCTGCGCCAGCTCCGAAATATCGACCCGGACGCCGACGATCCAGCCATTGGGCAGGCGCCGGTCTGTGGCGCGGATGGTTCGCCCGTCGCGCAAGCTGTGGCGGTCAGTGCGCGTGGTGCCCAGCCAGCCCTCAGCCTTGTTGATTGCCGCGTCTTCAGGAAGGTCCAGCATGGTGACGAAACCTGATTGCCGCTCAAGCAACCAGATTTCTTCGATGTTCAGGCCCGGCACGTACATGTCTGCAAGCTCGTGATAGAGCTGACGGTAGCGCTCGTTCGTCACGATGATCCGCTGTTGCGCGTCTACAACAAAAACACCTTCACCCAGCGCGTCCACAGCCGCCAGCATGAAGTCCGTCTGGTCCCGTTCGGCCTGCGACGACAACCGCACCAACGCCGACTGCAACTCATCCTCGCGAACCCGCGTCGTTCGCAAGGCCTGCGCCACCAGCCAGCCGAAACGCTGCGCGGCTTGCAGTGGCGCATGCGCCAGGCCGCCGCGCTGTTCAGTGGTGCAGATGATGGCCATAGCGCCAATATCCTGCGGTATCGGAACCAGCAGCGTCGCGGCCATCCGTGCTTGAGCACTGCCCGGCAGCTCTGCAAACCACGGCACCGCCCGCATGTCGGCCAAATGAACCGCCTTACCGGCCTTCACTGTCTCCAAGTCCGTATTGTGAACCAGCGAGACGGACGCGAAAGCTTCGTGCGTGGTCGCCACCGTTGAATAGCTCTCTCCGGTGAAGGGCGCCCGGACGATGAAGGCCTCGTCAAACCCAAACTCATCTCGCAGCAAGTCGAGCGCGCGGTCGTAGACCGCAGCCAAGTTCTCAGCATCGCCGAGCTCACGCAGGCAGGCGAGCACAAACTCGGTTTCCTCCCGGGCCTCTCGCTCTCGCGCCTGAGCGGTATTCACAGCAGCCTGCGCCGCGTCGACTGACGCCCTCAGGTTGCTGATATCCTCTTTGTGCTCAGAGCTCATAGAGCGGTTGATCCCATATCCTCTTACGATCCAACTTACGGTGTTCTTGCTACAGTTAGCAGGGTCGCCTTTCACAAATAGAGGAGCAATTTTCATGCTGCCTCTCAAGCCTCGTTGAGCAACAAAACAGAATCGATAGCGGTAACGCTAACACTTCCTCACTCTTGAGGTTGTGAATCGCTGAATTTACTGCACTAAACACTATTTTTTTTGCGGCTCCAGACTGTACCCTAGCATTCTATGTTTCTTTTTTAGTACAGTCCTCCGACGGAACGCGGGCGAAGGCTTGCGTGAGTGTGATCGTTTTGTCAAATTGACGATCAGGAAGATTGAATTGTCACGAGGAGGGCGCGGGCGCGCCGTGGTCTAAACCTAAGGTGCTGAGTTCCTTGCTAAAAATAGTGAGGCGCACTTGGTCTACTGTTCGCATTGTTTACTAAGGCGGTTACCCGCCACGTAGCAGAGGCGTATCCCCTAGGAATGGTTTCAAGACATTTCTAACGCCCCTGCTGCGGTGGTTTTTACCGCAAGGGCTGGTCGCTGAGCGATAGCTTACGCAGCAAACAACGGCGGCAATTGATCGAGCATGGGAAAGACCAACTCCAGTCGTGTGATTGATCGCGAACGAACTTACACACGGTTCCAAGCGATCTGGCGCCGTTCTCCTTTGTTTAAGGCATTGGGGGACGAGTTACTGGGAGCTTCGGGACCAACGATGCCGGCTAAACTGCTGATAATCGAAGACTCGCCTTCGATGTTGCATATGTATCAGGGGTTCCTGCAGAAAGAGCCCTTCGAGATCCTTACAGCCGAGACGGGCACGTCGGGCCTACGGATCCTGCGGGAAAAGCGTCCGGAGTTGCTGCTGCTGGACCTCAAGCTGCCTGACATGGACGGTCAGCAAATCCTCGAAAAGATTGCAGAAGAAGAACTCGGCACCACCACTCTCGTCATGACCGCGCACGGTTCGATCAACGTGGCTGTTGATGCGATGCGGCTGGGGGCAAACGACTTTCTGGTGAAGCCATTCGCACAAGAGCGGTTGATCCAGACGCTGGCCAGCGCGCGCGAGATGCGGCAGCTGAAATCAAAAATCTCCGTCTATGAGCAATTGGATCGCCCGTCCTACGATGAGATGATTGGCAGTTCACTGGCCATGCAGGCGGTCTACCGCACCATCGACTCTGCCGCACCGACCGATGCAACAGTGTTCATCACCGGGGAGACCGGGACGGGTAAGGAACTTGTGGCGCAAGCCGTGCACCGCGCCTCGCCGCGCGGAGACGGGAACCTCACGGTTCTGAACTGCGCTGCCATTCCTAAAGACCTGATCGAGTCCGAGCTCTTTGGCCACGTCAAAGGGGCCTTTACCGGGGCCACGACCGACCGGGCAGGGGCCGCAGAAATGGCGCACAACGGTACACTGTTTCTCGACGAAATCGGGGAGATGGACATCAGCCTGCAGGCCAAGCTGTTGCGGTTCCTGCAGTCGGGGACGTTCCAGCCGGTTGGCTCGTCAAAGCTCGAGAATTCCAACGCGCGCATCATCTGCGCAACCAACCGCGACGCCTGGAGTGACGTGCGCTCCGGTCGGTTCCGAGAAGATTTGTATTACCGGCTGAACGTCATTCCAATTGCCTTGCCGTCTTTGCGAGAGCGGGGAGGTGACGTGATCGAGATCGCACGCAACTTCCTGCGCCGCTTCGCGGAACGGGATCAGAAGGATTTCAAGGACTTCGACGAACAGGTTCAAGCGCTGCTGATGCGCTACACGTGGCCCGGCAACATTCGCCAGCTGCAGAACGTGGTGCGCAACGTGGTCGTTCTGCACAATGGTCCGCTGGTCACGCTGAATATGATGCCGCCACTTGAGCAAGTCATGCTGACAGAGGATCAAATGAACCCGATCAGCGTCGGGGCAGGGATCCTGCCGATGATCGACCGCAGCGCTGCGACAGATACCACACCCGCGATCATTCAACCCTCACCCATGCCGGTGGCCATGCCCCCGGCAAACAACGTCAATGAGGGTGATTTAAGGCCTATGTGGGTCGTCGAGCAGGAAATGATCGACCGTGCGCTCGAAGTTACGGGAGGCAACGTCAACAAGGCCGCCTCCATGTTGGAGATTTCTCCGTCAAGCGTTTACCGCAAACGTACGGTGAAATAGGGGCAACATCGTCCCAAAGCCAAAATTAGTGCGATTTCATTATCTGCCGAAAAACCTAGTGATTATGCGCCCTTAGCGTAGATTCTTCGGGATGTGGTGCGTAAAAACCACTAACTCCGTGATCTACTAACGTTTTCCACATTTTTGTTGGAGTCGGTGCCTCGCTCTCGGCAGGAAGAGCGGAAGCACAAGAAAAACGAGGGACGCTCATGGCCTGGACAGAAGATCAGATTGACCAGCTCAAAGAACTATGGGGCGAAGGTCTTTCTACGTCTGAGATCGGACGTAAATTGGGTGTGACCAAGAACGCCGTCGTGGGCAAAGCCCATCGCTTGGGTTTGCCGCCTCGTCCTAGCCCAATCAAGCGCGCCACTGGCGCGAAGCGTCCGACGCGTTCCAAAGTCATGGCCGTCAAGTCCGCTTCTCGCGGCCCGACTTGCATGTGGCCCATCGGCCATCCCAACGAGCCCGGTTTCCGCTTTTGCGGCAAGGGTGCGCTGGCCGGTAAGCCTTACTGTCAGGAACACTACGACATCGCCTACATTCCTGCCGGTCGCCGTGATCGGGAGCGGGCTGCAAATCGTCCGACCACGGGCAGCAGCAACCGCCGCTAGGCGGAATCAGCGCGCTGATGATCAGTCAGCGGCAGATCCCAAGGCGTCGCCTGTTCGCGACGCCTTTTTTTGTGCGTTCATTTGGCGGGTAGGGTGGCGTTGAAGGCTGCAGCGCGCACGATCCAGTCGTCGATGACGTCACCGTGAGCCGCCTGGGCTTGAACAAAGACAAAACCCGTCATGGGCGCCCGGTCACCGAACTGCACGGGCCGCGCGCCGGGCTGACTGAGTGCCTCAGACATGCCCGGAGCCCCAACACGAAACATGAAATCCTTGCCCATGACGCCGCACAGCATGTTCCCGCGCTTCATGAAACACAGACCCCCAAACATCTTGCGCTCATAAACGGCGTCATGATCCGTCAAAGCAATGCGCAAGCGGTCGGCCAGTTGCTCTTCATAGGGCATGTTCGGGCGCTCTTGTCTGCCTTAGATTGGTCGGTGCGTATCACAGTCTCCTCCAAGCAGAAAGCAGGATAGCCCCATGAACTGGTCCGAAATGGTCGCCTCGATCATCGAAATCGCTGAAGGTGCAGGGGCGGAAACGCTTCGGTTCTACAGGTCTGACGATCTGCAAGTGGACGCGAAGTCCGACGATAGCCCTGTCTCTGCCGCCGATCTGGCTGCGCACCACTACATTGTTGACCAGCTGGAAGGCCTGATTGACGGGGTGGAAGTCATCTCCGAGGAAAGCGCTGAAGCGCGGGGTTTCGCGGCCCCAGTTGGCGCGCGCTTCTGGCTGGTCGATCCGCTGGACGGCACCAAGGAGTTCATCAATCAGCGTGATGAGTTCACCGTCAACATCGCGCTGATCGACAACGGCCGCCCCGTGATGGGCGTTGTTGTCGCTCCTGCGCTGGGCCTGACCTGGGCCGGATCACCGGAAGGCGCGTTCCGCCAGTCGATCGGCGGCGCAGACCGCAAAGCCATTGCGCTGCGCGCCGTACCTGAAGCGGGCCTGACAGTAACCGCCAGCCGCTCACACGCTGACCCAGCAGCGCTGGAAGCTCTCTTGCAGGGCCAGCGGGTGGCAAACGTGGTGAAGGCCGGCTCCAGCCTGAAGTTCTGCCGCATCGCTGAAGCCGCTGCCGACCTCTATCCGCGACAGGGCCGGACCATGGAGTGGGACACAGCAGCGGGGCAAGCCGTTGCCGAAGCTGCGGGCGCCGCGGTCTTGCGGCTCGAAGACCGCACGCCGCTGACCTATGGCAAGGAAGGTCTGGATAACCCGCACTTCATCGTAGGCTTGCCCGCTGTGGTATCAGCCTAGGGCTTGATCCTTATTTTCCATAATATTCATTATACGTTCTTTGGGTTTGCTTGCTGGCAAAGCCCTTCAGGCTGTGCGGCTCATCCAAGCCGCACCAGCTCTAGGCATCCCAGTCGTCGTTCTGCCACGCTTTGATGAGGGCCTCTGGAATGGTTTGACCGCTGAGGTATGGGAGCAGTGGCTTGTCTGCACCGGGTGCGCCGACGGCCAGGGCGGCGACAAGCACGCCGTCCCGGAGGAGAACGCGGCGGTGCTCCATCTTTCGATCAGCAGGGCTCACGATTTCCACGTCGCCGTCCTCTTGCCTGTGGAAGCTGCCAAAGCTGAACACACAAACGCCGTCGTGCTTCAGGCGGACGTAGATGGGGCTTTGAGCGGTCGGCGCAGGCGTTCCGAGGATCGCGGCAGCGGCTCGCGCACCGTGCTGCGTGCCAATGGGCCAGAGCGCGGGCGAGGCGGGTTTGGTCTGCGCAGCATCGCCAACGGCGTAAATGCTCGGGTCTGACGTGGCCATGTCTCCATCAACAAGGATCCCGCTGTCGATCTTCAGGCCTGCTGAGCGCGCAAGAGCAACGTCTGGGACCACACCAGCGCAGATGAGCACAACGTCCGCAGGAACGCGCCGGCTATCGCCTAGCACCACGGCACGCGCCCTGCCCGCTGATGCGGCTGTATCCTCTTCGCCCTCAATCGCCTCAAAATCCGCCCCGGTCAGCACTTTCACGCCAGTCTGACTGAGGAAGCTATTGAGAATATTGGCGCCCTTTCCGTCCAACTCGCGTTGCATCAGGCGGTCGCCGCGCTGAAGAATGTGCGTTTTGACGCCCAGCCGCGACACG
>CBFHUI010000073.1:0-13333 GCA_965658725.1 Alphaproteobacteria bacterium | reverse complement strand
CAACAAAAATGTACACGCAAATGTACACTATTCGCTAACCTTAGCGCTAAGCCACTGTTAACAAAATGTAAATGGAAAAAGAGTGGCTCCCTGAACTGGACTCGAACCAGTGACCCGCTGATTAACAGTCAGCTGCTCTACCAACTGAGCTATCAGGGAACGCTCGATGCCTGAGATAGACGGGAGCGGCGCGGGTTGCAAGCCCTGAAATTTCTTCCGCCCTGCGTGCCCTTATGAGCGATGTGCATGGCTCGACGGGTTGGGCGGTGGCGGCCTTGTTTCTGTCACTTCACCGGCCTATCAGCGCGCAAAGCATCGCCACCCCACCCATGGCGGTTTTTGTGCGTTCATGTTATGCGACACAGACATCAAAATGCACCGAAGCGAAGGCGGGGGCGGGGGCCTGGGTTTCGGGGGTGCGCAACAGGTATCTTCAGGGGTGAACCCATGAGTCTTTTCAGGTCGCTGTTTCAGGCCGCCGCCGTGATCGCAAGCGCGTCCGCGCTGACCGCATGTGACGCTGTACAGGAAAGTTTTGGCCGCAACCGCGGGACCGCGTCAGAGGTTGTCTCGACATCAACGCTTCCGGCCTTTGACCCCAGCAATCCCGTCTCTGCTTTCCCCGTCAACACGCTCGACCCCAGCGGTGACGTGGCGCGCTATTCGTTGGGCAGCATCTATTCCATTGGCGGGCAGACCGTGACGCCGCAGGAAGACCTGACCTACATGCGGGATGGCGTTGCCGTCATGGGATCTGAGCTGTTTTCCGGCACCACGGCGAGTGACGAGCGGTATAACCCCGGACTTTACACAGCCGCGCACCGGACGCTGCCGTTTTCCACCATCATCAAGGTGACCAACCGCGACAACAGCCGTTCCACCCTCATGCGGGTCAACGATCGCGGGCCGGAGAACTTTACCCACATCCTCGAAGTCACGCCCGCGGCTGCCAAAGTGCTTGGCTTTGGGAACAGCGCGGTGGCCAACGTATCGGTCGAAGTGGTCGAGACGGTCACGCGCAATGTCGCGCAAGTCACTGGTGGGACCATCGGCGGTGCGCTCGAAGCGCCGAGCGACCCATTTGCAGCCGCGGCCCCGGGTCAGGCGCTGGGCGGTGTGAACCCGGCGATCCCAACAGGTTCGGCGACCATCGCTGCGCCTCAAGTGGTTGCGACCCAACCGCTGGCCGATCCTTTCGCCGCGTCGGGCTCTGCGCCAATGGTGCCGGAGATCGGGCAGCCGGCCTTGCCGGGGGCGAGCAATGCCTACTTCAACGCGGGCGGCACGCAGTATTTCATTCAGGCAGGTGCGTACAGCGAACGCGCCAACGCGCTGTCCATGCAGCAGATGCTGGCCAGCACGGGCAGTGTCGTCATCATGCCGGCAGTTATCAACGGGCGTCAGATCTGGCGGGTGCGGGTCGGGCCTTATGGCTCGGACTCGGACGCTCGGGTCGCGCTGGGTCGTGTTGTAGCGGCGGGCGCGGCGGACGCGCAGGTCGTGATCGATTAACCGGTCTTCGAGGCCCTCAATCATGGATTCAGACCGCGTGATCAGACAAGTTTCCCTAGCCCCCTCGCCGGTGTTGAACCGCGCGTTCGCGCGCCTGCGTCTGCTTGGATCAGTGCTCGTTCTTGCTCTGCTATGGCTGTCAGCGCCGCTGGCTCAGGCCATCAGCACAGACGCCAAGCAGGCTGTCGTGATGGACGCAGAGACGGGAACGCTGCTCTACGAAAAGAACATCAACCAGCCTATGGCCCCGTCGTCCATGACCAAGGTCATGACCGCTTATGTCCTCTTTGATGCACTGCGCGATGGGCGTTTGACGCTGGACACGACCTTTACGGTCAGCGCTAAGGCCCGCCAGCGGGGGGGCTCGACGCTGTGGCTGGAGCAGGGGCAGAAGGTGAGCGTTGAAGACCTTTTGATCGGCCTGATCGTGGTCTCTGGCAACGATGCTGCGATTGCGCTGGCGGAAGGCTATGCGGGCAGCGAGGCAGCCTTTGCGCAGATCATGAACGATACGGGACGCGCGATCGGCATGATCAACAGCAACTTTGTCAATGCGAGCGGATGGCCGGACGAGGGGCACTTTTCGACCGCTTATGACCTCGCCGTTCTCGGGCAGAGGCTCATCAGCGATCATGCGGACTTCTATTCCTACTTCTCCCGTGAATCCTTCACCTTCAATGACATCTATCAGCTCAACCGCAACCCGGTGCTGGGCAATGAGGTTCTGGGCGTCGATGGAATCAAAACCGGCCATACCAACGCTGGCGGCTATGGGATCATGATCTCTGCGATCAAAGAAGCGCGGCGCGTGATCATCGTGCTGAACGGCATGACCTCCAAAGCAGAGCGCAAAACGGAATCTGAACGGCTCACCGACTGGGCCTTGCGCGCCTACGGCAACTACAGCCTTTTTAGGAAGGGCCAGATCATTGAGCACGCGCCGGTCTGGCTGGGACAGGAAGACAGCGTGCCGCTGGTGGCTAAGTACGAATTGCGCATGACCCTGCCGCGCCAGACGTACGAGAAGTTGCGCGCGCAAGTTACCTATCGCTCCCCCATTCCGGCGCCAGTTAAGAAGGGCGACGAGGTTGGCTTGCTGGTGCTCAGTGGCCCGGGCATTGACCCCGAAGAGATTCCAGTGCTCGCTGGGGCCAGCGTGGATTCCGTTGGCCGGCTGGAGCGGGTAGCAACGGGCATCCGCTATCTGGTGTTTGGACTGGCGGACTAAGCCAATGAGTAAGGGACGATTCATCGTCATCGAAGGCCCGGACGGAACGGGCAAGACCACGCAGGCGCGGCAGCTTACGCAAAGCCTAAGCGCTGCAGGTCAGGACGTGGTGCACGTACGCGAGCCCGGCGGGTGCCCGTCGGCGGAGCGGATCCGTGCGCTGCTGGTCGAAGGCGAGCCGGGCGACTTGCTCAACTGGACCGAGGCCCTGCTGATGAACGCGGCGCGTCACGAACTGGTCGAGCGCGTCATCCGACCAGCACTGGAAGCGGGTAAGTGGGTGGTCTGTGACCGCTACTATCACTCGACGCTGGCCTATCAGGGCGGCGGTCTGGGGTTGGACAGCGCCAAGCTTGAAGCCCTCATCGACATGGCGACCGACGGTTTGGAACCCGACTTGCTTTTGGCCTTTGCCCTTTCACCTGAAGCGGCCCTGACCCGAGCACGTGAGCGCGACGATACTGAAAAACGGTTCGAGGCGCGCGAAGACAGCTACCACGCCCGCGTGCGCGCGGCCTATGGCCGGGTGCTCCAAGACGCTGCGACGCGCGGCCCGCTGTGCGAAATCGACGCCTCTGGAAGTGTCGAGGAGGTGGAGGCAAGGGTGCAAGCTGCGATCACCGATCATTTCCCCGGCGCGCTCTGATGGCCGCGCGCGCCGCCAAGCTGCCGGAAGAACGCGACCTGACACCCTTTGCCCCGCGCCGGGTCATCGGGCAGGAGCGGGCTTGGGCGCAGCTGGCTCATCTCTACGGTACGGGCAGCGGTCCGGCCGGTCTGATCCTCTATGGTCCTGCCGGGGTGGGGAAGCGGACGGCGGCGATGGTGCTGGCGAAGATGCTGCTGTCCGGTGATGCGCCCCGCGCGGGTGCTGATGCTGCTGAACTGAACGCTGACCATGAACGCGCCGCACGTATGGTGGAAAGCGGTGCGCACCCGGACGTGCTACTGCTTGAAAAACTAGTTGATAAGTCCGAGTTGACCGTCGGCGTGATCCGAAAGATTGGCCGATTTTTCTCGACCACCGGATCGTTTTCTCAGCGCCGCATTGTCATCATTGACGGCGCGGAACAGATGAACCGCGAAGCCGCGAACGCCTTGCTCAAGCGCCTTGAGGAGCCGCCTCAGGGTGGACTGGTCATCCTGATTTCCCGCTCGCTTGGCAGTTTGCTGCCGACCGTCCTGTCACGCTGTGCCAAAGTGCCTTTCGTGCCGCTTGGGGATGCTGATTTTGCCGCCTGGGCAGACAGCACGGGTCAGGCTGAGCTGGCCTCTCTGGGGGACGCCGCCGGGTTTGCGCCGGGCAGCGCTATGGGGCTTTCTGACGGCAAGGTTCTGGGCTGGCTCGAGCAACTTGAGGCGCTGGGCCGCGAGTATCATCCGCAGCGCCATGCGGCAAAGGCTGCGCGGCTTGCCAGTGCCATTGGCAAAACGGGCGACCACAGCTTCCGCGCGCCTTTCCTACGCGCCGTGCGACAGGCGCAGGATGGGCTGGACCCCTTGCAGGCGCGTCGGGGCCAGCGGCTCTACCAGCAGGCTTTGGGTGCCTTTGCCCGCATCGATGGCTTGAACGTCAACGCTGAAGATGAGTGGCGCGCCTTGCTCGTCGGGTACGCAAGCCCCGCGTAAACGTGAAGGAAAAGACGCAAGCGCGCCTTATTTGGGACTAGCGCTTGCCGCAGGCTCCGCATACATCCTGCTTAGTGCCTTTAAATGAGGAAGCCTTATTCATGCGTCGCATTGCGCTGATCCTGACTGCTCTGACTGCCGCAACCGTCCTGGCAACTGGGGCAAGCGCGCAGGTGTTTTATCCGGCGCCCACCGCTGTGCTGCCTGCACCGCTGGTCGCACACGCGCCGGGCTACGGGCTGAGCGATGATGGTTTGGATGTCACGCTGGAAATGGAAGCCTTCACCACCAATTGGGGCGAGGGCTATAGCGGGTTGTCTTATGGCGCGGGCGTTGACGTGGATCTGAGCCCCAATCTGGTGCTTGAGTTGGACGCAAGCCGGCTGGAAACAACCATTGGGAATGCCTACGAATACGGCGCCGGGCTGAACCTGCATGGCGACCGGGGCGAGCTTTATGCAGCGATTAACGGGCTGACGGTGTCGCCTGATAATTTCAACGACCATGATATGACATGGGTCGAAGTTGGCGGGGAAGTGCAGTTGACCAACCGCCTGACGCTTGGTTTCGAAGCCTCCACGTCCATCGACCGCGCTGTCGTGCCCTATGAGTCGATCTACAGCCCCAACGCACTCAACCAGTACCGCTAAGCCTCGCGTGCCATCTTGCCCCCAGACCTAAGCCGGGAAAGACAAACTGGTCTGCGGACTTAACCGTGGTATCGAGACAGGACAAAGGGCTAGTGTCTGCCCTGATCCCTGACAGTGCTGAGCTTTGAGCCCATGACCGCCAAGACCTACTACGTCACGACGCCGATCTACTACGTCAACGACCGCCCCCATATTGGCCACGCCTACACGACGCTGGCCGCTGATGTCATGGCGCGGTTCAAGCGGCTGGATGGCTACGACGTGCACTTTCTGACCGGCACGGATGAGCATGGGCAGAAAATCCAGCGCTCAGCCGAAGCCAAAGGCGTCACGCCACAGGCCTTTACCGACGAAGTTTCGGCCGTTTTCCGCGAGTTGGCGGGTGACTTCAACTTCTCCAACGACGACTTCATTCGCACCACCGAAGACCGCCACAAGCGCGCTTGCGCCGAGATGTGGAAGCGTTTGAAAGACGCCGGGCACATCTACCTCGATAAGTATTCTGGATGGTACGCGGTTTCTGATGAAGCCTTCTATGACGAGAGCGAGCTGAAGGAAGGCCCCGACGGCAGCAAGATTGCGCCGACGGGTAAGCCAGTGGAGTGGGTGGAAGAAGAGTCCTACTTCTTCCGCCTGTCTGCTTTTGAACAGCCGCTGCTGGATCTTTACGAGCGCCAACCTGACTTCATCCTGCCCAAGGGTCGCCGGAACGAGGTGATTTCCTTTGTCAAAGGCGGGCTGCAAGACCTGTCGATTTCCCGCACCACCTTCGATTGGGGGGTAAAGGTGCCGGGGGATGAAAAACATGTCATGTACGTGTGGCTCGACGCGCTAACCAACTACATCACCGCGACGGGCTGGCCTGATGAAGCTCCGCGCTGGCCTGCCGATTTGCACTTGGTTGGCAAAGATATCCTCCGCTTTCATGCGATTTACTGGCCTGCGTTCCTCATGGGCGCTGATTTGCCGCTGCCACGCCGCGTCTTCGCACACGGTTGGTGGACCAATGAAGGCGAGAAGATTTCCAAGTCTCTGGGCAATGTCATTGATCCCTATGAGCTGAAGGGGACCTTCGGCCTCGACCAGACCCGCTACTTCCTGCTGCGTGAAGTTCCCTTCGGCAACGACGGCGACTTTCGGCGCGAGGCGATGGTCACACGGATGAACAGCGATCTGGCCAATAACCTCGGTAACCTCGCGCAGCGCTCACTGTCGATGATCGCCAAAAACCTCGACGGCGTCGTCCCTGCGGTTGAGTTGACGGCTGAGGATGAGGCGCTGATTGCAGCGGCGGGCGAGAGCCTGCTGTCATCCGTGCGAGACCTGCTGGATGTGCAGGCATTCAACCGCGCGCTGGAGACGATCTGGACGGTGATCTCTGAGGCCAACGTCTACATCGACGCACAAGCGCCCTGGACGCTGAAGAAGATCGATCCCGAGCGGATGGCGGCGGTGCTGTACACGGTTGTTGAGACGGTGCGCCGGGTCGCGCTGATCCTACAGCCGGTGATGCCGGAGAGCACGGAAAAGCTGCTGGATCTCGTGGCTCAGCCTGCGGACCAACGTGGTTTTGACGCGCTGGAGCAGCGCCTGCAAGCGGGTACAGAGTTGCCTAAGCCGTCCGGAGTTTTTCCGCGGTTCGTTGAAGCTGAATAACATAGAGTTAGACCTCTCGCCGTATGGCGCTGCGCCGCGCAGATGAAGGCTTAAGAAAAACCCCCACGCCGGCAAGCGCGGGGGTTTTGCTGTTTTTGGAGAAGGGGCGAGCGGGTTAGTCGCCGCCCTTCATCATGTTGCGAACCACGCCAACGATAGCGAGCAGGCCGCCTCCACCGATGGCCGCGCCGCCGGTCGCGCCCAACAGGCCGCCGATGTCCAGACCGCCACCGGCTGTAACCGCAGACGTATCCATGCCGGTCATCGTGCTGAGGATTGAGCCGCCAGCACCGCCGCCGACGACACCTGCAATCGTGTTAGCAATGGTGCCCAGTGAGAAGTTCTTGAGAACAGCCCCAGCAACGTTGCCGCCAACGCCGCCAACGATCAGACTGATCAGAATATTGACGATATCACCCATGAGAGATTCCCTATTTCAGAACGCGGAGTTGGTGGAAACCACCAATTCCAGTCCCTTAGGGAAATAGATAGAATCAAAAATAAAATCAAGAAAATTTTAGATTGTTGACGAGTGGGGATGGGTTGGTGGTCGTTGCTACCGCTCAGTTCACCCGCAGCGTCCCGTCCGCAAACATCATCCCAGCCTTGGCAAAGGTCTTGGCAAACTCACCCATCTGCCCGGCCATGCGGGAGGAGGCGTTTCCGTCCAGCGAGCGCTTGTAGACGCCTTGAAGGATCGCCGACATGCGGAACTTGGAAAAGGCCATGTAGTAATTGATCTCGTCCACCGACGTCCGTCCTGCGGCCTCGGCATACATGGCGACGAACTCCGCCAGAGAGGGCAAGCCTGCGTCTGCAAGGTTCAATCCTGCAAGCCCCGGCGAGGGCCGCGCGCCAGCGGGAATAAAGTACATCATGGCGCAGTAAGCAAAGTCCGAAAGGGGGTGGCCGATGGTGCTCAGCTCCCAATCCAGCACGGCGATCGGCGTCAGGCTGTCGCTGCCGTAGATCATGTTGTCGATGCGGAAATCACCGTGCGCGATGGTGACGTTGTGTGGCTCGTTAACGTTCTCGGGCATGTTGTCCCGCAGCCAGGCAGTAAGACTGTCCATGGCCGGGATTTCTTCGGTCTTGGAGGCTTCGAACTGGCCCGACCAGCGCTTGATCTGGCGGGCAATGTAGTCGCTGGACTTGCCATAGTCTTCCAGACCCGCCGCGCGCCAGTCCACGCCGTGTAGCTGGGCCAATGCTTTGGCCGCGCTCTCAAAAACGGCCCCGCGCTCGGATCGGTCAAGCGAGGGCAGGGCCGGATCTTTGAACACCCGGCCTTCGATGAAGTCCATGACGTAAAACATGGTCCCGATCACGCTGTCATCGTCGCACAGCACCCGAACGTTCGGGACGGGCACGTCGGTCTGCGCCAACGCCTGCATGATGCGGAATTCGCGGTCCACTGCGTGGGCAGAGGGGAGCAGCTTGCCCGGCGGCTTCTTGCGCAAGACATAGCGGCGTCCGGCAAAGGTCACCAGATAAGTCGGGTTGGACTGGCCCGCGTCGAACTGCGCAAGCGTCAGCGCACCGGTGCCATCACCCTCCGGCAGATGCTCGGCCAGATACGCCTGCAGCCGTGCCTGATCGAGCTGGTGCTCGTCGCGCACATCCATGGCGCGGTCAGCGGTATCTACGGCCATATTTGCATCCTGAGCCATGGGGCGTCCTTTCGCTGTTGGCTTAGCGGTTTAACGGGGCGTCGCTGGGGACCAGCACACTGAGGTGCGCGGGCAGCACGGAAAACGTCGTGGCCGCTGCGCCGGGGTACATGTCACCTTCTGCCTGAACAGCAGACCACGCGCCCGCCGCTTCTTCAAGCGGCTCAAGCTGAACTGACCGACAGTGCCACAAATTCACTTGAGGATGGCTCAAATGGCGGCCCACGTAGACCCGTCCCAGCAGCCCGACCAGCCCCAGCGTACTAACATCGCCCAGCGCGAGCACTTCGAGAGAACCATCCTGTGGATCGGCATCGGGCGAGAACTTCATGCCGCCGCCCGCAGCGGCTGTGTTGCAAACCAGCACAGTCCAGAAGCGGTCTTCAATGACCCGACCGTCGTCAAAGGTCAGCCGAACGGCTCGGGTTCCTCCTTTGGTGAGCGCTTGAAACACGCCGACGGGGTATTGCAGCGGGCCGGGCACGCTCGATGCGTTGGCTTCCCGGTTGACGTCACAGGCAAAGCCCCAACCCGCGATCGACAGCGCCGCAAAGGCTTGCTCGCCCGCTTGTGTCACGCTGATAGCGTCCACGGGGGCCGGTTCGGCGGTGCGGAGCTGTTCGAGCGCTCGGTCAAGGGACGCGGACCAGCCCAAGGCCGTTGCAAAATCGTTGCCCGAACCCTGCGGCAGCGTCGCAAAGGTCGCGCCTTCAGGCAGATGCTGGGCAAGCTGGTGCACGGTGCCGTCACCGCCCACAGCCACCGGTACGCGGTTCTCGGCGATGGTCTTGGCGACCGCATCGGGCAGGTCAGGGAGGGTAGGGCTGAGAAAACGCGCATCGATCCCGTTGGCTTGCGCCCACTGCTCCAGCTTTGGCGCGAGGCGGACGGTGGACACCTTGCGGGCTGCACCGTTGAGGAAAAATGTCAGAGGGCGTTGCACAGACCGTTAACCTTCATCATCGGCTCGCATGGAGTAGGCTTCCCACACCAGCCAAGCTCCAAGCAAGGCTAGCGCCCAAAAGGGGCCAAGCAAAGCCAATTGCGCCAGCGTCACCCCCGCTGCGACCAGAACCAGTCCCAAAATATGCAGGTTTACCGGCCGCCAATGCCCCAGCAGCAGGGCACCGGCCAACACGCCTTCGAGCACGGCCACCGCGACAATGGCCGTCAGCGCACGGACATCGGCGGAGTTCTCTGCATTGAGCATGCCGAACAGCGCCTGTTGCAGCGTCCACCCAGAGGTCATCCGGACGCCCCATGCGATTGTGCTCACGGCAACGATGAGCGCCAGCAAGGGGGCAAGGCGAGAAGGGCGGCGAGGGGGCTCAGTCATGCCAACAGACTTAACACTCTCAGGGCCAAAGGGAACAGGCTTTCCCCGTCCGATAATGCCAGAAAGTCTTGCATTTGTTCGATTTTTGTTTCATTGGTGCGCCTATGACAGAAGACCTTATGCTTTGGATAGACGCGCTCCCGGACTGGGTGCTGATTGCGGTGCCGATGGTGCTGGCCGCGCTCTTTGGTTGGGTGGCGGCGGGCCTTTGGCAGCGCAGCTCGATCAGGGAGGCGGAGCGGGCTGCTGCGGTGGCTGAGGCGCAATTGGACGCAGTTAAGGACGAGCTGACGCGCAAGGATACGCTTCTGAGCGATGCGCGTGATAGTGCAACAGACCTCGCTGCGGAAAACAGCGGGCTGAAAGCGAGGCTTGATGCTCAGCAAGCGCAATTTGCGCAGCAGGCCAAGACTTTGACGGATCTGCGCGGTGAGCTTGAGCGTGAAATGAAACTGATGGCGCAGCAGGCACTGCAGTCCAACCAACAGAGCTTCATCACCATGGCCAATCAGGTCTTCGAAAAGCACCGCACCGCAGCGTCGGGGGATCTGGCGCAGAAGAAGGATTCCATTGCTGCCTTGTTGAAGCCGCTGGGCGAGACGGTTGCGCGCTATCAGAAGGAGCAGCGGGAGGCTTACGGCAATCTGAGTCAAGAAGTGCAATCGCTTGCCAAGCAGTCCGCAAGTGCGGCTTCGGCGACCGGGAAACTGGTCAACGCCTTGCGTGCTTCGCCAAAGACAAGGGGCCGTTGGGGTGAGCATCAGCTCAAGACCGTGCTAGAACTCGCGGGCATGTCTGAACACGTTGATTTCGAGACTGAAAAGACGCTTCAAGGCATGGAAGGGACTGTCCGCCCGGATGCTGTGATTCGGCTGCCAGGCGAACGGTTCATCGTTGTAGACGCAAAAACTTCGCTTTCTGGCTACCTCGAAGCCCTTGAGACCGATGATCCCGCTATGCAGGACGCGGCGCTGGCCAAGCACGCTAAAGAAATTCGCACCCACATGCGTGGGCTGGCGGAGAAAAAGTATTGGAGCGCCTTGCCCTTTACCCCGGATTTCGTTGCCATGTTCATCCCGGGCGAGAACTTCTTTGCAGCGGCGGCGGAGCGAGATCCGACGCTGTTCGAGGATGCGGTTGCTAAGAAGGTCCTAATCGTAACGCCGACCACTCTGGTCGCACTGTCCAAGGCCATCGCCTATGGTTGGCGGCAGGAGACCATGTCGCGCAATGCCGCTGAAATCGCGGAAACCGGGCAGGAGCTGTATAAGCGTCTGGCCAATCTGGGTCAGCGCGTGACGGATCTTGGCGACGCTCTGAGCCAGTCTGTGAACCGGTACAATGGCTTTATCGGCACGTTAGAGGGGCAAGTCATGCCACAGGCGCGCAAGTTCAATGAGCTTTCCGTCGAAGGCTCTCAAGACCCCCTTCCTAAGTTGGATGTCCTTGATGCCGACCCGCGTGAACCTAAGCGCGGTCGCGACCTCCAGTTCGACTTCGACGTCCCGCCCAAACAGGTGCAATAGCCTTCTCGGCAGGCGGTTGCATCTTTGAACACGTCCGGCATCACGGTCGATGCCTCACAGTTCGGTGTCCGGCCATCGTGGAAATTTTCGCATAATGGGAAGGATTACCCCGATTCGCGTCACGTTATGGCGTAGTTGGCCCAATCACGCCGCAGTTGTGCCTTAAATCGCAGTTTCTCGGATTTTGTTACGCGCATCCACAGCGAAAACGACCGAAAAAGAGAAAAAAGGGTTTAAATTTCATCTAAAGTTTTTTCTACCGCTATCTATGTATTCGCGCGAAAAGTGACTGTGTATTTCTTGCAAGTCGCTTCAGGCCAACCTGCTCACGTTTGTGCAGGACGCCGCGCTCATCATGGTGACGGAGATGACAACAATGATGTTTGATAACCAGGACAGCAGCCCCGTTCTGACCAATGGCCCCGCTTTTGAGCCCCTCAAAGGCCGTACAGCCGTGAAGAAGTCCCTGCGGGGCAAGGGTGGCGCGCTGATGGTTTCTTCAGCGATGATCGCGGCCGGCGCGGCTTTGACGCTCAGCGGCTAAGCCGTTGCGAAGGTGTGCCCGCGGGGTTCGCGCCGGCACCGTCGGATGTGCGTGATGCAGTGGTTCTTGGTTGCTTTGAGTTTCTGCCTTGGCGGAGAAGGCCCTGAAAAGGCCGCCCGCCCGGTTGGCCCGGGCCCTGTGGCGATGGTGGCCTGTCAGTTGGAGATCGAAATCCACAAGGAAATCGGCACCACGCCTAACGATATCGTCGGGCTGGATGCGCCCGAATTGTACTGTCTCGACCTGCCACGCCTGTGCGCCGTGCAACCGTCGCGGGAGTTGATGGCGCTGGCCGAGGGGCAGGGCGCGGGCGCAGCGGTACGGGAGTGGAACTGCCGTACCTGAAAGCTGGACGGGCTGCTGGGCAGGGGTCGGGCCTGCTCAGCCGCTCGGGCCTGTAAGCCGCGCTGAGGGCGGCACTCGGGTGCGCTCCGACAATCCTGCAATGGTCAGCGGACGGGGGAGAGGGTAGAACCTCACCCACACGGAACAGACCTTGAGGCAAGGAGCGCGGGCCATGGCCGGAACACCCTCAGCGCAACCATCACATTCGACTGCAGGCGGCGGCTCGCTGCGCCTGGGGATCGCGGGCCTTGGCACGGTCGGGGTGGGCGTGCTGCGCCTGCTCGCTGACAACGCCGATTTGCTGCGCGCGCGGGCGCCGGCGGGGCTGACGGTGACGGCGGTGTCGGCGCGGGATGCGAGCCGCGACCGGGGGGTTGATCTCTCCGGTTACGCCTTTGAGGCGGACGCGGGCGCGCTCGCCCGGCGGGCGGACGTGGACGTGGTGGTCGAGCTGATCGGCGGGACCAGCGGCGCGGGCGCGGATGCGGTGATCGAAGGCCTGCGCGCGGGTAAGGCGGTGGTGACGGCGAACAAGGCACTGGTTGCTGAGCGCGGGGCCGAGCTGGCCGCGCTGATCGAGGCGCACGGCGGGGCGCTCTACTACGAAGCTGCCGTTGCGGGTGGGATCCCGGCGATCAAGGGTCTACGCGAAGGGCTGGCGGCCAACCGGATCAAGTCGGTGGCTGGCATCTTGAACGGGACTTGCAACTTCATTCTGACCAAGATGAAGGACGAGAAGCGCGCCTTTGACGACGTGCTGCAGGAGGCGCAGGCCCTGGGCTACGCCGAAGCGGACCCGTCTTTCGACATCGATGGCGTCGATGCGGCGCACAAGCTGGCGATCCTGTCGGCGGTGGCCTTTGGCGGCGCGCCGGACTTTGGCGCGATCGAGCTGGCGGGCATCCGTGACGTGCAGCTGGTGGACATCGAGATGGCCGAGGACTTTGGCTACGCGCTCAAGCTGCTGGGCGTGGCCAAGCCACGGGTCTCCGGGCCGGGCGTGCGGCAGTACGTGGCGCCGGTTCTGGTGCCCCAGTCCAATCCGATCGCGAGCGTGTTCGACAGCTTCAACGCCGTCGTGGTGCGTGGTGAGCCGGTGGATGAGGTCATGATGCGCGGGCGCGGTGCGGGCGAGGGCCCGACGGCGTCGGCTGTGGTCGCGGACATGCTCGACATCGCGCGCGGGATCAACCCGCCGCTGTTCGGCGCGCTGACTGCTGCGGCCGAGGAGGCTTCG
>CBFHUI010000072.1:0-13504 GCA_965658725.1 Alphaproteobacteria bacterium | reverse complement strand
CCGTCAAGCTGGCCGAAGAAATCATCTACCCCGTGGCCAGCCCCCGGTTTCTGGACAGCGTGGGTGCGCTCGACGGGATCGAAGACCTCAGCACCCGACGGTTGATCCACCTCGAAGAACCCGTGCGCGCCCGGCCGACGTGGTCACAGTGGTTTGGGCACCATGGGCTCGACAGCATCACCCTACCCCGTGGCTTGCGGCTCAATGATTACGCGCTGGTGCTGCAAGCGGCCGTGTCGGGCGAGGGCTATGCCTTTGGCTGGGACCACATCGTTCGCACGATGATCGATCGGCGGCTGCTGGTTGGGTTGGAGAATTGGGCCTGGCACACTGGGAACAGCGTGTTCCTGGTTTGGCCCGACGACCGCACACTTTCCCCCAAGGCTGAGCAAGTCCGTGACTGGATTGTCGCCTCGGCTGATCACCGGCTCTAGCCGCCGAAAGCGCGGTCGGGAAAAAGGGTCTGCGCCTTGGGATGCCGCAGACCCTTTTCCGGCTGAAATCCCAGCGCGTTGGAGGAGCAACTGCCGGGGTTTCAGAACAAGGTGTGGTGGCCTTGATCGCTTGGTTAGCCTTCAAGTGCTCCCGGTCCCGGCTCCGCGCCCTCAGGGCACTTGCCGAGGATGATCATGCCCAGCACCTCGTCTTTCGTGACATCCTCGGTCCGCGCCGTGCCGACGGTCTGACCATTCTTCATCACCATCACCCGATCAGCGAGGTCGAAGACGTCGTGAATGTCGTGGCTGATCAGGAAAATGCCGATGCCGTCCCGCTTGAGCGCTTGGATCAGCTCACCGACCTGCTCAGTCTCCTGCGGGCCGAGCGCAGCGGTGGGTTCATCCATGATCAGGATTTGCGCGTTGAACAGGATCGCGCGGGCGATAGCGACCGACTGGCGCTGACCGCCGGAGAGCTTGGCAACCGGCTCCTTGAAGCGCTCGAAGTTGGGGTTCAGACGCCCCATCACCTTGCGCGCTTCGGATTCCATCGCAACGTCGTCGAGCGTGCCCCAGCGGGTCAGGATTTCCCGACCCAAGTAGAGGTTTGCCGCCGCATCGACGTTATCGGCAACCGCGAGGGTCTGGTAAATCGTCTCGATGCCGTAGGACTTGGCGTCGCGCGGGTTGTTGATCACCGCCCGCTCTCCGCGCACGAAGATCTCGCCGCTGTCTTTGGCATAGGCCCCGGAGAGCACCTTGATCAGCGTCGATTTACCGGCGCCGTTGTGACCGAGAATAGCAACAACTTCACCGGGATAGAGGCTCACGGAAGCCGCATCTACCGCCTTGATCCCGCCAAAGGCGAGGCTGATGTCGCGCAGCTCAACAAGGGGGTTTGGTTTGGACGTGGTGTCAGTCATGGTCTGCCCCCTCTCTATTTGGCGCGCTTGCGGTAAACCGTGTCCACCCAGACGGCGAAGACGAGGACGGTTCCCACGACGATTTGTTGAATGGCGGCATCGAAGCCGATAAGCACCATGCCAGTTTGCAATGACTGCATGACCACGGCTCCTAGTATCGCCCCATAGATCGTGCCGATACCGCCAGAAAAGGACGTTCCGCCGATCACGGCTGCGGCGATGACGTAAAGCTCATCGAGCGTGCCGAGGTTGTTGGTTGCTGAGTTCAGGCGCGCCGAGGCGATGACCGCCGACAGCCCACACAGCGTTCCCATGAGCGCAAAGATCCGTACCGTCACCCACCGTGTCGCAATACCGGCAAGATCTGCGGCTTCGGGGTTACCTCCGATGGCGAAGACATAGCGCCCGAACTTGGTGCGCGTGGCGAGGAAGGTCATGCCCACACCGACCGCGAGCAGGATGATCACCGGAATAGCAAAGCCGTGGCTGATGAAGATCTCGTTGATCGGCGTCTCGATGTTGTTTGCTGCGGCGTACTGCCGAACGATGCCCTTGGGCCAGGGGTAGGAATTGACCAGCAGGACAAAGCCGATGATGGCACCGCAGCCGACAATCGCGAGGAAGGCTTCTGCCCAGACCGGGCGCATGGGAAAGTTAAAGAGCTTCCGCTTTTGCCGCCCCTGCCAGAGCATGTAAAGCACCACTGCACAGGCAAAGACGCCAATCGCCCAGCTGCCCAGCTCACCGATCGAGCCATAGGGCCCGCCGCCGAGCTTGGAAAAGGTGTCATCGACTGGAGAGATCGTCTCCCCTCGCGCCAGCAGAAACGCCGCGCCGCGCCAGAACAGCAGCCCACCCAGCGTCACGATAAAGGCCGGAATGCCGAGATAGGCGATGAGATAGCCGTGCAGCGCCCCAATGAGGCATCCGATCAGCAGCCCGCAGATCACGGTGATGATCCAGATCATCGGATGCCCTAGACCGAGCAACTCGGGCAAGATCCAGACTTGAATGATCGCCATCGACATGGCGCAGAAGCCCAGGATGGAGCCAACAGACAAGTCAATGTGCCGGGTGACGATCACCAGTACCATTCCCGTTGCCATTACCCCGATCGATGCCGTCTGCACCGATAAATTCCAAAGGTTGCGCGGGGTCAGAAAGGCGCCGAAGCCATTGACCACTTCGCCGTAGATATGAAAGCCGACCCAGATTAGCGCCAGAGCACCGAGCATGCCCAACAGGCGGGCGTCGATCTCCGTCGCTCTGAGAAAGCGCGCGAATATTGGTTCTCGTTCAACCCGCGCAGCTTTCCCACCGCCGCGGACCTCTTTGACCTGATGTGTCACACCCTGCCCCTAAAAATTTCTTTTTTGCCCCAGCGTCTTGCGATGATGTGCGTCGCGCTGGTGATTGTGATTGCTCATCAAAAAACCGCCCGGCCCTGCGGTTCGATCAGGGCCGGGCAGCATGTTAGTCGCTTGCGCGAGGGCTTAACAGCCCGTTACGCCCGCCATTGCACCGGCGCAGACTTTGTCCTTACCGATGTGACCGGCTTCGATCACGACATTGATGTTGCTGGCCGAAATCGGCGTAGGCGCGAGGAAGATGGCGTCCATCTCAACGCCGTTTGCACCACCGGACCACTTCACAGCACCGTCGATGTCCGCCATTGCCGTACCGGAAGCCAGCGCCGCAGCGATGGAACCAGCAGCCGCGCCCAGCTGACGCGCGTCCTTCCAAACGGACACAAGCTGAGTGCCACGAGCAACACGGTTCAGTGCAGCGTGGTCGCCGTCCTGACCGGAGACAGGAATCGCAAGACCCTGTGCCTCAAGCGCTGCAATCACGCCGCCTGCCATGCCATCGTTTTCCGCGAGAACCGCATCAACGTTGTTGTTGTTGGCGGTCAGGATCTGCTCCATGTTCTTCTGCGCGTTGTCCGGCTTCCAGCCGTCAGTGAAGGCTTCGCCAACGATGGTCACGTCGCCAGCAGCAACAGCATCACCGATGACATCCATCATGCCTTCAAGCAGGAAGAGCGCGTTAGGGTCGCCCTTGTCGCCTTTGATGATGGCGTAGTTGCCCTGAGGCACTTCAGCGTAGATCGAGCGCGCGATCACGCGACCAACTTCCTTGTTGTCGAAGGTCAGGTAGAAGGCCCGGTCGTCTTCGATCAGGCGGTCGTAACCCAGAACCGGAATGCCTTCAGCCGCAGCCTTATCAACAGCCGCGCCAACCGAGCCGCTGTCCACGGACAGGATCACCAGCGCGTCAGCGCCCTGAGCGATCAGGCTTTCAACGTCAGACAACTGCTTGGACGCAGAGAGCTGAGCGTCAGCAGAGATGTAGCGGTCGCCGTTGGCTTCGATGGCAGCCTTCATGGCCGCTTCGTCAGTCTTCCAACGCTCTTCCTGGAAGTTGGACCAGGATACGCCGATGGTAAGACCCTCAGCGAAAGCGGTGGCAGAAACCACAGTAGAGGCAGCGGTCGCTGCCAAAGCGAGTTTGATAATCGTTTTCATGTTGTCCTCCCAGACACTGCACGATGTCCCTACCCTCTCCCACGAGGGCAGCCAAGTCGAATAAATCCGACTCTTGAAGAAAAACTACACAAACCGATCTGCGAGTCAATTCGACTCTCGAAAAAAATTCACTTGGCCGTAATGCGGTGAAGCTTTAATGATAAGATGATAGAGGTTGAAGCGGGTGTGAGGCCCGTCCGTAAAGCCCCAACCGAACCGTTAAAGGGACCGTCTTGCTGAGCTACACCACCGAGGGACTGAGACACCACAACCGCGCGCTCGTGCTCAAGCGCCTGCGCGAGGTCGGGGCTGCGACCCACGGTGAGCTGTCGCAAAGCAGTGGGCTCGCTTCAGGGACGGTTTCTGTCATCCTCAACGAGTTTGTGGATGAAGGCGTGATCGTAAAGCAGCAGGGCGGCGCAACCAGTGGACGCGGACGGCCCAAAGTGCACTTCGCGCTGGTCGGCGAGCTGGCTCTGGCGGGTCTGGTGCGGATTGCATCCGATGAGGTCGAGTTCTCGCTGATCGATTTTGCCGGGACGCTCAAGGACCGCTTCTCGCTGACCCGCCCTCGCGATGGGGCGTCACCATCAGATTTTGTGCAACTGATCCGGCAGGGCCTGAACCGCCTCGCCGAGCGATCGGAGCAGCACCTGACTGACTTTGCATCCGTGACGCTTTCGACCAAAGGCATCGTCAACTCGGAGACGAAAACCCTGCTGTGGTCAGCGAGTTTTGGCAGCCAATCAGTGGACTTCAGCAAGGCGTTCCACGATCTTGGCAACCGCCTCCGGCTGATCCACGAGACCTCACTGGTCTCCGACGCGCTCTATCAGGGGCCGCGGACGCTGGCTTGCTTGTCGCTGGGGAGCACGATCGGGCTGGGGCTCACCCGGCAGATCGACGCTGAAGAAACCGAACACAGCGCCCCGGCTTTCAGCCACTTCTGCCATGACCCCAAAGGCCCCCTGTGCCGCTGCGGGTCCACCGGGTGCATCGATGCTTACGCGTCCTTCTACGGTATCTTGCGCACGGCTTTGGGTGCGCCGGGGAATAAGGTCGGCTCGCAGACCATTCCCCGCGAGGAAATCCTGCGGATCGCCGACGAAGCCCGCCGGGGCAATCGCAACTTCCAGATTGCCTTCCTTGCTGCTGGCGAAGCCATCGGGCTGGGCCTGTCGCGACTGGCGAGCGTTTACGGGGCGATGGATGTCGTTGTTACGGGGTCCGGCACAGAATACTTTGACCTCATGGAGCCGGTCATCACCAAGCAGCTGGGCGAAAACCTGCTGACCCGCCTGGGCACCGAAGTGACACTGACCCTGAAGCAGGACGAGCCGAGCCTCGTGTACGAAGCGCTGCGCAGCAACACACTGAGCTTTATCGAAGAACAATTGGTGGCCACGCGCCGTCTGAACAAAGTCGCCGCAGCATGATCACCCCCCTCGCCCTTTTCCGCCGCGCCAAGGAATTGGCGCTGGTCCTGCTGCTCTGCGCGCATGCGCCCTGGGTGAAGGCACAGAATGCGTGGGATGAGACCTCCACCGCTTTGGACCTGCTCGACTACCGCCCTGAAGGCTGGCTGCTGGAAGACGAGCTTTTCGCCGTGCTCGATGCGGGTGAAGCGCTGTTCGAAGCGAAGTTCACCACGCTGGACGGTGCCGGCCGCCCGAACAGCACGCAAGCCGCCATCCCCAACCGCCCCCGCAAACCGCTGGTCCAAGCCTTCAGCCGTACCTCCGGCCCGGACGCGAGCGCCTGCTCCTCCTGCCATAATGAACCGATCCTTGGCGGCGCGGGCGACTACACGGCAAACGTCTTCACCGCGTCCGGCTTTGCCAACGCGGTCTTCGACACCACCGACCCCGAATTCAGCAACGAGCGCGGTTCCAACCATTTGTTCGGCGCAGGCCTGCTGGAGTTGCTTGCCCGCGAAATGACAGCCGAGCTGCAGACCCAGCGGCGCGACGCCCTCCTTACCGCACGGCAGGCCGGTGCGGCGCAGACCGTGGCGGTTTCGGCCAAAGGGGTCTCCTTTGGCACCATCGTCGCCTTCCCCGACGGCACGGTTGACCCCAGCGGGCTGGAAGGCGTCGATTTCGACCTGATCATCAAACCCTTTACCCAAAAGGGCGTCGTGCGTTCCCTGCGGCAGTTCACGCTAACCGCCGCCAACCATCATTCGGGCATGCAGGGCGAAGAGCGCTTTGGCCCGCGTTGGACCGGGACGACGGACTTCGACGAGGACGGCTATACAGCGGAACTGAGCGACGGGGAGATTTCTGCGCTCGTCGCCTGGCAAGCTACCCTGCCTCCACCAACCCGCCGCGCCGATCTGCCCGCCGATTGGGCTAACGCTGCGATGGCCGGTGAAGCGCACTTCGATGCCTTCGGCTGTGCGAGCTGTCACGTCAGCGCTTTGCCCTTGGAAAGCCTCGACTTCCACGACCCCGGCCCGCTGGACGGCGCCGGCACGCTGAGCACGCACGACGTGCCGCGGGTGGCGATCTATGACCTGACGCACATGAACTGGTACCAAGCGCTCGAACGCGATGCGCAGGGCCGCGTTCTGGTGCCGCTGTTCGGTGACCTCAAGCGCCATCGCATGACCGATGCGGAGGTGAACCAGCTGGGCAACGAACGCGCGGTGCAGGGCTTTGTGGACACCAACGTTTTCATAACCGCCGAGCTTTGGGGCGTGGGCAGCACGGCACCCTTTGGCCATCGCAACGACATCACCACGCTGGACGAGATCATTCGTGCCCACGGCGGGGACGCGCGGGCTTCGCGGGATGCCTATGTAGCCGCTGAACCCGCTGCGCGCTCGTCGATCGTTGCCTTCCTCAAGTCGCTGATCATCGAAGAAGCGGTGACCGAGCATGACTAGTCGCCGCCTTCCGCTCCTCAGCGCGCTTCCTCTGCTGGTCGCAGCCCTTGCGCTGGCGGAGCCGGAGAACGTGCCCGCCCTGCGAGAAGTCGGCATCGAAGCGGGCCTCGCGCATGCCTACACCGGGCCGTGGGAATTCTTTGTTGGGGGTGGCGGGGCCAGTTTTGACTGCAACGGCGACCGGCGGCCCGATCTGGTGCTGGCTGGGGGAACCTCGGACACCACGCTGTTCATCAACCGCTCAACCACGGGCGGCGATCTGCGCTTTGAGCCAGCCAGCGTGCTGAGCGGCGGCAAGGCGTTGAGCAAAGTCACGGGGGCTTATCCGCTCAACCTGAACAACGACGCGCATACGGATCTGGTGATCCTGCGGCTGGGCTCAAACCGTCTGTTACTGGGCGAAGGCGACTGCCGCTTTCGCGATGCCAACCGGGAGCTGAACTTCGACGGCGGGCGGGCATGGACCACGTCGTTTGCGGCGATATGGGAAGCAGGTGCAGCGTTTCCTACGCTAGCATTCGGCAACTACGTGGACCGCCGCGCACCGGGTTCGCCCTTTGGCACCTGCGAAGACAACCGCCTGGTCCGCCCCCTGCCCGCCGATCCTTCTGATGCGCGCCTCCTGCCTGATTACAGCCAGAACCTGCCCCTCAGCCCCAGCCACTGCACCCTGTCCATCCTGTTCACCGACTGGCAGGGCGAAGGGCAGTTTGACCTGCGCGTGACCAACGACCGCCAGTACCATCGCGGCGGGCAAGAGCAGCTCTGGCGTGTGCCGCCCGGCGGTGCGCCTGAAGAATACGACCGCACTGACGGCTGGGAAGAGCTGGTGATCTGGGGCATGGGCATCGCCGAAGCTGATTTGGACGCAGACGGACGCCCTGAATACGCTCTGACCTCCATGGGTGACACCAAAGTGCAGGTGCTGTCCGAAGACGCCTACGAAGACGAACCAATTTACGAGGATATCGCCTTCACTGCCGGATTGACCGCGCACAGGCCCTACACGGGCGATACGTCTAAGCCTTCGACCGGATGGCATGCGCAGTTCACCGACATCAACAATGACACGTGGCAAGACCTGTTCATCGCCAAAGGCAACGTCGAAGCCATGCCAAACTTCGCGGCTTTTGACCCGGACAACCTGCTGCTGGGCAGCGAGACGGGGCGGTTCGAGGAAGTGGGTGAGGTTTCCGGGATCGCGCTGGATCGGCGCGGGCGCGGGGCGGTGATCGAGGACTTCAACGCAGACGGCAAGCTCGACCTACTGGTCATCAACCGCGAGGATCGACCGTCGCTCTTCGTCAACCAAGGCCCCGTGGGCGCACCCAGCCCGGCGCAGTCTCTGGGCAACTTTTTGGCGGTGGAGCTGGACAACGGCACGGTGAACCCCGACGGCATTGGCGCGTCGATCTCCGTAAAGACGGGCAACCGATACCAGACCAAAACCGTCGCCATCGGCGGCGGTCATGCTTCCGGGCAGCTGGGCTTTACCCACTTTGGGCTGGGGCAAGCCGATATCGCCCAAGTCCGGGTCAAGTGGCCGGGCCAGGGATGGAGCGCGCCGTTTCAGGTCTTCGCCAACACCCACATCGTGCTCAGCCGCGAAGACAACGCCCTGCGCACCTGGCACGCCATCGATTAAAGCCCGCCGCGCCTAGACGTAGCGGTTGACCACGTTCTCCAAGTGCTCTTGACGCCCGGAAACCGGCTTGGGGTTGATGTCGCGGTCCGTGACCATGGCCCGGATGTCGGACAGTGAAGCCCCTTCCGCCGTGACCTCAGCAGCCAGCGCGCCATTCCAGCCGCTGTAGCGCTTGTCCACAAAGTCGATCAGCGGCCGCTCCTCGATCATCGCTGCTGCCGCCTTCAGCCCGCGGGCGCAGCAGTCCATAGCACCAGCGTGCGCCATGACCAGATCGCCCAGATCGATCGACTGTCGGCGTAGCTTGGCGTCGAAGTTGGTGCCGCCGGTGGTGAAGCCTCCACCCTTCAGGATCTCATAGAAAGCCAGCGCCATTTCCGGTGTGTTATTCGGGAACTGGTCGGTATCCCAGCCGGATTGGTAGTCATTGCGATTCATGTCGATGGAGCCAAAGATGCCCAGCGACTGCGCCACGGCAATTTCGTGCTCGAAGGTGTGACCGGCGAGGATGGCGTGCCCTTGCTCGATGTTCACGCGAACTTCGTTTTCCAGACCATAGCGCTTGAGGAAGCCATAAACGGTGGCGACGTCGTAGTCGTACTGGTGTTTCGTCGGCTCCTGCGGCTTGGGCTCAATCAGGATGGTGCCCTTGAAGCCGATGCGGTGCTTGTAGTCGATGACTTTGGCGAAGAACCGGCCCATCTGGTCCATTTCCCGGCTCAGATCAGTGTTCAGCAGGGTCTCATAGCCCTCCCGACCGCCCCAAAGCACGTAGTTCTCACCGCCCAACTGCTTGGTCGCGTCCATGCAACTGGCCACGGTTGCCGCTGAATAAGCCCAGACTTCCGGGTCGGGGTTGGAGGCCGCGCCGGCCATGAAGCGCGGATGGCTGAACAGGTTCGCCGTCCCCCACAGCAGCTTCATCCCGCTCGCTTCCTGCTTGCCCTGCATGTAATCAACGATCTCAGCGAGGTTCCGGTCGCTCTCGGCAAAGGTCGCGCCTTCGGGGCGGGCGTCGATGTCGTGGAAGCAATAGAACGGCACGCCGAGGATCTCGAACAGCTCAAAAGCCGCGTCAGTCTTGGCCTTGGCCGCGCGCATCGGGTCGCTGTCTGCCAGCGCGTTCCAAGCGCGGGGAAAGCTGTTCTGTCCAAAGACGTCAGAGCCTTCCCAGACGAAGTTGTGCCAATAGCACACGGCGAAGCGCAGCTGCTCGGCCAGCGACTTACCCATGACGGTTTCCGAGGCGTTGTAGTGCCGGAAGGCCAGATCACTGTTGCTCGACGGACCTTCAAACTTGAGCGGTTC
Source organism: Alphaproteobacteria bacterium (assembly GCA_965658725.1). Taxonomy (GTDB): domain Bacteria; phylum Pseudomonadota; class Alphaproteobacteria; order UBA7985; family UBA7985; genus UBA7985. The sequence continues at coordinate 3,779 of CBFHUI010000072.1, read as the reverse complement.
AAACCCTTCAAAATAACGCATGGCAGCGACAGCCTTTCTCTCTCTTATCCTGTAGAGTCAGAGGCTAACCCGTTGCGCGGGGACGTTCCATGGGTTTCGCGTGCCAAAGACAAAAATAAAGCGGCGGCTTACAACGGGGTCAATCTGACGATTGGCCATCTGCCGACTTGAGGGCAAGGCTGGCCGCGCGAATGTCGCTGAGCGTGCGCGAAGGGGTAATGGCCTCTGCGGCAATCTCCAAGTCCAGCACCGCACCCGTTTCCGAAGCCAAGGCGCGCTCAAAGGCGGCGGCAAAATCCTCGGTCCGCGTGACCCGCTCCCCATGAAAGCCGTAAGATTGCGCGAGCAAGGCGAAGTCAGGGCTTTCCATGTCAGTTCCCGAAATACGTCCGGGAAAGTGCGCTTCCTGATGCGCACGGATGGTGCCGTAGATGCCGTTGTTGAGGATCAGAATAATCGGCTGCGCACCGGCCTGCTTAGCGGTGGCCAACTCCTGACAGTTCATCTGAAAATCCCCATCCCCGGCGAAGCACAACACGCGCCGCTCCGGGTGCGCGACCTTGGCGGCGATGGCGGCGGGAACGCCGTAGCCCATGGCTCCCGACTGCGGGGCGAGCAAGCGGGCTTCGGGGCCAAAGGGAAAGAACTTGTTGGACCAGACGGTGAAGTTGCCTGCGCCATTGGTCAGGATGGCGTCTTCTGGCAGCACCTCGCGCAGGTATGTGATTACCTGCGCCATGTCCACGGGCGAGTCCTGCCGCGGTGGAGTGAGGAAGGCTTCATAGGCTGCCCGCGCTTGCTGCGACCATGCATCAGGGCCGCGCTCGATCGGCTCAAGCGCAGCGGCGAAAGCGTTCGGGCCAGCTTGAATGCCAACCGTCGGCACGTAGATCTTGCCAAGTTCGCTTTCTGCACCGTGCACGTGGATCAGCGATTGCACGGGGACCGGGACGTCCATGAGCGTATAGGCGTTGGTGGTCATCTCACCAAAGCGCACGTTGACGGCCAGAATGGTGTCTGCTTCTCGGATCAGCGCCTGCACGTGCGGCGGCATGCCCACCCCAGCCTCACCGCAGAAAGCTGGGGAGAAGTTGTTGAAGCAGTCCTGATAGCGGAAGGCCGTGATCGTCGGGATGTGGCTTTGTTCGGCAAAGGCTTCGAGCCGCCGTTGGCTTTGCGGCGCAATTGTCGATCCGCCCACGATCATCAGTGGCCGCTTTGCCGCGCGGAGCCGTGACATCGCCTCGGCTAAGGCATCCGCGTCCGGTGCCGGCTCGGCGAGCTTAGGAACGCTGCGCACCGCTTCTGCCGCGCTCATGCCGTTTAGGGTGTTTTCCGGTAGCGCGACGACGACGGGGCCCGGACGACCGGACTGCGCCACCTTCCACGCCCGCGCCACCAACTCCGGCACTCGGTCGGCGTGTTCGATCTCGGTCGCCCACTTGACCATGGAGCCAAAAACAGCGCGGTAATCGACCTCCTGAAAGGCTTCCCGCTCGCGCATTTCTGTGCCGATCTGCCCGACGAACAGGATCATGGGCGAGCTGTCCTGCATGGCCGTGTGCACCCCGATCGAGGCGTTAGTCGCGCCCGGCCCGCGCGTGACGAAGCAAATACCGGGCGCCCCGGTCAGCTTGCCATAAGCCGACGCCATGAAGGACGCACCGCCTTCGTTCCGACACAGCATGAAATCAAGCGTTCCCTGGGTGTCGTGCAGGGCATTGAGCACGGGCAGATAACTCTCCCCCGGCACCCCAAAGCTCTTGGTCGCGCCGAGGTTGACGAGGGTTTGAACGAGCAAGTCGCCGCCTGATTTCATTGCACCGTACTTTCGTGGTCATTTGGTCGGGAAAAGCGAGGATTTGGCCCCCAAGGCTGCTGATCCTGCCCCAGTGGGAACAGGCGGGCAATCCGTTTCAGCGGGCTTTCCTTTCCGTGCTGAGTGAAGACGCTGCCCTGCCCGCGCACTTTGGCGGGGTTGCGGTTCGCTTCGGGTGCTGTATGTCGTCTTGGAAACAGTGCCCGCCTGCGCTCCGGCGTACCAAAGGTCAGGCACTCTCCAAAAGACGCACGGCAAAGGACTGTATCCATGCAAAACGCCAGCAATTTCTACATCAACGGCCAGTGGGTCGCGCCAAAGGATGGCCGCGACTTTGCCGTGATCGACCCGTCCAACGAAGAAACCTATGCGACCATTTCGCTGGGCGGCCAAGCCGACACAGATGCGGCTGTCGCGGCGGCGAAAGCGGCCTTCCCGACCTGGCGCACCTCGTCCAAGGCGGAGCGCTTGGAGCTGATGGAGTCCATCCTGTCGGTCTACCTGCGCCGTTCGGACGAAATGGGCGAGGCGATCAGCCGGGAGATGGGCGCGCCGATCGACATGGCAAAGGTTCAGCAGTCCGGCACGGGCTCCTCGCACCTCAAAGCCTTTATCGCGGCCTTCAAGGACTTTGAATTCGAAGGCCCGATGAGCGCAGAGGCGCAAGATACGTGGATCATCAAGGAGCCGATCGGCGTTTGCGCGCTGATCACGCCTTGGAACTGGCCCATGAACCAGATCACCTTGAAGGTCATCCCAGCGCTGGCGACCGGCTGCACCATGGTGCTCAAGCCTTCTGAGCAGTCGCCTATGTCAGGTGTTCTGTTCACCGAAATCATGCACGAAGCGGGCGTTCCTGCGGGCGTGTACAACATGCTCAACGGCGACGGTCCGGGCGTGGGCAGCCAGCTGTCATCGCACAAGGACGTGGACATGGTCAGCTTCACCGGCTCGACCCGTGCAGGCCGCGCGATCACCATCGCGGGCGCTGAGTCGATCAAGCGTGTGGCGCTGGAACTTGGCGGTAAAGGCGCGAACATGATCTTCGCCGACGCTGACCCCAAGGCAGTCAAGCAGGGGATCATCCGCTGTTTCAACAACACCGGCCAGTCCTGTAACGCACCGACCCGCATGCTGGTCGAGCGCTCCCGCTACGATCAGGCAGTCGAAGAAGCCGTCGATGCGGCCAACGCGACCAGCGTAAACGCAGCCTCGATGGAAGGCCGTCACATCGGCCCGCTGGTCTCTGAACTGCAGTTCAACAAGGTGCAGGATCTGATCCAAAAAGGCATCGACGAAGGCGCGCGGCTGGTTGCCGGCGGTGTGGGTCGCCCAGAAGGCCTGAATCGCGGCTACTACGTTCGCCCAACGGTCTTCGCCGACTGTAACAATGACATGCAGATCATGCGGGAAGAGATCTTCGGCCCTGTCCTGGCCATGATGCCGTTCGACAGCGAGGAAGAAGCCATCGCTATCGCCAACGACACCGACTACGGCCTGACCAACTACATCCAGACCACCGACCCGGAGCGGGCACGCCGGGTGGCGCGTGCAGTTCGTTCCGGCATGGTGGACATGAACGGCAAGGCCCGCGCCGCAGGTTCGCCTTTTGGCGGCATGAAGCAGTCAGGCAATGGCCGCGAAGGCGGTCACTGGGGCCTCGATGAGTTCGTCGAAGTCCGCGCCATCGGTGGCTGGCCGGTCTAAGACCCGCCCGGCCCAACTGGCCTTCTTCAGGACTGGCTGCGTTCCTGCGCTTTAATCGCGTGCAGCCAGTCCAGCGAGGCTTCCGTTGGCCCATCCGGCACGTACTCCGCACCCAGTGGCCGACGCCAGCCCAGCGCATCGATGTGCGCGAACAGGTGGTGATAGTTCACCTCCCCCGTCTCCGGCCCCCCTCGCAGCGGCACGCCCGCGAACTGGATGTGCCCGATCAGTGGCAGCAGCGTGGTCAGCCTAT
>CBFHUI010000071.1:0-13604 GCA_965658725.1 Alphaproteobacteria bacterium | reverse complement strand
CCCCAGCCGCTGCTGTGGTGCAAGCACAAATGTGAAGCTTTTGTGACTGGTTTTTAGCAACCTGCTCAGGATGTGGGCAAAAGTGGTTTGGAGCCAGTGGGGTAGCTCTGCGGACCGGTTCACGGGCCCATGTCGGCTTTGGGTGAACAAAGGGCTAGGCGTGCGCGGCACAGGGGCCTAAAACCACCGCATAACTTTACCTTTTGCTCGGAGCTGAACGGCATGCGCTGGTCTCGCTATTTCCTGCCAACGATGAAAGACACCCCGGCTGAAGCCCAGATCGCGTCGCACCGCTACATGCTGCGCGCGGGTATGGTTCGCCAGAACGCGGCGGGGATCTACACCTGGCTGCCGATGGGGCTGAAGGTGCTCTCCAAGATCGCAGACATCGTCCGGGATGAGCAGGCGCGGGCCGGGGCGAATGAAGTGCTTATGCCAACCGTACAGTCTGCTGAGCTGTGGCAGGAAAGCGGGCGTTTCGACGCCTATGGACCGGAAATGCTGCGCTTCGAGGATCGCCATGGCCGGACCATGCTCTACGGACCGACCAATGAGGAGATGATCACCGACATCTTCAAGCGCGACGTGCAGTCTTACAAGAACCTGCCCATGAACCTCTACCATATCCAGTGGAAGTTCCGGGACGAGGTGCGGCCGCGTTTCGGGGTCATGCGCGGGCGCGAGTTTCTGATGAAGGATGGCTACAGCTTTGATGTCGATAAAGAAGCGGCAGAGCTGGCCTACAAGAAGGTGTTCATCTCCTACCTGCGCACGTTCCGGCGCCTCGGCCTGACCGCCATTCCGATGCAGGCCGACACCGGCCCGATTGGGGGTGATCTGAGCCATGAGTTTTTGATCCAGGCGGAAACAGGCGAGTCCGAGGTCTTCTTCGACAGTGCGATTTCCGGGGACGCGGCCTTTACCGAAGATCTGACCCGCGACGGGGAACTCGAAGCGGCCTTTGACCGCCTGACGTCGGCCTATGCCCGCACGGACGAGACCCACGAAGCCGCGCTCTTTGACGCGCAAGTCCCTGAGGAGCGCAAGGTTGTCTCGCGCGGGGTTGAGGTCGGCCACATCTTCTACTTTGGCACCAAGTATTCCGAGCCGCTGGGCGCGACGGTGTCGAATGCGGATGGTAAGGACGTGCCCGTGCACATGGGCTCTTACGGCATTGGCGTTTCCCGGCTGGTTGGTGGCATCATCGAGGCCAATCACGACGAAACGGGTATCATCTGGCCCAGCGAGATCGCGCCGTTTGGCGTGGGCATTATCAACCTCAAGGTCGATGATGCAGAGTGCAGCGCGGCCTGTGACCAGCTCTATGCGCAAGCAACCGCGGCCGGGCTCGACCCGCTGTTGGATGACCGCGACATGCGGCCGGGTGGGAAGTTCGCTGACATGGAGTTGATCGGCTTGCCGTGGGTCATCACCATCGGCCCACGCGGGCTGAAAGAAGGCATGGCCGAGCTGAAAAACCGCCGGACCGGCGAGAAGCTCGACGTAGCGCTGTCCGACGTTTTGGCCAAGGTCACGGGCTGATCGGCGGCTTGACGCAGCCAAGGGCCTGAACCGGCATGGGCACCACCTTCACCATCGCTCTGAGATACCTGACCGCGCGGCGGGAGGGCGGCGGCCTGTCGGTCGTGCCTTTGCTCTCCGGGCTTGGGATAATGGTGGGCGTGGCGACCTTGGTGGTCGTCATGGCGGTTTTTGAGGGCTACCGGCAGCAAATCCTCGAACGCCTGCTGAGCCGCACCGGGCATCTGGTTGCAACCAAGCCCGGCTTCCGCACTTTTGAGGCAGGCGAGGCGCTGGTCGCGCTTGATGGCACGCCGGGGGTGGCCTCAGCGCAACCGGTACTGATCATGCAAGGCTTGCTGCTCAGCGGTAATCGAGGTGCAGGCGTTGCTTTGCAGGGCATGACCCGCCCTGCAATGGAGGCAGACAGCAGCCTGAGCGACGTGCTTGCCGCTTATGGGACGCCGGCCGAGAGTGCTGGGACCAACGACGCTTTACTGGGCGCACAAACGGGCAATGGGACCGCGGCGACCCTCGAAACCACCACAGCAGCAACCGACGCCGGCCCTTCAGCCATCGATTTTGACGCGCTGAGTGCGTTGTTTGACAGCGGCGACGGGATATTCAGCAACGAAGACAGCGACCAGCAGTCGCCGATTTTCCTCGGGCGCGGTCTGGCGGCGACGCTGGGCGTGGCAAAGGGAGACGCGCTGCGGCTGGTGCTCTCAGCCAATGACGAAGACCGCGCGGCAGGAACCACAGCCGCACGCAGCATTGGCCTGACCGTCGCCGGAACCTTCAGTGCGGGGCTTTACGAAGTTGATCAGGCCGGAGCCGTCGCCTTCATCGAAGACGTCCAGAGTTGGCAGCAGACCCCCGGTGAAGCCAGCGAAATCAGGGTCATGCTCGACGATCTGGGGCAGCGTCAGGCGGCCAGCCGGGCGCTGCTGCAAACCCTTCCTTTCGGCTTTCTGGTCAGCGACCGCGCGACCGACCTTTTCCGCGATTATGAATGGGTGCGGGCGCAGGGCAACGCAGCAACGCTGATCGTCGTCGTGATCCTCATCGTCGCGGCCTTTGGCATCGCCTCGGGCCAGCTCATGATGGTGCAGGAGCGCGCCACGGATATTGCGATTCTGCGCGGCTTTGGGGTGCAAAGTGGCGGAGTGCTGTGGATCTTTCTGGTCGCGGGCCTGCTGGTGGCGCTGATCGGACTGGTGCTGGGGCTGGCGCTGGGGTGGTGGGTTTCGGTGTCACTGAATGACATTCGACTGCTGATCGAAGCCGTCCTCGGTCGGCCGCTGCTGAACGCTGAGTTCTACCAGATCGATTCCCTCAACGGTGTGGTTCAGCCGGGCGGGCTGATGTTTGTCTCGTTGGTGACGCTCGTGGTTTCCCTGATTGCAACGGCCTATCCGGCGTGGCGCGCGTCCCGCGTACCGCCTGCGCTGGCGCTCAAGGAGGTCTGAGCCGTGATCCGATCCTACGAGCGTCAGGCCGCTTTCAAATACCTTACCGGCCGACACGGGCGGTTCCTGTCGCTTTCGGCTCTGTTCTCGCTGCTCGGGATCGCGGTGGGTGTTGCTGCCCTCATCATCGCCAGTGCCTTTCTCAACGGCCAGCGGGACAGCCTGCTCGACGCCATACAAGGCCGCAGCCCGCACGTCGTTCTGCAAGCCCGCGCGCCGCAAACCCCGCCGCCCCAATGCGAAGCCGAAACGGACCCGGTGAACCTCGCGCTGGGCATCACGGAGACCTGCACGCCCGCGCCCGAACCGGTCAAAGGCTTCCTCGCTGATGACCCAAGGATCGCAAAGGTGCTGGCGCTGGATGGGATCAGCACGGTGTTCTTTGACGTCTCGGGTCAAGGCATGGTGGTTCTGCCCTCGTCCGGGGCAGTCAGCGGTACGTTTATCCGCGGGCTGTCGGATCCGGCGATCGAGCAGCGGCTGGGCCGGAACCCCTACGCCTATTCCGCATCAAACTCCGCCGATTTGGCACGGGATGAAGTGGCGCTGGGCTTTGAAGTGGCGGCAAATCTCAACCCGCAGCGCAGGGCCAGTCTTGGTCTGCTGGGGCAAAGCGTCGACCTGGTCTCGCCCGACGGCACCACGACCATCATCGGCTGGACCCCGCGCCGTCGCGAAGTGCGGGTCAACCTCGTCTTTGGCGGCTTTGCTGAGCGCAGCGAGACCTACATGCGCCTTGAATCGGCACAGCGCTTTCTGGGCTTTGAGCCAAACCGGTACAGTGGCCTGCAACTCTTTCTGACAGACCCCAACAACGCCGAAGAGCTGGCCGCGCAAGCCCTTGCACTGGTGGGGGAAGGTGACTTTACCGTGAGCACGTGGCGCGACCGCAATCAGGCCTTTGTGGCAACGCTGGGGATCCAGCGCGTGGTACTGATGATCGTGCTGGCGCTGATCGTCGTGGTCGCGGCCTTTAACATTCTCGCTTCGCAAATCATGCTGGTGCGGGAAAAGCGCAAGGGCATCGCGCTGCTGCGCACCGTCGGCGCAACGTCGGCGTCCGTGGGGCGGGTGTTTGTGGGCATGGGCCTGTTCCTCGCCGTGTTCGGGTGCGGGCTTGGGCTCGCGATCGGGCTGGGCGTGGTGCTCAACTTTACCGCTATCGTTGGCGGCTTGGGGGCGATCCCAGCGCTGAGCGGTGCGGCTGAGTTCTTGGGCTCGGTCAGTGTCACGCTAAACATGGGCGATACGCTGATGGCGGTGTCGATTGCGCTGTCGATCACGCTGCTCGCAACCCTCTACCCGGCCTGGCAGGCCTCCAAAACCGAACCTGCGGAGGTGCTTCGCTATGTCTGAGACGGCACAACTGAAAAGCGGGAGCGCAGGGGCAGTCCCGGCGCTGAGCCTGCGCGATATCCGCCGCTCCTTCCCCCAGCCCGAGGGCGAACTGGCTGTGCTCAAAGGCTGCACCACAGAGATCCGAGCCGGTGAGTTGGTCGCCATGGTCGGCACATCAGGCAGTGGCAAGTCCACGTTGCTGCAGATTTGCGGCCTGCTCGATAACCCCAGCAGCGGCGATATCAGCATCGGCGGGCAGGCGCTTGGCGCTCTCGGTGACGCGGAGCGTACGCGCCTGCGTCGGGGCACCATCGGCTTCATCTACCAGTTTCATCACCTGTTGCCGGAGTTTACCGCGCTGGAAAACGTCGTGCTGCCGCAGTCGGTTGCTGGGGTTGGTGCGCGGGAAGCGCGGGAGCGGGCGCGGGATTTGCTGGAGCGCGTTCAACTGGGCCATCGCCTCAACCATCGTCCGGCCAAGCTATCAGGCGGAGAAAAGCAGCGCGTGGCCATCGCCCGCGCCATCGCCAACCGGCCGCGCCTGTTGCTCGCCGATGAGCCAACAGGCAACCTCGATCCCGAGACGGCGGGCGGGGTCTTCGACCTGTTCGTCGAGTTGACGCGGGAAGAGGGTCTGTGCGTGCTCATGGCCACCCACAACGCCGAACTCGCTGCGCGCATGGACCTGGTGCTGCATTTGGAAGCGGGCATGCTGCACGAGGGCTAGCCCGGCGCTCGCCCTAGTCGTCGAGGGTCGCCGCGCCGTAATAGTGCCACAGGAAAATCGCCATCGAGCCCCGGTGCGGTGCCCAGTCTTCGGTGAGCTTGCGCAGGGTTTTGGGGCCGGGCTTCTCCTCCAAGCCGAACAGCCGCTGATAGCCCTTTTGCACTGCCAGATCATCGGCGGGGAACATGTCGCCCCGTCCCTCGGCAAACAGCAGGTAAATCTCCGCACTCCATGCGCCAAAGCCCTTGAGCGCCGTGATGTGCGCGACGGCATCGGCGTCGTTCATGTCGGGCAGTTCCTTAGGCCGGAAGCTGCCATCCTTGAGCGCCTGGGCCAACCCGTGCACGTACTTGGTTTTCGGGCCTGACAGCCCCAGCGAACGCCATCCATCCACGTCCAGCGCCAGCAGCGCGTCCGGCGCGAAGTCGCCTGCGAAGTGTGCATCCACCCTTGCCCAGATCGATGCCGCCGCCTTGACCGAAAGCTGCTGACCACAGATCACGCGCAAGAAAGTGTGCGTCCCCGCTTCCTGCGCGCGGGTTTCAGGCAGGCCGACGCGCTGAACCGCTGCGGCGGTGGTGGGGCAGGTTTCGGCGACCGCGTGAATGGCGGCTTGGACTTCCTCAGTCGTCATTGGACGGCGGGCAGGCATGGCGGTCTCCTCCTAAAGGGATGTACAGCTTAGACCAAGCAACGTGCTGCGTCAGTCGCAGGATTTCCACGGACCCATGTCAAAGTGGAAGTGATTGGCGTGCGCCTTGTCCGAGCGTGGGTTGAGGACGAGTTGGAAGTAATCACAAGCCCGCTTGTTGACCGCTTCAAACCATCGCGCCGCGCGGTTTCCGAACGGCGTACCGTCCGGGTGCCAGTTCTCAAGAACGCTGAGTTTGCGCCCGTCGGCGAGGTGAAAGGTGCCGATGTCGATGGCGTTGGCAAAGCCGTGCTCGGAGACTTTGCCCCCGGAGCGGAAGCGGCAGGAATAGCCGTGGGTGTTGGACAGCTTGACCACTGGGCTAGCGAAGGACCGCATGGCCTCTCCCTGCACCGCATTGCGCAGCCACAGCGCCATCGCTTCAGCGACTTCGCAGGTCACGTGCACGTTCGGGTTCAGGGCCACGCCGCTGCCGAAGTGGGTGACTTCGACCACACCCTGCTTCTGACAGCCGCTCTGCTTCACGAAGCTTGGAACACTGGAAAAACGCACGCCCAGTGCGCGCAGGCGGGCGGGGCAAGTGGGGTCCACCGTTGGCAGCTTCTGCCCCGTCGGGGCCTTGACATTGCGCGCGACAACGGCGCGCGTGCCATCGGGGAACACAGTCAGGTGGCCAGCGGGTGCCGGGGTATCCGTGAGCATGACGTGAACCGGCGGGTCACTGGGTCGCGCACCGGGAAAAGGGGTCGCGCCGCCGGTTGCTGCGTCAGTGCTGCGCTGCGCTGGCTTGGGCGCGGGTGAAGAGGGCGCTGATGAACTGCCGCGCGCCGGTGCCGTGGGTCGCACGCGGGTGCCTAGGGCAATCAGGGCGTCACGCTCGATCAGTCGACCTTGCAGGTCTTGATAGCTGACCCCGGGCGCGGGGACTGGTCCCGGCACCGCGGGCACTTCTCCGTAGGCCACGGCGAGCAAGTAGGCTTCCAATGCCGCTTCCGCATCGGAGCCCGAGATCGGTTCCAGTTCAGCCGGCGGGGCAAGCGCACCCGGTTCTTCGGTGACTGCAACGGTTCCCGCGGCAGGGCGCTGAGCAGGGATGGCCGGGGCGGGGCCTTCGTGCGTCGGCTCGGTGCCGGTGGGCTGGGCTGACTGCGGCGGCGCGATCAGCCCTTGGAGCAGCGTGTTCAAGCCAGCGGGCAGCGGACTCTGTGCCCCTGCGGGTCCAGCGATCATAGTGATGAACAGGGTCAGGACAGCCAGTGCCTTCGCGTGCGGCCATCCTCGCAGTGCTTTGGGCAAAGGCTTATTCACCGTGGCGGATGCGCAGGTCGCGCAAGCGCTGGAAGAAGCCGAACTCTTCGTTTGACGTCCGGTCGATCAGCAAGGACGAGACCAGCAAAACGCCAATCGCAAGCAACAATACGCCGATAAGTCTCACGTCAATTTCCGCCGTGTTCAGGGTTGGAGAACGTTCTATATCAAATTTGACAGGTTCATTCGAGAGTCTGATTGCGGCGAACCGATGCCAGCCACGCGGCAACAAACAGCAAGCCAATCACAAGGCCGACAATCAGCCGCGCTGCCGTGCTTGCGGCGATCCCAGCCTCTGGCTGCGGCGCAACGCCAAGGGTGAGGAGCAGCGCTGTCAGCGCGCTCACCAACACCCCTAGCCCAGCGCCCAGCACCAGCGCTGGTGCACGCGTCAGGGGCAGGAGGACCAACACGGGCAACAGCGCTGCCGGGTGGATGAGGCTGGAGAGGAACAGGGCGGCGACGCCGAGAATGCCCGCGCGGATGCTTCGCTGGGCTTGATCGGGCAGGGGCGGCAGCGCCAGCAAACCACCTACGACCAGAACCAGCAGTCCCCAACCCACCGCCGCCCACCGGGTCGCGCCACCCAGCAGCCCGGTATCCGCCAGCAGGAACAGCGCCAGTCCGCCGTTCGCGGCTTTGTCCTGTGGCAAGACAGGCGCGCTGGAAAAGCCTGTCCAGTCTCCGCCCAGCAGCCGCTGACCCAATCCGATGATCCCAACGAAAAGGGCAAAACCCACCACACCATAAGCTGCGCGCCGCCACGCCGCGGGCCGCCGTCCAGCCGAGCGCAGCAGAAGCGGCAGGAGCGCCGCGATCCAAAGGCTGAAACCCACACAAAGGGCGAGTAAGAAGCCCGTCAGTGCGGCCCGCTCTGATACCGATGTCCACAAGGCCAGCAGCACCAGCGGTGCGATCAGCACGAAGCACGACCCGGCCCCAAACCCCGCAACCAGCCAGAGCGGGTTCACCCAAAACAGGGCCGCCCAGTGCAGCGGCACCCGCATCCGCCGCATGAGCACGACGAGCAAGCCAAGCGCGAGACTATCGCTAACGATCAGCAGCCCAAACCACCCCAGCGCGGCGTTGGGTGTCAGCACTTGCGCAGCTGCCAATAGGGGCAGGGTGGGCAGCGGTGCGGCGGGGCGGTGCGAGATGTCTAAGCCGACCCCCGCGCGAATTTCTGCTTGGGCGACGCTGCCGACCCATTGGCTGAGCGCCTCCGAACTCCCGACCAAGGTCCGCGCGGCTTCGAGTCCCGTATCTGCAACCCGAAGGCCGCCCCCCATGAGTTCCTGGACTGAGAACTTAAAGGGGTTCAGCCCCGCAAGTAGCGCGCGTCCGGCATAGAGGTCTAAGCCCAGTTCTGGCGATGGTCCCCTTCCCGTGAAAATGCTGAGCTGGAGCCATTCCGTTCCACCGCTTGCCGCGCTCAGCAAGCGCAGCATCGTGCCTGCGAGAAGCATCAGCGCGAGCAGCATCACACCCGCCCGACCGCTCATCTCCCCCTTCCATCGCACTGACAGAGCAAACCCGGCGAGCAAAACCACGGCCAGCGAGAGCAAGACTGATTCCAGCGTTCCGCTCCCGCTCCCGCTTGCGTGCAACAGCAGCACCGCGAGCGTCACAAGCACACTGCCAAGCAGGCTCAGCCATAGGCTCAAACGCCGGATGTACCCTTGCCGTTCAGACATATTGGAGCGCGCCTCTCGCCTCATTTTCATCCAAGTCTGAAGCTAACCCAAGCGCACTCAAAAAACCCCAACCGGGCGACAAAAGCTTGGGGACAAGTCGGGGAAAAATTGGGGAACCTTTGGGCATTAACCCGATTACTTTACACGCGCATAATGGTATAACTACCTATCCTGAAAGTTGCAGCCTTTGGCTGGGCATCTGGAAAAAATAACAAGTCCCAGTCCATCGGAGAGGACGCAAGCACCTGCTGCATTGGGCTGAAGCAGGATCAACGGTTTGCGGTCTCGAACGGGCTGAAAGACAAGAAAATGCAAGGGGTTAACTGGATGTCAGATCCAGCAGTCTCACGGACAAAAGCGGCCATGGAAGCGGCCGCACAGGCCAATGGAACGGCCGGTCCCGTGACACAGAAGATCGCCGCCAAAACCGCTGGTGCGGCGCGGCATTGGGGAAGGGCGCTCGGCTTCAGGGACAGGGTTCTTGTGGACAGTCGCAATGTGGACAAATCGCTCCTCATTCGCGGCTGGCACCAGATGACGGCTGCGCTTGGCGGCGCAGTTGCCTTAGGGCTAGCAATTCTGTTTCTCAGCGTTGGGCTGGCCAACCACCGCGCGCTGGTGAACGCTGAAGTCCAAGAGCGGAATGCAGATCTCCGCGTCGCGCTTGATCTGATGTCTCACCAGCTCGAATCCCAGCAGACCGCCTTGTTTGATCGCGCCGCAACTGAGCGGGGCCTGATCCTGATTGATAGCCGCGACATCGACATCAAAACCTTGATGGCTGAGAACGAGCGCCTGTTGTCTACCCTCAACGCCGCGCTGTCGCTCACAGAGGAGCCGCTGCCTGAAGATGCCAGCGAGGCAGCACTAGAGGATGGTGGTGTGGCTGTCTCGGGTGATGCAACGGCTTCGCCTGGCGCTGCCGGTGCAGGGACGCCACTGTCCGCAGATGCTCAAGTGCTGGCGCGCGAATTGGCGTTGGTGCAAACGCAGAAAGACTTGCTCGAAGCTGAACTGGATATTGAGCGCCAGACGCTCGACACCATGGCCAGCGAGCTTGCAGCCACGCGGCAGGAAACGCGTGCTTTGGAGCGGGAAGCGCAGCGGTTAGGTGTGAGCCTTGAAGCCAGAGACGAGGTGATTGCTGGTTTGAAGCGGGACATCATCTCCTTCCAAACCGGTAAGACCGACACCGACGAAGCCCGCCGCAGAGCCATGCAACTTCTCAACGAGCAGAATGCGGAGCTGGCGGCAGACCTGACCGCAACACAAGCCATCGTCGCCGACCGTGACCTGCAGCTGAAGTCGCTGGAGGGCCAGTTGGCGCAACGGGAGGCGGACAACACGCGCCTGACCTCTTTGGTCAAGCAGCGAGAGGCCCAGATCGCCTCGCTGACCGACGCGCAGAGCCTGATACTCGACCGGCTTGAGAGCCGCGTGGAAGAGCAAATGGCGGCCGTGCAAAAGGCGATCGACATGACCGGTGTCACACAGGATACGACCTTGAACCTCGATGCCCTGCTCGACAGTGTGTCCAGTCCATTTTGGAACGGCATGGGCGGGCAGGCGGATGAGGGCGAGATTGAGCGGCGTGAATTTGCTGTGACCGCCGACCCTTCGACCGCTGGGATCAATGCGCTGCTGGATCGAGCGCTGATGGTCGAACGTTTGACTGAAGAACTCGAGCACCGTCGCAACCACTTTGATGCGCTGCCAACCCATCGGCCTGTGGAAGGTCTCCGCGTTTCATCGGGCTACGGCATGCGCAAGCACCCGATCAGCGGTAAGTATCGGATGCACAAGGGAATGGACTTCGCAGGGCCCAGCGGCACTCGCGTTTCCGCGGCTGGTCCGGGCCGTGTGGTCTATGCGTCGCGCAAGGGCTCTTACGGCAATCTGGTCGAAATCGATCACGGCAATGGAGTCATCTCCCGCTACGCGCATTTGCGCAAGATTTCGGTCAAAAAGGGCGCTGCCGTTGTCGTGGGGCAGAAGGTTGGAGAGGTGGGATCCACAGGTGCGTCAACTGGTCCACATTTGCATTGGGAGGTCCTGGTTTTGGATCAAGCCAAGGATCCCAAGATCTTCCTTGGTGCCAGAAAGTCATTATAGAAAATAGCCAAAAACCAATCATTTTTCGACAAAAACCGAGCATGAAAGGAAAACGTCGGGCTATTGTAACTCACGCGTTTGCACCCTAAGGGGGCTAATTTGCCTTTATAAGTAGCCATGACTTGGACTATTTTCCCTCAAAAATAGAAGAACCTGCCTTTTCTCGCATAGTGATATTTGACACTCAATACACTAGAAAGATACACCACTTAAAGTAGGGCGAGACTGTCCTGAACTATGCAATCCTTGGGCATCAAGAAGCTGAATGTTCTGCCGCGGGTGCGGATGACGGCTCGGAGATGCTTCGAATAAACGAAAGTTCAAGTGGTGCTCAAGCAATCCCCGGTAAGTTTGACGGAATGGGATCTATTCTGCGCGTTTCTTGCGCTCTTCACGACCAAGAGCTCCGACGCAGCTGCGAGCCAGTTGGGTGTGTCGGTTGTAACGCTCAAGCGCCGGATCGCTCGACTTGAAGATGTCCTAAAAACCAAACTCTTCCTCGGCTATGGCAGCAAGTTTCGGATGACCGCAGAGGGTGAAGATCTGGCGGCGCTGTTGCGGAATGCCGACAGAATTTTGGCAGAGATCAAGCCTGATCTGCGTTATCCCGATCCACGAGATACGACTAAAGCGTCGGTTTGGATGATGGACGCGCTTGTGGGGTATATGCTGATCCCATGGCTAGAGCAGTCGCCGGAGTTGTTTCTAAACTACTCTTTGCGCGTTCTCACTGGGCCGACGCCTGAAGTGTCACAGACCTTTGATTTCAATCTGGCCTTCACGCATTTCAGCAGCGAGTCACCCCAGGTAAGATCCATATCGCTTGGCGTCCATCAAGTCGCTTTTGGTTGTACACCGGCCTACGTGGATCGGTATGGGCTGCCCAACCAAGAAAACCTGAGCGAACATCACCTTGCCATCGTTGAAGATTATCGACTGATCCGAGCGCTTTGGGAGGGTATTGAGAACATTCCGTCACAATGCTCCAGCTTCATTGAGGTTGACTCAACAACGGCTGGCGACCTGTTGGCAAAGCAAGGGCTGTATTTTACCCCTGTGACGCAGTGGTCGCTGAGCTCTGATTTCATCATTTGCCCCGATTTGCCCGTGGTCAGCGTGCCCAGTTATCTGCTTGTGAGCAAAGCGTTTTACAAGACCGAAATGGGCCGCCTCCTAACACAAGCGCTCATCGCAGAGGGCATTAAATTCTTTCAAGCAGCCGCCGTCTGGCCGCCAAAAGATGGCTTTCCTGCGGGAGGTAATGAGGCTTGACTAATGATCAACCAGAGGATTTTGAAGCAGCCTACCACGCACTGCACGGCGCGGCGATTCTCTCGCCACGGAGTGCAGCGGAGTGGGGCCAGTATCGTGCTTTTCTGGCGGTGGCGACTTCCACATCCCTTGATGAGGCAGCGCGGAGCTTGAACGTTTCCGTTGTCACCTTGAAACGGCGGGTAGAACGCCTTGAAGCAATGGTCCAAACCCGGCTTTATCAAAGCGTTTCCGGGATCATTAAGTTGACGCCGGTGGGACGTGGCATCGCCAAAAAGATTGCCCGGGCGGATGAAGTGCTGGAAGGCGCGATGAGCTTGAATCAGCCTACGCTGGCCCATTCGCGCATTCCCCTCAGGATCTCTTTGAACCCAACGACATTCCGAGTGCTGATCAAACCGCTCATGCGGGACAATCCCGTGATTTTCGACAAGTACCGCGTGAAGTTTTCGGGCCTTTTCAGACGCGAGTGGCGCGAGCTGGTTCAGGCCGATGTAAACTTTAGCGCCATGCTGGGCGACGGTACGACAATGGTGTCCTTCCCGATCGGGACCGCTCGTTACAGCTTCTATGCCTCTGATGCCTACATTGCTGAACGGGGCAAGCCGACGGTCGATCGTTTGGGATCCCACAAAATGATTTCCGCTCGGCGTTTGGGGGTGCTTGGGTCGATTTGGCTGGAGCTTTTGGCGATCGAAAAGCGATGTGGTAACTCAGTGCAAACGGATGATTTTCTGGAGGCGCATGAATTGATCGGCGCGGGGGTCGGTTTTGGGATTTGTTCTCATCCCCTGAATCAACCCAATTTCCAAGAGCTTGAAGGGTTTCCGCAGTTTGACTTGCCGCTCCAAGTTTCTTTCGATGCCGAGTTTTTTCAGAAGCCGAGCAACAAGCCGCTGATCGACCTCATCATCACGTCTTCGCGGCAAATCTATAAATCAGAATAGCCCTTCTGGCGTAAGCCAACGGCCGGAAAGAACGGGGTGATCAGCCGCCGGTTACGCTCATGTGGCGCGCGACGGCCGCTTCGCCGTCGCGTCCGACCATGAAGTCGTGGCCTTTGGGCTTGCGCAAGATGGCATCATCGATGGCGCGGCTGACCGCATCGTCGCTGCTCGCGTTGCGCAGAACGGCCCGCAAGTCCATGCTGTCGTCCTGCCCCAGACACATGTAGAGCATGCCGGTACAGGTCAGGCGCACGCGGTTGCACAGCTCACAGAAATTGTGGCTCAGCGGGGTAATAAAGCCCAGCCGCTGACCCGTTTCGCCCACCATAAAGTAGCGCGCGGGCCCGGCGGAGCGGAAACTGCTTTCCGCCAGCGTCCAACGGGTGCTGAGCCGGTCGCGAACGTCCTGCAGGGACATGAACTGCCCCTCCCGCCCGCTATCGTCGGCGCCGGTATCGTCCATGATAACGCCCATGGGCATGACTTCGATGAAGGTCAGATCAAAACCTTCATCCCCGCACCAGGCAACCAGCGTTTCGAGCTCATCGTCGTTCACGCCCTTGA
>CBFHUI010000070.1:0-14010 GCA_965658725.1 Alphaproteobacteria bacterium | reverse complement strand
AAGTTGCAGCATTACGGGGTCACGCATCTGACCCCTGACCCCGTCAAGGGCGCAGAGCGAACCTCGCTGGCGCTGGCAGAAAGCCGGGCGAGCGACTGTGAAGTGGTGATCTACCGCAATCAGGCCGCCGACTTCGCCCTCTCCCCTCAAACCTTTGACCTTGCTCAGATCGAACGCGCGCCGATCCTTGTGGCGACCGGGACGGCACTCGCCATAGACCCAAGCCGCGCCACAACGCTCGCTGCGCTTCAGCGGTCAACCTGTGCCATGCTCGATCTCGATTACCGGCCCTACAGTTGGGCTGGGGACGAGGCGGCGCGAGCGGTTTATTTCGCTGCGATCGAGGCCTGCGACGTAATCGTGGGCAACGACGAAGAATTTGGCCTTCTCGCTGGTTCCATCGACGCGGGCCAAGCTTTGGCTCAGCGTCTGGCTGAAGAGCGCGCAGGCCGTCTGGTGATTTATAAGCAGGGTGCGGAGGGGTCGATTACCTTTACCGGTGAGACTTCCTTCACAACCTCGATCTACCCTGTGGACATGCTGAAGCCCTTTGGCGCCGGTGATGCCTTTATGGGTGGTCTTCTGGCGTCTATGGTCGCCGGTGAACCGGTTGAAACGGCAGTGGATTTCGGCTCGGCCGCTGCCGCTATGGTGGTCAGCACATCGGGCTGTGCCAGTGCCATGCCAACGACCGCTCAAGTCCAGTCCTTCATCGCGTCTCACAAAGGCTCCTGACCCATGCACATCGCTCCCTTCGACAACCAGAACACGGCCATTGTTGATCGCAATGATGCCGTAACGCCGCTGGTTTACTTTAACATCGTCAAGCTGCAGGCCGGTGAGACCTTTGTCAGTACGGTTGAGGGCTATGAAACCTGCATCGTTCCTGCGACCGGAACCATCGACGTCCACGTTGGCGGGTGGCAAGCCGATGCTGTCGGTGGCCGAGGCGCAGACGTCTGGGACGGGGAGCCGAACGCGGTTTATGTACCGGTCAATGCGACCGCCGAACTGACCGCGCAGAATGACTGCGAGGTCTTCATCGCCGGGGCGCGCTTTGATGAAGTCTACGAGCCTTTTGTGGTCCGCGCGGCCGACATTGACCCGGTGCAGTACGGCAGCGATGACACCAAGACCCACCGTAAGATCAAGCACCTCCTCGGCCAGAACCCGCCGGGCAAGGTGGGGCGCTTGCTAATCTCCGAGCTCTACACGGTTGGCGCTGGCGGCTGGTCTGGTTTTCCGCCGCACAAGCACGATACCGACCGCCTTCCTGACGAATCCCACCACGACGAAGTCTATAACTTCCGCTTCCGGCCCGGCCACGGCTTCGGGATGCAGCTGCTGCAGCGCGAGGACGGCGCGGTTGGGGAGGCTTATCACATCGTGGACGGCAGCACGTTGCAGATCGACAAGGGCTATCATCCCTGCGTCGCCGCACCGGGCTATGAGATGTATTACTTCACCATCCTTGCCGGCGCGTCCCAGCGCTCCCTGGTTCAGTTTTTCCAGCCCACCCATGCCTATCAGGTCGAGACCATTCCGGGCATCAAAGACATGGTGGCGAAGTTCAAATAATGCCGCTGGCCACGCTCAAGAAAGTTCTGGTTCAGGCCGAAGCCCGCAGCGCTTCGACGCTGGGGTTCGTGTGTCAGGGCTGGGAGGACTCGCGTGCTTACGTGGCCGCTGGTGAAGCCGCCGGTGCACCCGTGATCCTGTCAGCAGGACCGGGCGCGCGACGGAACATGCCGGTTCACCTGTGGGGAGAAATGTTCCGGGCGCTGGCCAAGAACGCATCCGTTCCCGTCGTCGCGCATCTGGACCATGGCGCGACACTGGAAGAATGCGAAGCCGCCCTGGACGCAGGCTTTTCGAGCATCATGATTGACGGCAGCGCCCTGCCCCTGACAGAAAACATTGCCCTGACCAACGCCGTCACCGCTGCTGCGCGACGCTTTGGCGTCAGTGTCGAGGCAGAAGTCGGGACTGTCGGCTACGAAGGCGGCGCCGCCAGCGAGGGTACGACGCTGGATGAGGCTGCGACTTTTGCAGCAGAAACAGACGTCGATGCTCTGGCCATTTCCGTCGGCAACCTGCACCTGCAGACCCGCGACCACGCTGTCATCGACTGGCAGCGCCTTGCAGAGATTGAGGCGGTGACAACCACGCCGCTGGTGTTGCACGGCGGCTCGGGCATTCGGCACGAAGACCGCGCCCGGCTGGCGCTTCAGCATCGCGTGCGCAAGCTTAACGTCGGAACTGAACTGCGCCAGCGCTTCGGCGGCGCGATCAGGGCGGAGCTGAAGGCAGACCCGACCCTGTTCGATCGGAGCGAAATTCTCACCCGTGCCGAACCGGCCTTACAAGCCCTCGCCACCGAGCTCCTACGCACCGCATGGCGCTAAGATTTCCCTTGCCCGCCCGCAGGGACTGAAACACACTTCCCAGTAGAATGACCCCTTGGTGACAATATCGCACCAGTCAGACCCGCGTGCGCGCCATAATTGAACCCAATCGCGCGTGAAGGTGAGAGCGGAGGAGTTTCACGCCATGACCACGAGCAAAACCATCCTCGTTATCGGCACCTTTGACACCAAAGACGCCGAATTAGGCTTTGTCTGCGATACCATCCGGGCGCAGGGCGGCGCGGTTCTGTCCATGGATGTCAGCGTCCTCGGCGACCCGACCGAGCCCACCGATGTTTCTAAGCACGACGTAGCAGCGGCGGCCGGCAAAACCATTAAAAACGCCATCGATGCCGGTGACGAAAACCTTGCCATCCAGATCATGGCCAAAGGCGCGGCCAGACTGTGCACGCAGCTGTTTGCCCAAGGGCGGGTTGACGGGATCATCGGGCTGGGCGGGACCATGGGGACGGATTTGGTTCTCGACTGCTGTCAGGCCCTGCCGCTGGGGGTACCGAAATACGTGGTCTCTACGGTCGCATTCTCTCCCTTGATCCCGGCAGAGCGGCTGTCTCCGGATATCCAAATGATCCTGTGGGCCGGAGGGCTCTATGGCCTGAACTCGGTGTGCAAGTCCTCGCTCAGTCAGGCCGCAGGCGCGGTGCTCGGCGCGGCACGGGCGGTGGAGCCGCCGGTGCGCGACCGCCCGGTGATTGGAATGACAAGCTTGGGCAGTTCCTGCCTGATGTACATGAAGCACCTGCGTGACCCGCTGATCGAACGCGGTTTCGAGGTGGCAGTCTTTCACGCGACGGGCATGGGCGGTATGGCCTTTGAGGCACTGGCGCGGCAAGGCTATTTCGCCGCTGTCCTCGACCTTGCCCTGCCCGAGCTGAGTAACCTCATGGTTGGCTCCGTGGTTAATGCAGGCGCGGATCGGCTCACCAATGCAGGCGCGGCCGGCGTGCCGCAGATCGTCTCCCCGGGCTGCGCGGACCTGATCGACTTTGCCGGGTGGCAGGAGATCCCCCCGCAGTACCAGGATCGCCCTTTCCACGCGCACAACCGCCTGATCAAATCCTCCGGCCTCTCCCCTGAGGAACGCCGCGCGCTGGTGCGGCTGATTGCAGAGCGACTGGCCGCGGCGCAAGGCCCCGTGCACTTCATGATGCCGCTTCATGGGGTAGAAGAATGGGACAAAGTGGGTGAACCTGCTCATGACCCCGAGGGCCTTGCCGCGATGATAGACGAGGTGCGCGCGGCCATGACCGTGCCCACCTCCGAAATCGACGCCCACATCAACGATCTGGCCTTCACAGACGCCGTTCTCGCCGTCCTCGACGGCTGGATCGCGGAGGGAACCGTGAAGGCGCACGCGGCTTGAATCGGCCCCCGCGCGGGCGCTGGCCCTAGCAGGTGTAGTTCATACCGATCCGGCCGCCATCGACGTAAATGGTCTCGCCGGTCACGTAACTGGACTTGGGCGAACACAGGAAGGCCACCACATCGGCAATTTCCGAAGGCTCCCCTACGCGCTTGAGCGGGGTGCGGCTCATCACGCGTGCCATGGCGGTCGCGTCTGCGTTGACCCCTGCCATCATCTCCGTATCGATCGAGCCCGGACCCACTGCGTTCACGCGAATGTTGTGCTCAGCGAGTGCGAGCGACGCAGACTTAGTGATCTGGTTCACCCCGCCCTTGGATGCGCAATAAGCCGGAATGGTCGGGATCGCGACCACGGCGTTGATCGATGACATGTTGACGATCGCGCCTTCGATGCCTTTGTCCACCATGGTCTTTGCGGCCCGCTGCAGCGCCACGAACAGGCCGCGCAGGTTCAGGTTGATGACCTTGTCAAAGGCTTCAAGATCGTAGCTCAGGAAATCGCCGGGCATGGCAACGCCCGCGTTGTTCACCAGCGCGGTGACAGGGCCGAGGTCGGCTTCGATGGTGTCAAACAGCTTCAGGATCGCGTCGGCATCGGACATGTCACAGATCATTCCAGTGCCGCCCAGCGCAGCAGCTTGCTCGACTACGCTCTCCTGCAGGTCGGCGAGCACGACGTGATAACCGTCCGCCGCGAGCGCCTTGCCACAAGCCGCGCCAATGCCTTGAGCGCCGCCGGTAACGAGCGCGATGGGTTTCGATGACATGATGAAGAGATCCTTGGGTCAGAGACAGGTTTAAGGGATGAGCGCGGATGTTGCTCTACCGGCTTGGAGGTGTCAATTTGTGCCGTGTGCAGGCCGCTGTCCCGCGCTGCTCATTGACCAGAATTGCCGGATAGGAGACACCTATGGCCCCGCTGAAAACCACCGCTGCTGAGATGGTCGCCAAGGCCCGCGCCCGGATTGAAGAGATCGAGACGGCTGACCTGATCGCGCGGTTGGATGACCCCAGCACCGTCATTGTGGACATCCGCGACGTGCGCGAACGCCAGCGCAGCGGTTTTATCCCCGGCAGCATCCACGCCCCGCGCGGCATGCTCGAATTCTGGATCGATCCTGAAAGCCCCTACCACAAGGAAGTTTTCGCCCAGCCGGACAAGTCCTACGTGTTCCACTGCGCCTCGGGCTGGCGCTCGGCTCTGAGTGTCGCGATGCTGCAGGACATGGGCTTTGACGCCGCACACCTCAAAGAAGGGTTCGGCACGTGGGAAAAGCACGGCGGCCCGGTCGCGTTTCCTGAAGCCAAGAAAGACGGCTAGCGCGGCGGTGCTCGCTAGGCCCTGAAGGGCGGCGCGCGAAAGGCTTCGACCGCCGGCAAAGGCCCAGACCACTTGCGCACATCAAGCCGCACCGAATGTGCGGCCGGTGACTGCGAAAGGCTGGAGGTCTTGTCGTCATGGGTCAGCGCGTTGGGGTTGCCGTGGCGCTCCAGCGGTGGGTTTTGGGTGAAGTCGGGGTCAAACCAGGCACCGGTCCACAGGAACAGGCACCCTGCCCTCACGTCTTCGCTCAGCACCGCTCCAGCGAGACACCGCCCACGTCCGTTGAACAACTCCACCACGTCGCCCGTTTCGATCCCCCGCGCCGCAGCATCATCGGGGTGGATCAGCACCGGCTCCCGACCATGGATCTTCTTGGAACGGCTGTAAGCACCGTCGTCGTGCTGGCCGTGAAGGCGGGTTTTCGGCTGGCCGGAAATCAAGAACAGCGGGCCATGCTCAGCCGGATCGTCGCGTGGGGGAAACCACGTCGCTTGGCCCGGACAATCAGCCAGCCCAAAGCCCGCGATGGTCTCAGAATACAGCTCCAGCCGCCCCGAAGGCGTGGGCAAAGGGTTGACGTCTGGATCCGCGCGGAAGTCGGCAAGATAAA
Source organism: Alphaproteobacteria bacterium (assembly GCA_965658725.1). GTDB lineage: Bacteria > Pseudomonadota > Alphaproteobacteria > UBA7985 > UBA7985 > UBA7985. Next base: position 8,285 of record CBFHUI010000070.1, on the reverse strand, counting down.
CTTGCTCCGGGCTGGGGTCTGGCACTGCGATCAGATCACCGGCCATGAAAGCATCCCACTCGGGCAGCGCGACACCAGCGCCGCGGGCAAAGTCCCGCGTCTCCTCCCACAAGGCTGCACCCCACTGCGCCGCCGTTCGGCCTTGGGTAAAGGCTGCGCGGTCGCCCAACCGCTCGGCGAGATCGGCGTAAATGTCAAATTCCAGCCGCGCATCAAAGGCGGGCGCGGCGTGGGCCGGCATAGGGACCAGCGTGTCGTCGGACTTGCCTGCGCCAAAATCGTCCCGCTCCTGCGCGGCTGCGACGGGGAGAACGATGTCTGCGTGGCGCGCGGTGGCGGTCCAACTGATCTCATTGACGATGATGGTTTCCGGGGACTGAAAGGCCCGGTGCAGGCGGTTCAAATCCTGATGATGGTGGAAGGGGTTGCCCCCGGCCCACCAGACCAACCGCGCATCGGGAAAGCGCAGGTTTGCGCCGTCGTAGGTATAGGCCTCCCCCGGATGCAGCAGCATGTCCGCGATCATCGCGACGGGCAGAAAGGCGCTCACCGGGTTGTGGCCCTGCGGCATGGTTCCGGCAGCAAAGAGCCGCTCCTTGGTACCGATGTTGCCGTTGACGGCGGCACCGATGATGGTGCCCCCGCCGGGCAAGCCCACTTGTCCCAGCATGGCTGCAAGCGTAGTGACCATCCAAAGCGGCTGCTCGCCGTAGTCCGCGCGCTGCAACCCAGCGGCAAGCGTGATAAGGGTGCGCTTGCTCGCCATTTCCCGCGCCAGCGCTGTAATCTGCGCCGCCGGAATCCCGGTCTGTGCCTCGGCCCACTCCGGGGTCTTGGCGATCCCGTCGAGCTCACCGCGCAGGGATGCAGCGACCCGGTCAAACCCGGTGGTATAGCGCGTCAGAAAGTCAGGGTCGTGCAGCCCTTCATCAAGCAACACGTACGCCAAACCCATCATCAGCGCGGTGTCAGACCCCGGGTGCGGCGCCAGCCATTGCGCCTGTACATCCGGTGCCATATCGGTGCGCATGGGGCTGATGTTGATGAACTTGACGCCCGCTGCCGCGCAGGCTCGAACGGCATCCGGGAAGCGGTGAAAGCTCACCCCGCCGTCGCAAACCGCCGTATTCCGCTCCGCCAGTCCGCCAAAGGCGACCACCAGCTCGCTGTGTTTCTCAACCACCGACCAGCGGGTTGAATCAATGATGCTCAGGCGATAAGGACCGCTGATGTAGGGCATGAGCACAAGCGCGGCGTTGTAGCTGTAGTTTCCCTCAGAACGGACAAACCCGCCCTGGGTGTTCAGAAAGCGCTTGAGCAGTGACTGGGCGTGATGCACCCGCCCTGCGCTCGACCAGCCGTAGGAGCCTGCGAAGATCGACGCATTGTCGTGTGTCTCTCGCACGCGGCTCACCTCGCTTGCGATCAGGTCTAGAGCGGTTTCCCAGCTGACCTCGACAAACGGATCCCGCCCGCGAACGCCCTTGTTCCCGTCGCTGCTCGCAGCGCCGCGCTTGGCGTCCAGCCACGAAGCCCGAACCGCCGGGCGCTTGACGCGGGCGTCGCTGTAGAGGCTGCCGGGGATGTTCTCATTGATGCGATTGGGGGACGGGTCACCGGGATAGGGATCAACCCCTGTCACGCGCCCGGCGTCGGTTCGCACAACTCCTGCGCCCCAGTGACTGGACGTCAACGCGCTGCGCTTGTTGGCCATAACCTTGCTCACTAACCCCACTCAATCAGCCTTAAGCCTAGAGCGCCTGCCCGTCCCTGCCAAGCTTGCAACACGTCGCAAATCGAGGCGTTGCCAAAGCTCCGCTTGTGGCAGAAGGTGATCCAGACCCTAGGATGCAGGAGAACGTTTCATGCCTGACGGTTCCCAAAGCCCCGCGACAGACCCCACAATCCGCCGCCTGGGCTACACCAGCGACGACGGCGCAGGCGCACGAGCGCGGATTGGCTTGCTGGTGCTCGAGTCAGACCAGACCATGGAAGCAGAAGCCGCTGAGCTGACCGCAATGGACGGCGTTGCGCTCTACCACGCACGCCTGGCGAACGACGTGGTTGTGACGCCTGAAACGCTGGCCAATATGGAACGCGAGTTGCCCGTCGCCGCTGGTCTGATCCCCGCCTACATGGGCCTGAGCGCGATCGGGTACGGCTGCACATCCGGCTCCACCATCATCGGTGAAGCGCGCGTGGCGGAGATCATGAACGCCGCTCACCCCGGCATTCCAACCAGCAATCCCCTGACCGCCGCGAAAGCCGCGCTCAGCGTGCTCGGCGTCAGGCGTCCGGCGCTGCTGACGCCCTACACGCCGGACGTGACGCTGGCGATGCAAGAGAACTTCGCCGCCGCCGGGCTGGACGTACGATTGGTAGGGTCGTTCTACGAGGACAGTGATTTGGTGGTGGGCAAAATCTCCCCGCACTCGATCTTGGAGGCGATCTGCGAGGTCGGCCAGTCGCCGGACTGTGACGGCGTCTTTGTTTCCTGCACCAGCCTGCGTGCGGCCGGGATCATTGAGACCGCCGAAGCACGCATTGGCAAGCCTGTGACGGCCAGCAACCACGCCTTGGTCTGGCACCTGCTCCGGCTTTCAGGGGTCAGCGACACCCTCGCCGGTCGGGGGCGACTGTTCACGGAGGGCCTGCCGGCATGAGCCAGCTGCTCGATGACCTGATGACGCTGGTCCGCATTCCCAGCGTGAACCCCTTTGACGGCGAAATGCCGGTTCCAGCGCCTGAAGAAGCAATGGCGCAAGCCTATGAAAAGATGCTGACGGAGCTGGGTCTTACCGTTGAAAGCGCGCCGGTCAGCAATGGTCGCCGCAACGTCTGGGGGCGACTGAAAGGCAGTGGCGGCGGGCCGACGGTGATGCTTGCCGGGCACATGGATACAGTTGGCGTCGAGGGCTATGAAGGCCCCTTCAACCCCTTCGTGCGCGATGGCAAGATACACGGCCGGGGGGCCTGTGACATGAAAGCGGGGCTTGCGGCTTACCTCGAAGTCGTCAGACGCCTGCAAGCCTCAGGCGAACCACTCGCAGGCGACCTGATCGTCGCCGCCGTCGTGGATGAGGAACACGCCATGACCGGCTCCGACCACTTTGGTCTCCACGGTCCGAGCATCGACCACGCCATCATCGCCGAGCCTTCCGAGCTGGCCATTTGTCCGGTGCATAAGGGCCAAATGTGCTTCGGTCTGCGCACCAAAGGCGTCTCCGTGCATTCGTCCCTGCCGCACAAGGGGATCAACGCGGTCAACCACATGTGCCGGATTGTGGTGGCGCTGGAGGACTACGCCGCCACCCTCGCCCAGCGCACGCCTCACCCCATGGCGGGCCATCCGACCTTGAACATCGGCACCATCCGCGGCGGCAACAGCGTCAGCTCAGTCGCCGACTGGTGCACCATCGACATCGACCGCCGGACCATCCCCGGTGAAGACCACGGCGCGGTCATGGCGGAAATCGAAGCCGTGGTTGCAAGTGTCGCCGCGCAGATTCCTGATTGTGACTACGAATTCATCACCGCAGACCTCGACGTACCAGCGCTGGGAACCGGGCTGGAAACACCGACCGTACGCGCACTGGAAGCCGCGAGCACGGCTGTTTTAGGACAGAGCAGCGAGATCCGCTCCTTCTCCGGCTCCACCGATGCCCCGAACTTTCGCTGCGAAGCGGTGATCTGCGGGCCAGGTGCGCTGACGCAGTGCCATTCGCTCAACGAGTGGGTTGAGGTGGAGCAGATCGAGCAGGCGGTGGAAATCTATCTCCACGCCGTCCGGGCGCTGCAACCCCCCACGGCGATCGGATGAGCGGATACCGACCTAGAACACACGAAAGTCGCGCGGCGCGCGGGGAGAGAGAAACTCAGCGCCGCTTTGTGTGATGACGATATTCTCCTCATGCACCAGCAGCAGCCCGTCTGCCGTGGTTTCGATGCTCGGTTCGAGCGTGAGCACCATGCCTTCGACAAGGACCGTATGCTCATCGGGAATCAGCGAGGGCCACTCGGTCAGTTGCAGGCCCAAGCCGTGGCCAAAGCGACCTGAGTCCGCGCTGTTCTTGCCGCCGGTCACCACTTGATCCATGGCGGCGAACAGGTCGGAGGCACGCGCACCGGGTTTGGCAGCGGCAAAGCCCGCGTCAACAGCATCAACCAAAGTGGCAAAGGCGTCCCGGACTTCCTGCCGTGGTGGCTTGCCAAAGGAAAAATTGCGGTCGTAGTCGCTGAAATAGCCGTCGAGCAGAACGCCCGTATCCAACATCACCACATCCCCCGCCGTGATCCGGCTTTCGTCAGCAGGCGCGATGATGTCGCCGTAGCCCCATTCACCGTGTCCGCCCGCGATGTAGGTGACGAAGTCCGCGCCTTCCTCCAGGCATAAGCGTTGGAAGCCGCGGTAGTAGTCTTCCTTGGCCAAGCCTTCGCGCAGGACCTCGCCCATGCGGTCAAAGGCGCGACCCGCAACCGTGCACGCCGCCCGAATTTTCTCCACTTCCCCCGGCGTTTTCACGGCGCGGGCGTAGCGTACGATATTGTCGTCGCTGACGAAGCGTCGCTCCGGGCGCAGGGCCTGAAGGTCCCAGAAGTCCTGCAAGGGCATGCGCAGGTTGGATTCTTGCCCCGCCGGCAGCCCGATCCGCCCACCCGCACTGCCCACCACCTCGTCGAGCGTGTCAGAGAGCAGGCCCACGCCGTCGTCTACCAGATCCGGCGCACGCCAAGTGCGGATATCGTCCAGCCACGTCGTCCCCATCAGCGCTGCGCCGATGCTGGGAATGACGGCAATCGGCTTGCCCGCGCCGGGAACCACGATGAACCAAGGCCGCGAGGGGCTTTCCCAAAACCGCGTGAGGAAGCCTGTCATGTAGCGCACGTCTGCTTCGGTGGTGAGCAGCAAAGCATCCAGCCCCGCTTGGGCCATCGCTGCCTGAACCCGCGCCGTCCGCGCCGCAAACTCGCTGTTGTCAAATCCCCGCATGGTCCCCTCCTTTGCGGCTGTTACGGCGCTCAGCCTGCCGTCATTGCCGCAGACGTGCAAGCGCCAGACTTGCGCTTGAGAGACTAATCCAAGACAAGGCATGAGCGATGCTTCAGTAACGACCCAAGAGGGACAAAAGACATGGACTGGCGAACCAAACTGCTTTCCCCCGCGCCGCGCGCTCGACGCGACTACAACGCCCTGACAACGCCCGTGTTCCGCGGGTCAACGGTGGTGTTCAAGGATGCGGCTTCGGTCAATGATGACTGGAACCAAGCAGAGAACGGCTATTCCTACGGCCTCTACGGGACCCCGACCACGCTGGAGCTCGCCAGCCGGATCGCAGACCTTGAAGAAGCCCACTTCAGCTTCATTGTGCCCGGTGGGCAGGCCGCGATTGCGCTTGTCTATTTCGCCTACTGCCGCGCAGGCAGTCACGCGCTGGTTCCCTATTCTGCCTACGGTCCCAACAAGGAAATGGCAGAGGGCCTCATGGCCGGGCTGGGTGTTGAGGTTGAGCCCTACGACCCCCTGATCGGTGCGGGGATCAGCGACCTGATCCGGGACAACACGGCTCTAATTTGGACCGAAAGCCCCGGCTCGGTAACCATGGACGTGCAAGATGTTCCCGCGATCGTCGCAGCAGCACATGCGCGCGGAGTGGCGGTTGCGCTGGACAACACTTATGCCGCCGGCGTGCTGTTCGACGCCTTTGCCCATGGGGTCGATGTCAGCATCCAAGCCCTGACCAAGTATGTCGGCGGGCACAGCGACCTGCTGCTCGGCTCGGTTTCCGTGCGCGACGCAGCAAGTTTTGCGGCCATGGGGCCGGTCTATCGGCAGCTGGGCCTTGCGGTCTCCCCGGACGATTGCAGCCTCGCCCTTCGAGGACTGCAGACGCTGGGCCTGCGGTTGGCGCATCTGGAAGCAGCGACGCTGGACGTAGCGAATTGGCTGGTGGACAACAGCGCGGTTGAGGCCGTCTATCATCCCGCCCTGCCCACCTGCCCCGGCCACGAAATCTGGAAGCGCGACTTCACCGGGTCGGCGAGCGTGTTTTCCTTCCTGTTCAAAGACAGCGTGAGTGCTGAGCAGGCCGCAACCTTCCTCGACGCGCTGAAGATCTTCAAGATTGGGCTCAGTTGGGGCGGTGTCACGTCCCTCGCCGTGGTCTACCCGGACCTGGAGCGGCCCGGGAAGGACTTCGGTGGCCGTCTGGTTCGGCTCAACGTAGGGCTGGAGCACCCGGCGGACCTGATCGAAGACCTCAATCAAGCCATGAAGGCGGCGCTCTAAGCCGCCTTCCCGCGCTCTTCCTCCGCCATCCGGCCGACTTCGCGCATCACCATGCCGAACAGATCGCGGGGCTCGTCCGGGTCAGCGATCATGTCGAGGTCGAGGAACTTCTCCGACATCTTCAGCGCATCGCGCAGCCAGCGCAGGGCGGAGAAATCCTCCACCGCGAAACCAACGCCGTCGAACAGCGTGATCGTATCCGCCGAGGTGCGGCCTTCGATCTGTCCGGTAATGACCTGCCACAGCTCCTTGACCGGCGTAGCGGGGTCGAGCACCTGAATTTCGCCCTCGATCCGGGTCTGCTCAGGGTACTCGACGAAGATGTCTGCACGGTCGAGGATATCGCGCTGGAGTTCAGTCTTGCCCGGACAGTCTCCGCCGATGGCATTGATGTGCACGCCCGCGCCGACGAGGTTGTCGGACAGCACGGTCGCGTTGCGCTTATCAGCGGTGCAGGTGGTGATGATCTGCGCGCCCAGGACCGCTTCTTCGGCACTGGTGCAGGCAATCACCCGCAAGCCTGAGCCAGCGAGGTTGGCCGCGCACTTGCGCGTTGCTTCGGGGTCGATGTCGTAGAGGCGCACGGTGTCGATACAGCACACCCGGCGCAGGCCCAGGGCCTGAAACTCCGACTGCGCGCCGTTACCGATCATCGCCAGCGTGCGCGCGCCCTTGGGGGCGAGATGCTTGGTCGCAACCGCAGAGGTCGCCGCCGTGCGCAGTGCGGTGAGAATGGTCATCTCCGTGAGCAGCGTCGGATAGCCGGTGTAGACGGACGCGAGCAGGCCAAAGGCTGTGACGGTTTGCAGGCCTTCTTTCATGTTCTTCGGGTGCCCATTCACGTACTTGAAGCCGTAATCGATGCCGTCAGAAGTCGGCATCAACTCGATCACCCCAACATCCGAGTGCGAGGCCACGCGCGGGCGCTTGTCGAAGTCTTCCCATTTGGCAAAGTCGGCCTCGATGTACTCAGCAATCTGCTCGATACAGGTTTCGACCCCCAGTTCGAGGATCAGCCGCATCATGTTTTCGACGCTCACAAAGGGAACGGTGTTCAGGGCTTTCATGGTCGGGTTTCCTTTCGCGGTTAAAGGGAGTTGGGGTCGGTTTTCAGGGTTCAAGGATCCGGCGACCGAACAGGCTGGCCGTCAGGTCCACCAGCAGCCGAGCACTGCGCCCGGCGTGGTCGTGGAAGGGGTTAAGTTCGACAAGATCCAGCGAGGTCAGCAGCCCGCTTTCGTGCACCAGCTCCATAATCAGATGCGCTTCCCGCTCGCTGACCCCGCCGGGGACAGGCGTACCGACGCCCGGCGCGATGCCGGGGTCGAGAAAGTCCAGATCGAGCGAGACGTGCAGCATGCCCTCTACGGCCGCCACGCGCTCAAGGAACGCGCCGAGCGGACGGACCAGCCCCTCCTCATCCATCCGCCGCATGTCGCACAGATCCAGTTGCAGCCCGGCCAGCCGTGCGCGCTCCGCCGGGTCAACAGAGCGCAGGCCAATCATCATGATGCTCTCGCAGGCCAGCGGACAGTTCAGGGCCGGAAACCCGCCCTCGAACCCAGCCTCACCGGTCAGGTAAGCCATGGGCGTGCCGTGCAGGTTGCCGCTGGTGGTTGTCTCCAAGGTGTGAAAGTCAGGGTGGGCGTCCAGCCACAGCACGAACAGCGGCCGACCGGCGCTCTGTGCGCGCCGGTTCATCGCGGCGATGCTGCCCGCCGATAGCGCATGGTCGCCGCCGCCGAAAATCGGGACATCGCGCGGGGCCATGGCTTCCACCCGGGCCCGGATCACCTCGATCCAACCCGCCACGGTGCCGAGATTGCGCACGGCGTTGTTGCGCGGAAAGGCCAGCGGCGGTGCGCAGGGCGGCTCAAGGTCGCCGAGGTCTTCAACCTGATGCCCCAGCGCGCCCAACGTCGCCATCAGGCCGGCAGCGCGCAGAGCGTCAGGGCCCATGATGGTACCGAACTGGTTCGCGCCGTCGTGCAGCGGCACA
>CBFHUI010000069.1:0-14128 GCA_965658725.1 Alphaproteobacteria bacterium | reverse complement strand
ACTGCTCCAAACTGCGCTCGAAAGCGAGACTGCCGCAGAGGTGCGGGTCGCCATGGAGACCGCCTTGCTCATCGCAACTTTCGCTGTCGCGGATGAGGCCACCACGCTCGACCGGCTGGCCACCATGGGCGACCGGCTCGATCCAGCCGTACGCGGCGCGGTGCAGCGTGTGGCCGGTGACGACAAGCAGCCGCAGACAGTCCGTGACGCAGCGATCAAACGGTTGGCGAGCATCGAGACCCTCGTTGCCGTGAACAACTTTGGCAACAACCTGCTGTTTGGCCTCAGTCAGGCATCGGTGCTGCTGCTCAGCGCCATCGGACTGGCCATCACCTTTGGCGTGATGCGCGTGATCAACATGGCGCATGGCGAATTCATCATGATCGGGGCCTACACGACGTTTGTGGTGCAGACCTCCTTACCTGTGCCGCCGGGGATGGGCGTGCTGATCTCCATACCGCTGGCCTTTGCGGTTGCCTTCGTCGCCGGGGTGATCCTTGAGCGATTGGTGATCCAGTTCCTCTACGGTCGCCCGCTGGAGACCCTGCTGGCGACCTTTGGTGTCTCGCTGGTGTTGCAGCAGTCCTTCCGCCTCATCTTTACCCCGCAGAACCGACCGATTGTGACGCCGGACTGGCTGGCGGGAAACCTGTCGGTGAACCCGATACTGGGCATCACGACGCCGCGGCTCTTTGTCTTCGGCGTCGCACTCACCCTGTTCCTGGGCTTGCTGGCCTTCCTGCAACGCTCGCGCTTCGGCTTGGAGATGCGGGCCGTTACGCAGAACCGGGCGATTGCGCGGACCATGGGGATCAACTCCGCCCGGATTGACTATCTCACATTCGGGCTGGGCAGCGGCATTGCCGGGCTGGCCGGCGCGGTGCTCTCGCAAGTGCTCAAGACAAACCCGGATATGGGAACCGACCTGATCATCCCCAGCTTTATGGTCATCGTCGTTGGCGGGGTGGGGAGCCTGTGGGGCGCGTTGGTTGGTGCCGGTCTTGTTGGCATGGCAACCAAGCTGGTCGAGCCGCTGTTCCCGAACAACACCCTGCTGTCCACCGCCATCATTCTGGTCGCCGTAATCGGCTTCATCCAGTTCAGGCCGCGCGGTCTGTTCGCGCAGAAGGGGAGGTCGGCCGAGCTATGAGTACGCCCATGACACAGGCGCAGTATCAGCGCCTTTCCCAGCGCTACCGCAGTGCTTCACCGCTGCTTTCCATGCTTATCGTCTTCGCGCTGCTATCGGCCTTCATGGTTTACGTGCCGGTGGCCAATGGTTCGTTTAGCGGCGGGGGCGGGGCCTTGCCTGACACGATGGTGCAGCTGTTTGGCAAGATCCTCTGTTTCGCGCTGCTTGCGGTGGCCATGGATCTGGTCTGGGGCTTCTGCGGCATCCTCAGCCTCGGGCATGGCGCGTTCTTCGCGCTGGGCGGTTACGCCATCGGCATGAACCTCATCTACGCCACCGCCGACGAAAAGCTGGCGCAGATTGCCGACCCGATCGCCCGCGACGAAGCGGTCAAGCAGTCGATCTTCTCCGTTGTCGGGCAGGGGGAGGATCCGTGGCCATGGTTCTGGTTACTCGCTGACCAGTTTTGGTTTCAGGCGCTCATGGTCTTGCTGGTTCCTTGCGCGCTGGCCTTTGCCTTTGGCTGGCTGGCCTTTCGCAGCCGGGTGACGGGGGTTTATCTGTCCATCATCACACAAGCGCTGACGCTGGCGCTGGGCTACTTGTTCATCATGAACGAGTTCGGTTTGCGCGGGAACAACGGGCTGTCAGGCTTGCAAAACGTGCTGGGGGCGTCGATGACCGAGCCGAGCACCAAGGCGCTGCTCTTCCTCGCCTCGGGCGCGGCGCTGATGATCGGTTACGCCCTGACGTTGTTCCTCACCCGATCCAAGTTCGGCAACGTCATTCGCGGCATCCGCGACGATGAGGACCGGGTGCGGTTTCTGGGGTATCAGGTCGAGGGATACAAAGTCTTTACCTTTGTGGTGTCCGCCATGCTGGCGGGGGTCGCTGGGGCGCTGTTCGCGCCGCAGGCGGGTATCATCAACCCGGACAGTTTTGGTCCCCTGAAGTCGATCGAGATCGCCGTTTGGGTTGCGCTGGGCGGGCGCGGGATGATTTACGGGGCCATCGTTGGCGCCGTCACCGCGAACCTGCTGCGCTCTGCGCTGACCGGCGGCTGGATCAACACCATCGGCTTCGGCGCGGTGTCCATCGACGTCAGTGGCGTGCCATGGCCCGAGTTCTGGCCGATCGTGCTGGGCCTGATTTTCGTGGTGGTGACACTGTTCCTGCCCCGCGGGATCATGGGGCTTTGGCACGACGTCGTTGGCTGGCTATGGCGCCGGGGCGTGGAGCCTATGCTGATCGGCCCTGCCGCTTCGAGTGGCGCTGAAGAGCCCGGCCCCGATGCGGCAGGGGAGCCAGAACCAGCCGCGCCCGCCGTTCCACCCCGTGGCGCGGGTGAAGTGGTGGCGAGCGCATGAGCAAGTATCCCCCCATGACCCTCAACATGGCGCCGCGGCCTGCTCAGATGGAGGCCGGTGACAGTGACGCGGCCGCGCGGTCGAGCTTTGAGACAGCGGCCCTGTCTTCAGGTTCGTCGCTGCTGATGATGCAGTCCGTTACGGTTTCCTTCGACGGCTTTAAGGCGCTCAACGACTTGTCCTTCACCGTCGCGGAAGGCGAATTGCGCGCCATCATTGGTCCGAACGGAGCCGGAAAGACGACCTTTATGGACGTGGTCACGGGCAAGACCCGCCCGGACAAGGGGCGCGTTGTCTTTGGCTCTACCGACGTACTGCGGCGGTCAGAGGCGGAGATCGCGCGCCTGGGCATCGGCCGCAAGTTTCAACGCCCAACCGTGTTTGAGCATCAGAGCGTTTTTGAAAACCTCATGATGGCGCTGGCCAACCCGCGCGGGCCAATTGCGGGTATTTTCTACCACTTAAGCCGCGCGGATCGGGCGCGGGTGCAGGCGGTGGCCGAGCAAATCAACCTCGCCGACGCGCTTGACCGGGAAGCCGGCATCCTCAGCCACGGGCAAAAGCAGTGGCTGGAGATTGGCATGCTGCTCGCTCAGGAGCCTAAGCTCCTGCTCGTTGATGAACCTGCCGCGGGCATGACTCCGCACGAGCGCGAGCGGACCGTCGAAATCTTGCGTGAGGTCGCCAAGACCCGCTCTGTCGTGGTCATCGAGCACGACATGGAGTTCGTTCGAAACCTCGACTGCCGCGTCACCGTGCTGCACGAAGGCGCGGTGCTGGCGGAAGGGTTTATCGACCACGTCGTCAACAATTCGGAGGTGATCGATGTCTACCTTGGTCGCTAAGGACATTCAGCTCTCTTATGGCGCGTCACAGATCCTGCACGGCGTGTCGGTTGAGGCGCGCACGGGTGAAGTTACCTGCATCATGGGGCCAAATGGCGTGGGCAAGACCTCACTGCTCAAGGCCATTGTCGGGGTTCATCCCTTCAGCAGCGGTTCGATTAAGCTCGGCACGACGGACCTCGGACGCTTGCGTGGTCACCAATTGGCACGGGCTGGGGTAGGGTACGTGCCGCAAGGGCGGATGATCTTTCCGCGTCTGACCGTTGAAGAAAACCTCAAGAGCGGCTTTGCCTGCTTGCCGCGCAATCAATGGCGGATCCCGGACCGGGTCTTTGACCTCTTTCCCATCCTCGCAGACTTCATGGGGCGGCGCGGGGGCGACTTGTCAGGCGGGCAGCAACAGCAACTCGCCATCGCACGCGCTCTGATCACTCAGCCGCGACTGCTCATCCTCGATGAGCCGACCGAGGGCATTCAGCCCAACGTCATCCAGCAGATTGGCGCCGTCATCCGCGCGCTCAAGGAAGAAGGCCAGATGTCGATTATTCTGGTCGAACAATACTTCGACTGGGCCAAGGAACTCTCCGACAGCTTTACCGTCATGCGACGGGGTGAAGTTATTGCACAAACTCGAAAAGACGAGGCCGACATGGATGCACTCAGACGCTTGATTTCGATCTGAGACGGTGCATTTTCTTCGCTGAGCCAAGGCGCTTTTGCGCTTGAGCCCAGACGAATTTCGATTGGAAGTCTCCCGGCGGACAGGCCACACTCCCCGCCGTAACCCACACAACAGGAACCTGACTTATGACCCGCTTGACGCTCTCCGCCGCCGCTATGCTGCTCACCGCCGGCACAGCCTCGGCTCACACGGCACAGGCTGCGCACACGCACTCTGAAATGGTAATCGCTGCAGCTGTGGTGATTGGCTTGGTTGCACTGGCCGTTAAGGCGCTGAAGCGCACGCGCTAAGTCGTCCACTTACGAAAGCGGTGCGGGCTGAAACGAAAACGGGGGCCGACTGCGCTCCCCCCGCACTCGGCCCCCGCTCTCTCAAACTCTGGCTTGCACAATCAGTTCGATAGCCCTGCGGTAAGCAGGGTGAGCTGATAGTGCATGGCCAGAATTTCCGCCTTCAACTTTTCCGTCCGTCGACGGTTGTTGAAGGTGTTCGGGATGCGCTGAAGCTTGGCTTCGAGCTTGGAGACCTTGGTGCTGAGCTGGATAATGTCCGCCTTGGTCGCCACCTGGTTCTGTTGCTTGAGACTGTGGGAGCCGCGCACGCTTGGCGTTGCTTCGGTTTCGGCCTGCTCCGCTGGGATGCAAAGCGGCTGTTCCAGAACACCGGTATCGTCAATGCAGTAGTACTCTTGAACCAACAGGTCAGAACCCCCTGTCAGGGTAAGCACTTGCGCTGTCGCGCCGTTTGCAAAGCAAAGAAACGCGAAAACACCGAGGCTGCGAAAAGACAGCGATTTCATGGGAAGCAGCCTTATCAATGGGTGAAAACGACAATCAGAATGTGGTTTCATCCATACATATGTGGCCAAAGCGCAACAAGGTCCGAGAGACTGACCGAATACGAAAACGCGCTGTTGGTGGTGTGAGGACGCATAAGGGCGTGGTTCTGCGACTTCTGTGGACAACAAGCCCACAGGACGGGACTTATCCCCTCATAATGTATCAAAATAGGCGAATCGCTGAGGACTTATCCGCTCAAAAGAGGAGCGATGAGGTCTAGAATTCTCGGCCCGCGCGGAATTCGTTCCACTTGATCACGGCGTTTGCACCCAAACTAGCGAAGGGGCCACCCGGAACGCGGGTGGGCTCGGGTTCATTGAGCAGGTAGCGCAGATGTTCGCTGTCCTCGCCCGTCGCAAGCTCCGCCGCTGCCATGCCGAGCAGCGTCCCTTTGGCCGTGCCCAAACCGTTGTGGCAGCAGGCTGAGTAAATACCCTCATCGACTTCCCCAAAGGCCCCAACGTTGTTCGGCGACAAGCACAGGCGCCCGCCCCAGCGATAGGCCATCTCCACCCCCGCCAGTTGCGGAAAGCGGACGGCGAAGGAGCGGTCGTGATCGCGAGCGATGTTGTCAAAGCGCTCAGGCGGGACTTCCTTGCTGGCGTCAAAGCTGAAGCGATTGCGCACGACGATGCGGTGCCCGCCGGTGCCGCTGGTTCGGCGCACGGTCGTGCCCATGGGGTCGGCAGGGGTGAGATGCCACGTCGGGGAACCGCCCAAGGCCGCCACTTCGTCCGCGCTCAATGCGCGGGTCATGGAGGCATAAGTGAAAATGTGCATCAAGCGGCCGGTGTAGAAGCCGAAATCGTTGATCAAGCCGTTGACGGCAAGGATGACTTTGGGCGCGCTGACGCTGCCGTTGTCCGTTGTCGCCAGCCAGGCTGCGCCCTGACGCGCCAACCCGCGCACGGGCGAGTTTTCGTAGACCGTGACCCGGTTGGAGCCCATGGCTTCGGCCAACCCGCGCACGTAGAGCGCCGGTTGGATCATGGCCGCGCCGGGCGTGAACAGGCCCGATCGATAATAGTCGGTCCCCGTCAACGCCCGCATGCCCGCCGCGTCCAGCAGCTCGTAGGGCTCGTCCAGTCCGCGCAGATGACGAGCGTAGTCGAGGTTGTGCCGATGCCCCGCTTCGCTTGCTGCGCCGTTAATCTTTCCGCAACGGCTGAAGGCTTCCTCGCTCAGCCCCGCTTCCTCGGCCATGGCTTGGGCGAAGTCGATGGCCGCGCGGTTGGCGGCGGTCTGGGCGCGATCAGCGTCAAGCGCGCCGGCGTAGTCTTCAGAGGTGAGATCGTGGGGCAAGTCGATCATGAAGCCCGAGTTACGCCCGGCAGGCCCTTCTGCGACGCGCAAGGCTTCGAGCACCACAACGCTATCTTCGGGCCGCAACTGGCTCAGGCGCTTGGCCGCAGCGAGACCGGCAAATCCCGCCCCGATTACCAACCAGTCCGCCGAGCGTCGCTCTTCCAGCGCGCGTGCAGGCGGCGGGTCGGGCAACAGCGCGTTCCAACCGGCGGGGCCGGGTTCGCGGGGGAGGGGCGGGACTGCGATCGAGCGCGTCATGACGGCAGGCTCAGCTTGGCCGTGCGTCCGCCATCGACGGTCAGCACTTGGCCCGTGGTGAAGCTCGCAGCCTCGGAAGCCAGCCAGACCACTGCCGCCGCGACTTCTTCTGGCGCGCCCGTGCGCCCGACGGGGTGAATGGCTTTCAGTCCGGCGTGAAAAGCCTCAACATCGCCGGTCAGCGATTGGATGAATTCAAGGTTCAGCGGCGTGTCGATCCACCCTGGCGCAACCGCGTTGCAACGGACCCCGTTGGGGCCTTCGTCGATGGCGATGGCGCGCGTGAGGCCCTCGATCCCGGCTTTGGAGGCGCAGTAGGCCGCGTGGCGCGGGTTGGAGGCGCTGGCCTCGACGCTGCTGATGTTGACGATGCTGCCCTTGCTCGCGCGCAGCATCGGCAGCAGCGCGCGGGTCAGCGTAAAAGGGACGGTGAGGTTGAGGTGCAGTTGCTGGTCCCAGTCCGCCTGACTGCTTTCGGTCAGCGAGCCTTCAAGCATCATTCCAGCATTGTTGACCAGCACGTCGAGCCGGTCGGTGGTTGCCGCCACTGCTTGCGCCAGTGTCTCAGCCGCACCCGGCTCGAGCAGGGAACTGCTGAGGGTTTCGCCCACGGGCGCAGGCCGCCGCTGCGCGCTCAGCACGCGGTAGCCCAAGGCGTCAAAGCGGCGAGCAATGGCCTCACCAATGCCGCTGCTTGCGCCCGTGATCAAAGCAACGGGCGCGGTCGCCGGGGTGCTGTTTGATAGGGCGCTCATCCGACCGGCTTGCCTCCGTTGATCTCCAGCAGCGCGCCGACCATGTAGCGGGCATCGTCCGAAGCGAGGAAGGCAACGACGTCGGCGATGTCCTCTGGCTCGGCGATGCGTCCCAGCGGCACCGTCTGGTTCAGCGCGCTGATGCCTTGATCGGGGTCCAGACCCCGGATCGCAAAGCCTGACCGCAGCATGTCGGTGTTGACCTCGTTCGGGCAGACCGCGTTGACGCGGATGCCCTGATGGGCGTGATCGCGCCCCAGACACTGGGTCAGGGACGCAAGCGCGGCTTTGGTCATGACGTAAATCGGATGGTTCGGGCCGGGCTGCAAGCCCCAGCACGAAGCCGTGTTCACAATCGCGCCCGCGCCTTGCTCTGCCATAATGGGGATGGCAGCGCGGCATAGGCGGAAGGGGGCTTCGACGTTGATGGCCAGCGAAAGGCGCAGGTCGTCGTCTGTTGCTTGTGTGATCGGTCCGCGCGCAATGATTCCGGCGTTGTTGCACAGAATGTCCAGCCGCCCGGTGAGCGCCCTAACCTGTTCGGGTAGGGCGTCCGTGAAATCAGGGTCAAGCAAGTCGCCCTCGATCCGCTCGTCGGCGCTGCACTGGCGTGCATCCAGAGCCAAATCGCTGGCCACCACCCGCGCGCCTTCAGCCTGCAGCCGCGCGATGATCGCCCGGCCAATCCCGCCGCCTGCGCCGGTGACGAGCGCGGTCTGACCTGCAAAGCGTCCACGGTCCATGATCAGTGATCCTGATTGAGCGCTTCAGCGGCAGGGATTTCCCGCTCTCGGCGCGCGATATAGTCGAGCAGGGCCTCATTGACCCCCGCATCAAGCGCGGGTTCTTCGTACTCGTTGAGCAAGTCGCGGACCCGCTGCAAGGCGCGCTCGTTGATCTCCACCGACCCTTCAGCTTGCCACTGCTCAATGGAGTTGTTGTCGAACATTTCCGGCATGAAGAAGGCGCGTTGGAAGTTTTCCAGCGTGTGGGGGTGGCCCAGGTAATGGCCGCCCGGACCGATATCGCGCACGGCCTGCAGGGCTTCGTCGAAGTCGTCCCAGCGCACGCCTTCGGCCATCCGGTAGCCCATGGCGCACTGTTCTGCATCCACGACGAATTTCGCCATTGAACAGTGCATGCCCGCTTCGTTCCATCCTGCCGAGTGCCAGATATAATTCGCCCCGGACATGAGCGCGGCCATCATGGTAGTGGCGCTCTCGTAACCCGCCTGCGCGTCGAAGGTCTTTGCGCCTCCCAACGTATTCGACGTTCGCCACGGCACGTCATAGAACCGCGCCATCTGCCCGATCATGAAGTTCATCAGGCTGATTTCCGGCGTTCCCGCCATGGGCGCGCCGGACTTCATCGAGACGGTCGCCAGATAGTGGCCATAGATCGCCGGTGTGCCCTTGCGCACAACCTGCGTGTAGGCCAGCGCAGACAGCGCCTCGGCGTTGAGTTGTGCAACGGTCGGCGCGACAGAAGCCGGGGTGTTGGCCCCGCCCAGCACGAAGGGCGAGCACAGCACTGGCTGATTGCGCTTGGCAAAGGCGCGCATGGCCCCGAGCATGGTTTCATCCCACACCAGCGGAGAGTTGCCGTTGCAGTTGCCTGTGCAGACCGGGTGGGTTTCCATGTACTCTTCACCGAAGAGGATCGCGCACATGTCCATGACGTCTTCCGCGTTCTTTGGCGACGTCGTCATGCCCATGAAAGTCTTGTCGCTGTGCTTGATCGACGAGTAGGTGATGCGCAGGTGTCGCTGAGAGATCGGGTGATCGTAGGGCTCAACGATATGGTGTGCGCTGGAGTGGATGGCCGGCAGCATGTGGCTGAGCTTGTGGAAGTTCGCGAGATCCTCCAGCGTCGGGTTACGGCGCACGTCGTCCATGTCGCGCAAGTAGGGTGCGCCGGTCATCGGAACGAAGATCGAGTGATCCACACCAAAGGGCAGATCGTTGGCGTGATTGCGCGCGTGCAGGGTGAAGCTGCTGGGGATGCTCGCGATCAGCTCGCGCACCATGGCGCGGTCCAGATGCACGGTCTCCCCACGCACATCCGCGCCCGCCCGGCGCCAGTCCTCCAACGCAATCTCGTCACGGAACACCACGCCGACGTTTTCCAGAATGTCCATGGACGCCGCATCGATCTTCTCGATCTGCTCCTGGCTCATGGGTTCAGTCAGGGGCAGTGCGCGCTTGAGGGCGGGGAGCATGGTTGTGTCGCGCTTCTGGCGATGCGCCTTGCGCGCGCCACGTCCGCGGCGTTCGGTGCCGACTGCTTCAACGGTCATCCTACGTTGTCTCCGTCCGCGGGATCGGTCAGGTCGATCCAGATGGTTTTGAGTTCGGTGTACTGGTCGTGCGCGTGGATGCCGTTGTCTCGGCCCCCGAAGCCCGACTGCTTATAGCCGCCAAAAGGGGTCGAGATGTCGCCCTCGCCGTAGCAGTTCACGGTCACCGTCCCGGCGCGAATGTCGCGTGCCGCGCGCAGGGCCTTGCGCGCGTTCGCGGTAAAGACCGACGCGGTGAGGCCGTAGTCTGTATCATTGGCGATTTGGATGGCCTCATCCATGGACGCAACTTCAATCACGCTGAGCACGGGGCCAAAAATTTCATCCCGCGCGCGGGCATCGTCGGCGCTGACTTCGTAGATCGTTGGCGGACAGTATGGCCCGTCGAGCGCCCCGCCCGTCAGCGCGCCTTCACCGAGGAAGGAGCCAACCTTGGCGCAGTGCTCGGCGTCGATCAGCGCGCCCAGTGCGTTTCCGGGGTCGAGTGGATCCCCGGTCTTCCAGTCTCGTACCCGCGCCAGAATGCGCTCCATCAACGGGGCTTTGACGTCCTTGTGGACGATCAGCCGGGAGTTAGCCGAGCAGTTCTCGCCCATGTTCCAGAACGCTGCGTTGACGACGTTTTCAGCGACGTGATCGAGGTTCTCCGCGTCTTCAAGCACCACGGCCGGGTTCTTGCCCCCGCATTCGAGCACGACTTTCTTCAGGTTGCTGTCTGCCGCATAGCGCAGGAACCGTCGGCCGGTTTCGGTGGAACCGGTAAAGCTCACCATGTCGATATCCGGGTGCAGGCCCAGCGGCTCGCCGACCGATGGTCCATCGCCGGGCAGAACTTGCAGCACGCCACGCGGGAGCCCCGCTTCAGCCGCCAGCTCTGCCACACGCAGCGCGGTCATGGTGGTTTGCTCAGCGGGCTTTACAATCACGGAACAGCCCGCGGCCAGCGCCGGACCGATCTTCCACGCCAGCATCAGCAGCGGGAAGTTCCACGGCAGCACGGCCCCGACCACGCCAATTGGCTCCCGCACAATCATGGAGATCGCGCCATCGCCGCTCGGGCCGGTCTGGTCGTAGATCTTGTCGATCGCTTCGGCGTGCCAGAGGATCGTATGGATGGCCTCGGGGATGTCGATGCCCTCGCAATCCGCGATCGGCTTGCCGCTTTCCAGACTTTCCAGCACCGCCAGCTCGCGCCGGTTGCGGGTCATCAGCTTGGACAGTCGCACCAGGACGCCTTTGCGCTCAGAGGGGTGCAGCTTGGACCAGTGACCCTGATCAAAGGCTTCTCGCGCCTTGCCCACGGCAAAGTCCACGTCTTCGGCGTTACAGGCCGCAATTTCAGCGATGGTCTCCCCGGTCGCCGGGTTGAGCGTAGGCATCATGCCGCCCTTGCCCGCCTGAAACTTGCCGTCGATGAAGGCAGCGCGCGGATAGACCAGCGTGTCGGCGATGGCTTGGTATTCAGCCCGTGTCAGAAGGTCGCTCATTGTGTCGCTCCGTTCGTGGCTTGGCCCATGGAGGTGCCGGTGATTTGGGATATCGTGGTGTTCATGGTGCGGATGACCTCGGCAAGTTCGCGCTTGTCGTCCTTGTTCAGCGGTTGCAGCGGACGACGCGGGGGACCGGCATCGATGCCGCGCAGGGTCAGGCCGTACTTGATGCACTGGATGAACTTGCCGCCCTGTTCGAGCACGCGCATGAGCGGCATCATCGCCGACATGATCGCCCGGCCCTTGGTGAAGTCGCCCTCGACCGCGCAGGCCTGATAGAGTGCGATGTGCGCCTCTGGGGCAAAATTCGATCCAGCACAGACCCACGACCGCGCGCCCCAGGCAAAGAATTCCAACGCCTGATCGTCCATGCCGCAGCTCAGCTGGATGTGCGGGTAGTCCCGCGCGAGCATATGGAGGCGGTTGACGTCGCCCGAGCTTTCCTTGATCGCGCAGAAATTCGGGCTCCGCCCCAGTCGATCGAGCGTTTCCTCGTCCATGTTCACACTCATCCGGCCGGGGTAGTTGTAGAGCATGGCGGGCAGGTTCGCTGCCCGGTCGATGGCCAGCGCATGCAGGGCGATTTCACGCCCCGTAGGGTAGGCGTAGGGCGGGGTCGCGATCAGCAGGGCGTCAGCGCCCAGCGCCTTTGCGGCCTCGGCAAAGCCGATGCTGTCTTCGGTGCGGATGGCGCCTGTACCGACGATCATGGGCGCGCGCCCGGCGATCATCTCCTTGGCCAGCGCCATCATCTCCAGCCGCTCTTCGGTGGATTGCGCGTAGTACTCGCCTGTCGTCCCGGCAATGATCAGACCGTGCACCCCGGCACCGATCAAGTGGTCAATGGTCTGCGCCAGCGCGTCCCGGTTGAGGCTGAAGTCCTCAAAGTAGGGCGTGACGACGGGGGTATATATGCCTTCAAACTGCATGGCGCGTGGCTTCCAGTGAATAAACGTCAACGGGCAAAGGGTCGGGGCGCACAAAGCGCTCGAGTTGGTCGCGGGAGAGATCCCAGTGCTTGAGCGCCAGATCCAGCGAAAGCGACGCCGCGCGACTCTCAAAAGCCGCGATCATGGCATCGTGCTGGTCAATGGCCTGCGCCACCAAGGCGGCTTCGGCCTTTGAGGTTGGGCGGTAGAAGGTCTGGCTCATCCGTGTGTGATCGATAAGCAGGCGGTTCAGGCTGGCCACCAGATAGGGGTTCTGCGCCATCTCGCCGATCAGATCGTGAAAACGATGATTGCACAGTGCTGCCCGGCTGGCGTCCTGCGCGTGGGCAGCTTGGGAAAAGGCACGCTGAGTGTCCTTCAGTGCTTCCAACTGCGGCCCCCGCCAATTCTCCGCCGCTAAGCGCGAGATGTTTGCATAGATCAGCGGTGCGGTTTGAAAGAAGGTCCGCATGACTCCGACATCCATAGACGCCACCTTGGCGCCCCGGTTGTCTTCGAGCTGAATATACCCCTCACCGCTCAACCGTTGGAGCACTTCTCGCAGCGGCGTGCGGGAGATCCCGTAAGCTTCACACAGGCGCGCTTCATCCAGATCTGTCCCCGGCTCCAGCTCCGTGGACAAAATCCGTTCGCGGAGACTGTGCAGGCAGTCGAGTTTCCTGTTGCTTTGGCTCATGGCGCGGTGTGTTCCTCTCCTCTGTATTTCTCCATAATACAAAATGTATACGATGCAAGCTGCTTCTTTCGGTCTCCTGCCGTTTGCCTTTATGCGATTGTTCAGTTACCAACCTGCCCGGATAAGTAATCACGCCCCGTTTCGGGGTGAGTAGGGGAGGCCCGCGGCCATGCTCGCGACTGTTGTGCTGCCGATTGTGTTGGCGTTTATCATGTTCTCGTTAGGGATTGGTCTGACGCTGAAGGACTTTGGTCGGGTGCTGACGCGGCCTCGGGCGGTGTTGATTGGGGCGGTGGCGCAGATGCTGGTGCTGCCAATTATCGCCTTTGTGTTGCTGCTGTTCTTTGACCTGCCACCGGCCTTCAAGGTGGGCGTGATGATCCTGAGCTTCGTGCCCGGCGGTACGACGTCGAACATGATCACCAACCTCGCACGCGGAGACGTGGCGCTGTCCGTGACGCTGACGGGACTGGTGTCCATCGCCTTTGTCGTCACTCTGCCGCTGCTGGTTCCTGCGGCGGTGAGCTTCTATCAGGGCGCGGAGCTGGGCGCGGCGATCCCATTGGTGGAACTGTTCCTCAAAGCCTTCCTGATCACGGCTGTGCCGGTTGGTCTAGGCGTGGCGCTGCGCCACTTCTTGCCAGCGACCATGCAGGGGCTGCACCGGCCCATCAGTCTGGTTGCCGGTGTGCTGTTTGTGGTGCTGGTGCTGGTGATCATCCTGACCAACCTGGATCTCTTGCGCGAACAACTCCCCGTGCTCGGCCCGCTGCTGATCCTGCTCAACCTTGTCATGCTGGCGGTGGGTTGGTTCATGGCGCGACTGGCCGGTTTGGGCGGGAAGGCCGCGACGACGGTTGCACTGGAAGCGGGTGTGCAGAACGCCACGCTGGGCATTGCCATCGGGGCGATCCTGTGGACGGCGCTGGGAGACGGCAGCGCGCCGGACTTCAGCGTCTACGCCCTGCCTTCCGCTGCTTACGGCGTCACAATGTACGTCTGCGCTTTGCCCTTCGTGCTGTGGCGCGCGCGGGCCAACACCCGCGCGGAGTAGGGACGAGGGACAAGGGCGAGCCGGTCAAAGCGTTAAGCTGCGCCCATCCTCGGCAATCTCCACCGTGCCACTGAAGGCCGCGCGGGCCTCGGCGAGCATTTGCTCGTGCAGCGCTTCGCTGGCGTCCATGTGCGCGCGCAGATGGGTGAGGATGAGGTGCTTGACCCCCGCACGCTCCGCCATGGCGCCGTTTTCACCGGCGTGGGGTGAGAGGCGGGCAATGCTCTCGTATCGGGTTTCGTGGCTGAGCCGATAGCACCAGTGGATCAGCACGTCCGCGCCTTCGCTCAGGCTTTCCAGCGAAGCACACAGCCCGGCGTCGCCGGAGTACACGACTGACGGTCCACCGGGTGCCAGCGCGTCGAGCCGAAAGCCCAGACAGGTCAGAAACGGGTCGGCGTGGGGGACGTGGCAAGCGCGCAAGCGCCAGTGCTCGGTCTCCATCTCAAAGCTCGGGTCAATCTCTTCCAGCGCGACCA
>CBFHUI010000068.1:0-14482 GCA_965658725.1 Alphaproteobacteria bacterium | reverse complement strand
CATCGTGGCCTTTCGGGTCATCGTGCCGACACTGGGCGATTGCTACGCCGCGCTGGGTGCGTTGCACGCCAAGTATTCTCACCGCATGGGCCGCTACAAGGACTATATCTCCACGCCCAAGCCCAACGGTTACCAGTCGATCCACACCGTCGTGATTGGCCCGGAAAACCAGTCCATCGAAGTACAAATCCGCAGTCAGGACATGCACCGGCGCGCTGAACTCGGTCTGGCGGCGCACTGGGCCTATAAGGACGGCACGGTCGCAGCCGATCTGGCCTCGGGTGACAATTACAACTGGGTGAAGCAGCTGATCGACCTGCTTGAACAGTCCGAAGACCCCCAAGAGTTCCTCGACAACACCAAGATCGACCTCTTTCAGAATCAGGTCTTCTGCTTCACCCCGCGCGGGCACTTGATCTCGCTGCCCGGTGACGCGACGGTGGTGGACTTTGCCTATGCAGTGCACTCGGACGTGGGCAATACCTGCGTTGGGGCGCGGATCAACGGCAAGATCAGGCCCTTGCACACGGTTCTGCGCAACGGCGATCAGGTCGATATCCTGCGCTCCAAGAACGCCGCGCCAAACCCCGAATGGCTCAATATCGTGGTGTCGGCCAAGGCACGCGCCTCGATCCGCCGCTACATCCGCAACGCCGAGCGCGATCAGCACGTGGCTCTCGGGCGGCAGATCCTCGCACGGGCCTACCGGATGAACGAAGTTGAGGCCAAGGAAAAGGCGCTCGACGACATCGCTTCGAAATGGCGGCTTGAGGACGGTGAGGACGTGTTGGCGCAAGTCGGTGCGGGCCTGATCCCTGCCGGTGACGTGGTTCGGACGCTATTCCCCGGCATCGCCCGGGAGAACAGTGCGCGCAGCAAGGAGCAGCGCGTGCTCGACCGTCTCAAGGCAGGGGAGACCATCGAACGCGGGCATGCTGATCCCTCCAAAGTCGAACTCAAGGGCCTGATCAAAGGCATGGCCGTCCACTTCGCCCGCTGTTGCCACCCCTTGCCGGGGGAGCGGATTGTGGGGATCGTGGCGACGGGTAAGGGCATCACCATCCACACGATCGACTGCGACAACCTAGTGAACTTCTACGACCAACCCGAGCGCTGGCTTGAGGTGGGGTGGGAGAGCAGCACGGAGACCCCGCACGTGGGTCGCTTGCGGGTGATCCTGAGCAACGAGCCGGGCGCGCTTGGGACGCTAACCACGCTGATCGGGCGGACCGGCGGCAATATTTTGAACTTCAAGTTCCTGAACCGGCAGACCGACTTTTTTGAAACGCTGGTGGACGTGGAAGTCGGCGACTTGCGCCAGCTCAACGTCATCATCGCCACCCTCCGCTCCGCCCCCTCGATCGAAAGTGTGGAACGCCAGCGAGGCTAGCGCCTTTGACTGGACTATCGGCACAAAAAAAGGGAGGCCGGAGAGCCTCCCTCGATTGGGTGAGGGCCGGAAGCCCAAGCCTTAGTCTTCAGCCCAGTCCGGAAGGGGCAGGCCGTCTTTGTGATCGCAAATGCCCGACGTGTCACCCGATACGGTGTACTCCAGCTGGCTGTAGTGGTCGCAGAAGGCGTAAGGTTCTTCCAAACCCTTGCCGCTGAAGTTCAACGTTTTGGGGTCCGTCCGTTTGATTCGGGCTTTAAACAGGCCGGTGTAGCCCGCGCGGTCCCAGCAGCCACCGTGCTCGATCGCGTGGGCGGTGAAGCACCAGCCTCGCGTGGTCCACCAGCTGGCGTAGAGCTTACCGCGGTAATCGCGGATCTCGATCAACTCAGCGCCGAACAGGCCCCGGTTATGGGTGTTCCAGACATTCAGCTCCTTACCGTCGTACTTGAAGGTCAAAACCTTCTCGACCGGGGAGACAAAGCCATGGGGATGAGCGCTGGCCGCTTGCGTGAGGCTCAGCGACGCCAGCAAGATGGCGAAGGCTGTGAGAATGGGTTTCATCATCATTCTACTTCGTCGTCGCTGTCGCTGATGTCATAGTCGCACGGGTTGTCCACGTCGCCGGACAGCTTCGCTTCGACCTTGGAGTAATGGTCACAGAACTTGTAGGTGCTCGACCCCGAGCCGCCGCTGAAGCCATCCGCCACGTTGAACACCGGGCCCTTGAGCTTGCGTTCGAAGAAGGATGCGTAGCCCTTCCGGGTGTAGCAGGCGTTAGCCTCGTAAGAAGGGGCGGTGAAGCACCAGCCGCGCGTGGTCCACCAACTGGAAACGGTTCGGTCGGTGCTGTTCTTGATGTTGATCAGCTCAAACCCGAACAGCCCGCGGTTGTGGGTGTTCACCACGGTGTAAGTTTCACCGCCACTTTCGAAGGATGCCACGATCTCAGGCTGAAGTTGCACCCACTGGGGGGCAGGGGCCGTGTGGCCGTGGTGGTTCGGATGCGCGAGCGCTTGTCCGGCCAGTCCAATGCCAAGGATCAGTGTGCTGACTGCAGCGAATAGAATCTTCATAGAAGCCTCATAATCATAGTGTTAATCACCAATACACTAAGTTTTGCAGGCGTTACACCTACTGATGCACGATTCCTTGAAATCCCCTCAATTGATAAAGGGGATCAGTAACCGCAAAACCCGGAGTCATCTTCGGAGATTTTAGCCTCCAGCGCGCTGTAGTGATCGCACGGATCCTCCGAGCGTGGTGCTTTCCAGTTTAGGTTGGCCAAAATGGTGTCGTGATTCCGATCCTTGATCGCCCGAACAAACCGCGCCTGATAGCCCGCACGGCTCCAGCAAGCTTGGGCCAGATAAGCCTGAGCGCTGAAGCATTGTCCCTCAGAAGTCCACCAGGACCCGCGCGTTGAACCCGCAGCGTCGCTGACCTTGATCAACGTCATGCCAAGAAGGCCGCGCATGTGGGTGTTGGTGACGGTGAGCAGTTCGCCCTTATGAATGAACTGCGTAACCATCTGAGGCGGCAGGTTAGCAGCGGGTAGAGCAATCCGGACAGGACGCATGACCGGAACGGGCTGGATGACGCGCACGGGCTGGATCATTCGAACGGGTTGGACCATCCGAACGGGCCGCATGACAGGAACGGGGTGCAGAGCTGGCGGCTGCATCAGAACAGGTGCCGCGTGGGCAATGGTGTGGTGCGAAACGGGGCGGCCTTGGTTCACGCGAATGCAGAGTCCCGTTGGCCGAGCCCCGACCAAAGCGGCGTTTGCCACCTTTGGACACGGGTCGCCGTAATTCTCGATACGGGTCCCACTGACGACGGTTCCGCTGATCGTATGCGAATGCGGAATGAGACCCTCAGGCCCATAAGCTGGAGGGTGCGCCGTTGCTGGCTTGATGAAAAAACCACTAAGAATCAATACGCTGGCAGCGAAAATAAAGGGCTTCATGGGGGACTCGCACGATATATGTTCTGCGACCACCGGTTATGCCGATGGCCAGGATTACGGCAGTATGTGCAGGTTCAATGCCAATTGCATTTGCGGGCCTATGGACGGGTCCAAACATTGAATGACTAAATTATAGGCATAACACGAAAAAAGACCTAGGACTGCGCACAAAACGTGCTAATCGCCCGATCAGTTGCGCTTGAAGGGCTGTTTTGCTCAATCAAATGGCAGTTCTTTGCGCTTGTTCAGTAGTTTTGTAGTCTTTTGGGGAGCTGACCTATGACTTCAGCAGATATTGCGTGGCTGCTCACAGCAACCGCGCTGGTTCTTTTCATGACCCTTCCGGGTCTGGCTCTGTTCTATGGCGGTCTGGTCCGCGCGCGGAACGTTCTCTCTGTCCTCATGCACTGTTTCATGCTGGCTGCTGTGATGTCAGTGGCTTGGGTGGTGATCGGGTTCTCGCTTGCCTTTAGTGGCTCGGGACAGTGGATCGGTGATTTCGCCAACCTGTTCCTTCTGGGCACGCCGCGCGGCGAAGATCAGCTGTTTGCGCTGTTCCAGATGACGTTCGCCATCATTACCCCGGCGCTGATCATCGGAGCCTTTGTCGAGCGTGTGAAGTTTGGCTTCGTGGTGCTGTTCTCGCTGCTGTGGATGCTGCTGTGTTACGCCCCTGTGGCGCATTGGGTCTGGGGTGGGGGTTTCCTCTCCGCCGATAGTTCCATTGGATTTTTTGCTGGTCTGGGGGTTCAGGATCTTGCGGGCGGCGTTGTGGTTCATACGACCGCGGGCGTTGCCGCGCTGGTGCTGGCCATCATGATCGGGCCACGGCCGGGCTTTCCCGGGTCCGTGCAGCCGCCGCACCAGCCTGTGCTGGTGATGATTGGCGCGTCCATGCTTTGGGTCGGCTGGTTCGGCTTTAACGGCGGGTCGCCGTTTGCGGCCAGCGGTGACGCTGTGTCCGCCGCTTTGGTCACGCACATCTCGGCGGCCACGGCCTGCTGTACATGGATGCTGTGGGAGCGGATGCGCTTCGGCAAGGCTTCGCTGATTGGTATCGCCACGGGCATGGTTGCCGGTTTGGCGTCTATCACACCGGCCGCCGGCCACGTTGGCCCGATTGGCGCGCTGGTGATCGGCGGCGTTGCGGGGATCCTGTGTCAGGAGATGATCAACGTCATCAAGCAGAACTTCCGCATTGACGACAGCCTCGACGTCTTCGCCGTGCACGGTATCGGCGGCATCTGGGGCACGCTCGCGCTGCCGTTCCTTGCGGCTGCTGGCCTGGGCGGTGCCGGACTGGGTGACGGTGTGAGCGCCATGGGTCAGTTTGTGGTTCAGGTGGCTGGTGTGGCTGTGGTCGCGATCTTTACCATCGTCGCGACCGTGGTCCTCGCCCTGATCTGCCGCGCGCTCGTGGGCATGCGGACGGACCGTGATACGGAGTTGGAAGGCCTTGACCTGACGGCTCACGGGGAACGGGCTTACGACCTGTCCTAGACACGAGCCATTGGCTTAAAGCTGAAAGCCCGCGCGGGAGTCAGTCCGGCGCGGGCTTTTCTATGAATCGAGACCTGCAGCGGCAGGCACTTCAATCGAGGATCGCGGCGACGGCGGCCTCGCAGTGGATGGCGGAGGTGTCAAAGCAGGGGAGTTCCGTCATGGTCTGATTGATCAACAATCCAACCTCGGTACAGCCAAAAATCACCCCGTCGATCCCGTGCTCGCGCTGGTAATAGCGGATGATATTCAAGTAGGTCTCGCGGCTCGCCGCGCGGACCTCTCCTTGCACCAGTTCGTTATAGATGATGCGGTGGATGGTGGTGCGATGGGGCTCGTCGGGTACGACAACCTCACAGCTGCAACCAGCCTCGACCCGCTCCCGGTAGAACGCCTTTTCCATGGTGAACCGTGTGGCGAGCAGCAGCGGTCGGCGCACACCAGCGCCCCGGATTGCGCCTGCCGTCGCGTCGGCGATGTGGACAAGTGGCAGATCGGCGGCGGCCTGCACGGCGTCGGCCATCAGGTGCATGGTGTTGGTGGCGATAATGATCGCCTCAGCCCCGCCAGCTTTGAGCCCGCGCGCTGCTTCGACCATGAGGTCGTTGAGGTCGTCCCACTCGCCCTCGGCCTGCAACTGCGCAATGGGTGCAAAGTCCATGTTCCAGAGCAGCAGCGGGGCAGAATTCAGGGGGCCTTTCGCGGCTTTGACCTGCTGATTGAGCAAGCGGTAATAGACCGCCGTACTCTCCCAACTCATTCCCCCGATTACACCCAGTCGTTTCATCTTGCTCTCCGTGGCGAAACCCGCATTGTGGGGGAAACCTACGCGGGAGCAGAACGAATGAACATAGGCGACCCGGTCAAGGCAGGCTTTGATCCTGCGCGTCTTGACCGCCTGACGGGATGGATGCAGCGCTACATTGATGCGGGTAAAATTCCCTTTGGCCACGTGGTGGTGAGCCGGTCTGGCATGCCGATCTTTTCCAGCCACGCGGGTCTGGCCGACATCGACGCCGGGCGTGCCTATGAAGACGATGCCATTGTGCGGCTTTACTCCATGACCAAGCCGATCACAGCGGTCGCCTACATGCAGCTTGAGGAACAGGGGCTGGTGCACTTGGACGACCCGCTGGAAAAGTGGCTGCCCGAGTTTGCCGATACACCAGTGTTCGAGCGCGTCGCCCCCAGGGTCAATTCCCGTAAGCCACGTGAAGGATCGATCACCCTGCACCAGTTGCTGACCCACACTTCAGGACTGACCTATGGACTTTTTGCGGGTGACTTGGTTGCGGGCGAGTACGTGCGGCGACAGACCGACTTCAACGTCCATGATGGCCCGCTCGACGCGGTCTGCCAGCGCTTGGCGCAAATCCCGTTGGTGCATCAGCCGGGCACCCGCTGGAACTATGGCGTTTCCATCGATGTGATCGGGCGGGTGATCGAGGTGGTCACCGGTAAGCCGTTGGATCAGGTGTTCCGCGAAAACATTCTTGAACCACTGGGAATGCACGATACAGCCTTTCAAGTAGACCCGGCCAAGCGCCACCGACTGGCAGCGCTTTACCAGAAGACAGCAGACGAGAAACTCAGCCTGATCGAAACCGGCGAGGCGTCTGATTGGGCCAACCCCGACAACCCGGTCACATGCTTCAGCGGCGGGGGCGGGCTAACCGGGACGATGGCGGACTATTGGAAGTTCGTGGACATGTTGCGCCGGGGCGGGGTGAGCGCCGACGGTACGCGCATTCTGGGCGCAAAGACCGTGGGCTATATGGCGCGCAACCATTTGCCCAGCGACATTGCGTCCATGGGCGTGGACAGCTTTGCTGAGGTCAGCTTTCACGGCGTCGGATTCGGACTGGGGATGTATTCCATGCTCGACCCGGCCAAATGCGGCATGATCTGCTCACCCGGAGAGTTCGGCTGGGGCGGGTTGGCTTCGACTGTGTTCTGGGTGGACCCGGTTGAGGACGTTACAGTCGTGTTCCTGACGCAACAGGTGCCCTCCAGCGGCTATCCTTTACGCCGTGAATTGCGTGCGCTGGTCTATGGAGCCTTGGCGGAAAGCCGCGCTTAAGTGTAGAAGGCATGCATTCCTTTCGCGCAACTACAGAGTTCGGTCCATGAGCAAAACGGTTGAGTTCTTCTTCGACTTCGGCAGCCCGGCGACCTTTCTCGCTTACACCCAAGTGGCCGGCATCGCTGAGCGAACGGGGGCGAAGGTGGTGTGGAAGCCGATGTTGCTGGGCGGCGTGTTCAAAGCCACAGGCAATGCCAGCCCTGTTCTGATCCCGGCAAAAGGCCGCTGGATGGGCCGCGACTTGGCGCGCTGGGCCAAGCGCTATCAAACTGAAATCAGCTATCCTGCGGGCTTCCCCCTGAACACGTTGCCCCTGATGCGCGGGGCCGTAGGTTACTTGCGCGAGGATGAGGCACAGTTCCATCGCTATGTCGATCTGGTCTTCCGCTCGATCTGGCAGAACGAAGTCGATATTCGCGATCAGGATCGGTTCGGCGCATTGCTCGCGGAGAACGATTTCGACCCCGGTGCGTTTCTGGTGATGATCTCCGATCAGGAAGTCAAAGACGACCTCATCAAGCGCACAGAAGAAGCGGTCGAACGCGGCGTTTTCGGCGCGCCGACATTCTTCGTCGATGGCGAAATGCACTTCGGTCAGGATCGCCTAGAGTGGGTTGAAGAGGCCGCCTCGGCCTGATCTCTCCGCCGATCGCTCCTGAACGGGACCAGCGCCCCTAAGATCCCTGATTTTTCACGAGAATCCGCTTGCTCCAAAGGGGGAAGACGGCCCAAAATGCCTGTGGAACGGGGTTCGTTTTGGGGAGAGATCATTTGCTGTTGAGCCGAGAAAGTCGGCAGGGGCTGACGCTGATCAGTCCACCTTTGCTTTACGCGCTGCTGCTGCTCGCTGCGCCCTTGGCCATGGTCGTTACCTTTAGCTTCTGGAGCCAAAATTACCTCGATCTCGACACGACCATCACCCTGAAAAACTACCGTGAAGCGTGGGAGAAGCCGATTTATCGGGTGTTGATCCTGCGTTCGCTGAACATCTCGCTGGTGGTCACGCTTGTGACTGTCGTGCTGGCCTTCCCCATGGCCTATTTCCTGTCGTTCAAAGTGACGAAGAACAAGGCGCTATGGCTGTTTCTGATCACCATTCCATTCTGGACCAGCTACTTGCTGCGGGTGTTCCTGTGGAAAGTCATTCTCGGCTACAACGGCGTTCTTAACTCGGCGCTGATGGGGCTGGGGATCATCGATGAGCCGATGACCTTTATCCTCTATAACCTGAACGCCGTTGTGATTACGCTCGCTCACGCTTGGGCCCCCTTTGCGATCCTGCCGATTTTCGTGTCGCTGGAGCGCATCGATCGGTCGCTGCTCGAGGCGGCGGAGGACTTGGGCGATGGACCTCTACGGCGGTTCTTCCGAATCACGCTGCCGCTGGCCATGCCGGGCGTAATCGCTGCGACCCTGATCGTGCTGATCCCTACCGTGGGTGATTTCATTACACCCAGATTGGTCGGTGGAACGGATGGGCTGATGATCTCGAATATGATCCAGATTCAATTTGGCAAGGCGAACAATGCACCCTTGGGCGCGGCGCTCGCCATTACGTCAATGGTGATCGTTGGCTCCATTAGTGTCGCCATTTTCATGGTTGGTCGATTGTTGAGGGGGAGGGTGCAATGAGTGCTGTGACCCGCTTCTTCTCGCGCAACTGGCTGGTAACCTACGCCACCCTGTACGTGGTGTTTCTCTATGCGCCCGTCATCCTGTTGCCGCTCTTCGCGTTCAACGAGTCCACCATCATCGCTTTCCCGCTGACTGGCTTCACCCTGCAGTGGTTTACCGTCCTGTTTGAGACTGGCGCCCTGCATAAAGCGGTGCAGAACAGCTTGGTTGTTGGGGTCGTAACAGCCGTGATGAGCACCTTGCTCGGCACCTGCGCCGCGCGGGCCATGGTCCGGTATCGGTTTCCGTTCAAGCGTGGGATCGTTGGTTTCATCATGGTGCCGCTGGTGCTGCCGGAGATTTTTGTGGCTGTGGCGCTGCTGGTGGTGCTGGTGCAACTGGGGATGCCCCTGTCGATCTGGACGGTGATCGCGGGACACGTGCTCATTTGCGTACCGTTTTCCATTGCCATTCTCAGCTCAGCCTTTCAGGGGCTGGATAAGAACCTCGAGGAAGCCTCCCTGGACCTCGGCGAGACCGGCTGGGGGACATTCCGTCGGGTGATCTTCCCGTTGATCCTGCCCGGCGTGATTTCGAGCCTGCTCATTACCTTTACGATTTCACTCGATGAATTCATCATCGCATTCTTCCTGACGGGCACGGACGTAACGCTGCCCGTTTACATCTGGAGCCAGCTGCGCTTCCCCGCCAAGCTGCCGTCGGTCATGGCTCTGGGGACGATCCTGCTGGCCCTTTCGGTGCTGCTGCTCATTCTGGGTGAGTGGTTCCGGCGGCGCTCGGCTAAGCGCCAGGGGCTTGATGCTTCATCGACCGGAGGGCTCATTCAATGACCGCAAAACCCATCATCGACATCCGCCAGGTGCACAAGTCCTTCGGTAAGGTCGAGGCACTCCGTGGCGTTGACTTGACCATTGAGGAGGGCGAGTTTTTCTCTCTGCTCGGGCCATCGGGCTGCGGCAAGACGACTTTGCTTCGGATGATTGCCGGCTTTGACGAGCCGACCAGCGGGGATGTTATCATTGGCGGCCAGTCGATGAAGGGCATCCCGGCCAATAAGCGCCCCACCAACATGGTCTTCCAGAGCTACGCCATTTTCCCGCATCTGAGCGTGGCGGACAACGTCGGTTATGGGCTGGTGCGCAAGCGGTTGAGTGGGCACGAGATGCGCGAGCAGGTCGAAGCAGCGCTCGCCATGGTGGACCTACACGGCTACGGCGATCGTGCCGCCCATGAACTCTCTGGCGGGCAACGCCAGCGGGTAGCGCTGGCGCGTGCGCTGGTGATGAAACCCCGCGTGGTCCTGCTCGACGAGCCGCTTTCAGCGCTGGACAAGAAATTGCGGGAACAGATGCAGGTCGAACTGCGGGCTTTGCAGCAGCAGGTCGGCATCACTTTTATCCTTGTCACGCACGATCAGGAAGAAGCGCTGATCATGTCTGACCGCATCGCGGTGCTGTTCGAGGGCGAGATTGCGCAGATGGCAAGCCCGCAAGACCTCTACCGACGCCCGGTCAGCGAGCGCGTGGCGTCTTTTATCGGTGTGATGAACTTCCTCCCCGCCACCGCGCAAGCGGCCAGCGGGGGAAAAGTTGGGTTGACCATTCCCGCGCTCGGTTCGATCGAACTCGCAGCGGACAGTCTCCCCATAGGCGTGTCAGCGGAGCAGGTGAAGACCATCGGCGTCCGACCGGAAATGCTGACCATTCTGTTCGATGCCAGCGACCGGGCGGAGTGCGAGGTCGAGGGCGAAATCGTCGGTGCGTCCTACTACGGCGACATGACCTATTACAGCGTGAAGCTCCCCGAAGCCGAAGCCCCCGCGACAGTTTCCATGCGGAACACCGCCGGGCGTTCAATCATCGAGACCGGCACCAAAGTCCGGGTTGGGTGGGGCGCTGAATCCGTGGTGCTGTTCTCATGAGCGGGCTGAGCGGATTACTTGGCCAGCATCGGGCCGGTTACGCTCTGGCGCAGGGGTTTTACGCCTCTGAATCGGTCTTCGAAGCCGACTGCGAGGCGGTTATCATGCAGGAGTGGCACTTTGCCGGGATGACCAGCGAGCTACCCAAGTCAGGTGACTATCTGGTCTTTGAGATGCTCAAAGAGTCCGTCATCGTCGCGCGGGGCAGTGATGGTGAAATTCGAGCGCTGGCGAACGTGTGCCGACACCGCGGCTCTCGGGTCTGCTTGGAACACCGCGGCAATGCCAGTC
The DNA here is from genome assembly GCA_965658725.1 of Alphaproteobacteria bacterium. Lineage (GTDB taxonomy): Bacteria > Pseudomonadota > Alphaproteobacteria > UBA7985 > UBA7985 > UBA7985. The sequence continues at coordinate 3,693 of CBFHUI010000068.1, read as the reverse complement.
GCTTTGTGTGCCCTTATCACGCGTGGACCTACGGCCTAGACGGTAAGCTGCTCAATGCGCGGCTGATGGGTGATGGTCTGGATAAGGATGGTCTGGGACTCAAGCCTGTGGCCTGTGAAGTTTTTCACGGGATGATCTTCGTCTCCTTTGCGGAAACACCAACCAGTTTTGAGACGCTGCGCGCCGAGTTGGATGCGCCGTTGTCGGCCTTTGGCTTGGCGAAAACCAAAATCGCGCGGCGCCAGTCCTATCCGGTTAAAGCGAACTGGAAGCTGCTGGTTGAGAATTACAATGAGTGCTACCACTGCGGCCCCGCCCACCCTGAATTCAAGCGCGCGCATCCGACGCACATGAGTGCAGACCGGGTCGAACCCTATAACCGCGCAATGCTTGAGCGGGCGCAGGCCATGGGCGTTCCCACCGACTTCATCGACCGCGTTGGACCTTATTGCCCGGCGGGCTCAGTGGACTTCACTTTTAGCCGGCATTCGCTCTACGAGACCCATGATACGGGCAGCGAAGACGGCAAGGCGCTCGCGCCGCTGCTGGGATCGATCAAGGGCTATGACCAGGGCGCGAGCGATGTCTACGTGGGCATGCTCAACCCGCTGCTGATCTACAACGACCACGCGGTCCTATATCGCTTCATTCCCATCGATCACGAGACCTCCGTTCAGGAGATCATCTGGTTGGTTCATGAAGACGCCGAAGAGGGGCGAGATTATGATCTCGATCGGCTGTGCTGGCTGTGGGACGTGACCACGGTCGCGGATAAGCAGATCATCGAGAAAAATCAGGAAGGCGTAAATTCGCGCTACTACGAACCCGGTCCATTGGCAGAGATGGAGTTCTACACGCAGCGCTTTCTAGACTACTACATCGCGCGCCTGCGCGCCTATGAAGGGGAGGCGCACCATGGCTGACAGTGACATGCTCTATGATGACCGCCACATCGAAACGCTTGAAGACATCTGGGGCGAGGGGTTTCTCTCCCCCGGTGGTCCTGAGGAAGTTGCGCGTGTGCTGGCGGGGTTGGATCTGGCTGGCAAGCGCGTGCTCGACATCGGTTGTGGCTCCGGGGCGATTGCGGTGCTGCTTGCTGAGGTCTACGGCGCAGCAGAGGTGATCGGGATCGACGTCGAAGACGACGTCTGCAACGCCGCCACGCGACTGACGGCGAAGAAAGGCGTGACGGACCGTGTGACGATCCAGCGGGTCGATCCGGGTCCACTGTCCTTTCCAGACGGTCATTTCGACGTTGTATTCTCCAAGGATTCCATCATCCACATTCCCGACAAAGAAGCGCTTTGTGCTGATGTGTTTCGTGTGCTGAAGCCCGGCGGTTGGTTCGCCGCTTCTGACTGGCTCGTGTCTCACGACGGTGAGCCGAGCCCGGAGATGAAGATCTACATCGAAGCCGAAGATCTCGATTTCGCCATGGCCTCGCCCGCACGCTACCACGCCGCGCTCGAAGCTGCTGGATTTCAGGGCGTTGCTCTGACCAACCGCAACCCATGGTACCGAGAGGTTGCGGTGCAGGAGATGGCGTACCTCGAAGGCGAGGGACGGGCCAAGCTCGAAGGTCAGTTTGGTTCAGAGTTCTTTGAGGCGCTGGTTGATACGTGGGCGAAAATGATTGTGGTGCTCCAAACCGGCGAACACTGCCCGCATCACTTGCGCGGCCAGAAACCGACCTGATCCGGCTCCTAACATTCCGCACAAAAAGACACCGCCCCGAACCAGTCTGGCTCGGGGCGGTGCGTGTTCCTGCCGCGCTCCAAGCGGAGCGGACGAGGGGGGGGCTTAGAAGCCGGACTTGATCAACTCAAACTCAGCGATCATGGCTTCACGCAGGACCGATGGAACCGGACCCTGCCACAGCGTGCCTTCCCGCAGCTTTTCGCTGGTTTCGAGACCAACGGCGGCCAAGTCGTCGTTCGAGATGGCGCCCATCGCTACCGCGTTGGAGTGGCCGTAGCCCCACCAGTTCACGATGTATTCAGCCGTGGAAGGCTCAAGCCAAGCGTTGATGAAGTCGTAGAACTTGTCTTCTGACCCCGGTGCGTTGGTGGTCTTTGCGTACCCGCAAACCCAGCTCGACGCGCCTTCGTCCGTGTCGCGCTTCATGGCGATCGGGAAGCCTTCATACGACATGGTCGAGAAGGTCTCGTTCCATGCCCAGGCCAGATAAACTTCGCCGCTCTGCATCATCTGCGCCAGCGATGCGCCGTCAGACCAGTACGCGCGCACGTTCTGGTGCACGGCGCGCAGGAAGTCAGAGGCCTGCGCGAACTCGTCCATAGACGCGCTCGCCCAGTCCTTCACACCAATGGCAAGGAAGCCCAGCGCGTAAGCGTCGTCTACGTTATCAGGCAGGGACACTCGGCCCATGTGCTTGGGGTCAGCAAAGGCTGCGAGCGACTGAACATCGGCTTCCGAGAGAAGCTCGGTGTTGTACGTCGTCGCGGTGTTACCCCAGTCAACCGGAACGAAGTAATACTCGCCATCCTTCTGGAAGGCCGGAATATCCCGGAACGCCGTGTTCACTTCGTCCCAGCGCTCAATGCGTGAGGTATCAAGCGGCGCGATCAGACCCGCTTCAATCCACTTTGGCACCGACTGGGAGCAGGGGTGTACCACGTCAACCTGCGTCCCGGTCCGCAGCTTCTGGAAGGCTTCTTCCTCGTCGCCGAAGTAGGTGAAGGTTGGGTCAGCGCCGTGCTTTTCAGTGTAGGCGGTGAAGAAGGCAGGGTCTTCATAGCCTGCCCAGTCGAAGACAATCAGGTCGGGATCCTGTGCGAATGCCGTGCTGCTTGCCAGCGTCAAAGCCCCAGTTGCGACAAGGGCCAGTCTCATCATCTGTTTCATGTCTCTCTCTCTTTCTCTCTTTGCTTGGGTGTTGCTTATTCTGAGCGCCGATGGCGAAGCCTGCATCTGCACGGGATCCCTCTCCCTAGGGCCTATGCAGGGTGGCTGTTTTCGCGATCGGTCAAAGGGTTGCTGTTCTCCTCCTCATGTTTCTCCGGTTTTTCTCTTATAGCCCCAAGTGCCGCTCAACGGCTTGAAGGGCTTGTTCTAGGATATCAAACATCTCGTCGATCTGCTCGTGTGTGATGATCAGCGGCGGTGAAAACACCGCCATATTGATCAGTGGACGCACCAACAGCCCGCGTTCTTCGCAGGCCTCGTCGATCATTTGACCCAATTTTCGCTCGGCTTCGAGGTCTTCCGCCTTGCCTTCGATACAGCCCAGCAAGCCCATGCCGCGCGCATCACCGACGATTGAGTAGCGGGTCAGGGCGCGCAGGCGATCCTGAAAGTGCGGGGAGACCTCTTTGACGTGGGCGAGCAAGCCCTCGTCTTCCATGATCTCGATGTTTTTGAGTGCAGCGGCACAGCTCACCGGGTGGCCGGAATAGGTGTAACCATTGGTAAAGGCGACGGGATCGTTCGGGTCTGAGCACTGCTCCAGCACCCGGTCAGAAATCAGGCAGGCCCCCAGCGGCAGATAGCCCGAGGTGATGCCTTTGGCACAGGTGATCATATCGGGCTGAATGTCAAAGACGTTTTCGCTGGCGAACCATTCACCAAGGCGACCAAAGCCTGTGACGACTTCGTCGGAGATGTACAGGATATCGTGGGCCTTGCACACTTCCCACGTGCGACGGTGGTAGCCCGGCGGTGGCACAATGA
>CBFHUI010000067.1:0-15018 GCA_965658725.1 Alphaproteobacteria bacterium | reverse complement strand
CGCCTCGATGCGATCGACCAACGCGATCATCTCGTCTTCTTCGCGGGCATCGGCGGGCAGGGCAATCGCCTGATGGCCTTCGTCGCGGATGGACTGCGCCAGCCCCGCGAGAGCCTCAGAATGTCGGGGCCGGCGCACGAGGCACGCGATCATGCCTTCGCGGGCAAAGGCGCGACCGATGGCTGCGCCTGTGTCGTCTCCAGCCCCGATCACCAGGGCACTGGTTTGCTGTGTCATAGTACGTCCTCCCTCGTCCTTCGGTCTGCGGGCACTCGAGCAGGGAGACCTCCCAACGGCCTCCCAGTCCGCTGCCGCGTTCGCTGCGCGACCCGCTGCTAGCCACGACCTTAGATCACCCCATTCAACGCGGAAACCCACCATACCGCGCTGGTCAGTTGGGTTGGTCGCCGCCGAAAGCTGAACTGTTGTATCTCTTTACACTCGCCTTAGTCTGATTTCTTTAGTAGGTGACACGTCAACAAAAATATCCTCCTAAGACAGGATCAACGAAGGGAATCGGCGCATGCGCTTTGAGGGGAAACACGTCGTGCTGACAGGTGGGGCGTCGGGAATTGGGGCGGAGACCCTTGCCAAGGTTAAAGCCGAAGGCGGGCGCGTCACCGTTCTCGACCACGTGCCTTGCCCCGCAGCAGACCGCGCCATCGCCGTTGATATGGCGGAACGCTCATCCCTAGACGCGGCCGTCGCCGAACTAACAGGTCCGGGCAGCGCTCCCATCGATGTCCTGCTGAACATCGCGGGCGTGCCGCCTCGTGACAGCGCAGGCGAAGCGAGCGTAGACCCCGCGCAACCGGGCTGGGGCAACGGCGCGCTGGTGCTCGGCGTCAATTTTTTCGGTCTGCGCCACCTGACCGAAGCCTTGATGCCGCACCTGAGTGACGCCGCGCCGATCGTCAACATGGCGTCACTGGCGGGGGCAGGCTGGCAGCAGAACATTGCCGAAGTCAAAACCCTGCTCGCCATGGACAACGGCATCGACCCCGCTGCCGCGCAGGCGCAACTGGGCATCGACGCCACCCGTGCTTACAACTTGAGCAAGGAGGCCGTCATCGTCTGGGGCATCCAGCAGACGGCCCTCGGTTTGCCGCGGGGGATTCGCATGAATGCCGTGTGTCCCGCTGCGGTGTCCACGGGCATCCTCGACGATTTCAAAGCCGCCTTCGGCCCGCAGGTCGTCGCAGCGGTTGAGCGTGCGGGCCGCCCGTCCACGCCCGATGAAGTCGCCGACCTGGTGCTGTTCCTTGCTTCTGATGACAGCCGATGGATCAAGGGTGGAGAGTTCAAGATCGATGGCGGCATCAGCGCGTTTCGCGTTGCGGCGATGACCGGGCTGCTTGACGCATGAGCCAGACCGAAACCGAAACCGAAACCGAAACCAAAACCGACCAAGGGCCCGCCGCGCCGATGACGCCAAACCCTCGCTTTACCGCCCAACCCAGCGTCCATCCGGATCTGGCCAAGCACGCCGCGCGCTTTGACCGAAAGATCGTCCAGACGGGGGCCCGCACCCATACGTTTATCGGCTACAACATCGCCAACGTCTCCATCATCGAAGCGCCCGGCGGGCTGATTCTGGTGGATGGCATGGCGCAGGAGAACGACGCCCGTGATGCGCTTGCCGATATCCGCAAGCGTTTTCCGGGGCAGGAGATCAGGGCAGTGGTCTATACCCACTTCCACAACGACCACGTCAACGGGATCGAAGGCTTCATCCGTCCTGAAGACGTCGAGGCTGGTCTGGTGGAGGTTTGGGCGCACGCCGATTTGATGCACTTCGTCACGGAGGTCTCCGCAGGAACCGGGCCGATCATGGGACGGCGGGCGAGCTACACCTTTGGCGCAGCCCTTCCGCGCGGTGAGGAAGGCTTTGTGCACGCAGGGCTGGGGCTGCCCCATAATCCGGGACCCAGAGGCTTCATCGCACCGACCCACACGGTCGAGGTGCGCGAGCGGGTGACCCTGTGCGGGTTGACGCTCGACCTGATCCCCATCCCTTCGGAGACGGATGACATGCTCGGGGTCTACCTGCCTGAGGAAGAGATCTTTCTGACCGGCGACTGCATCCAAGGGGAGGCTTACCCCAACCTCTACACCCTGCGCGGCACGCCCTATCGCGACCCCATGCAGTGGGTGCGCACCATCGACTGGATCCGCCACAGCCTGCGGCCGCGAGCGGTCATTCCGCACCATGGACACCCGCTGACCGACCCCGCCGAGATCCGCGATGTGCTGACCGCTTACCGCGATGCTATCCAGTTCACCCACGACCAAACCGTGCGCTTTATCAATCAGGGTTATGGCCCCGCGGAAATCGCTCAGCGGGTGCAGATGCCCGAGCATCTTAAGCATCATCCTTGGCTGGGTGAGTTCTATGGCACCCTGCGCCACTGCATCCCGGCGATCTACGTGGGCCGTCTGGGGTGGTTTTCGGGCGATCCGGTGGACCTCGACCCCTTGCCCAAGCCAGATCGGGCCGCGCGCTTGGTGCGGATGATGGGGGGGGCGGAGGCTGTGCAGGCCGAAGCGGCCGCCGCCGTTGAAGCCGGTGAGTTTCTGTGGGCGGCTGAACTGCTGGGCTACCTGGTCACGCTCAGCCCCGAGGACGGGACCGTTCGCCGTGCGCGGGCCGAGGCGTTGCGGGGCTGGTCCTATGCGCAGTCCAACCCGAATTGGCGCAACTGGGGGCTTTCCTGCGCCATGGAACTCGACCCGCCAGCGACGGACCAGAGCGCGGGAAAACAGCTGGTTATGGCCCCGCCTTCGGTGGTTGCGGCCTTCCCACCCGCCAATATCCTGCGCGGTATGACCACCAGGCTGAAAGCGGAAGAAACCGGCGACGTGCAGTTGACCGTGAGTTTCCGCATCACCGATCGGGGCCTGCATCACGCGCTAGAGATCCGCAAGGGCGTCTGCGAGTTCCATGACGTCGTCCCCGAGGCGGTTGATGTCGCGCTGAGCTTTACCGCTGCCTTTCTGGTCGCGCTGGTCTCGCGGCAAACCACGTGGATGGCCGGTATCGCTTCGGGTGATGTCACCATCGAAGGCGAGCAGGCGCTGGCCGGGCAGTTCTTTGCCAGCTTCGAACCGCCCATGGCCCCGCATGAAATCAAACTGGTGAGCCGCTAAAGCGGTGGCTTCGCCGTCTCGATGATCAGTCGAGCGCCATCCAAGCCGTCTTGAGCTTGCTGTATTTTTCCAGCGCGTGCAGGGACTTGTCCGACCCGTTGCCTGACTGGCCGTGTCCGGTCAGCGGCACGGTGACGTCCGGGCCGCCATAGGTGTTGACGTGCACCACGCCCGCCTTGATCGCCCGAACCATCCGGTGCGCGCGGGAAAGCGTGTCGGTCCAGACGCCTGCGGCCAATCCATAGGCCGTGGCGTTGGCGAGCCGGACGGCTTCTTCTTCGTCATCGAACAGCGTGATACCGACCACAGGGCCGAACACCTCGTCCTGAAACAGAGCGGTTTCCGGGCCGACGTTGGTGAAAATCGTTGGTGCGATGTACGTACCGCCAGTTTCCTCCAGCACCCGTGCGCCGCCGGTGACGAGCTGCGCGCCTTCGTCTCTGGCGCGATCGATTTTCGAGAGGATGGCCGCGCATTGGTTTTCTGAGGCAATGGCTCCAGCGGTTGTGCGCAGGTCGAGCGGGTCACCAACAACCATGGCTGCGGCTTCCGCCTTGAGTGCGTCGATAAAGGGTTCAGCGATCGAACGCTGCACCAGCAGGCGCGAGCCTGCGACACACACTTGCCCGCTGTCGCGGAATATCCCACCCGCTGAGACCTTCGCCGCCTTGGCCAGATTGGCGTAGTCGTCAAAGACGATGTTCGGCGATTTGCCCCCCAGTTCCAGATAGACCCGCTTGATGTTCGACTGCGCTGAATAGGTCAGCAGCCGCCGTCCCACGCCGCCGGAGCCGGTGAACACCAGCACGTCTACATCCGGGTGCAGGCCCAGCGCTTCACCGACAACGGGGCCTTCGCCCGTGACGACGTTCAGCACCCCGTCCGGTAGGCCCGCTTCCTGACACAGCACAGCAAGAGCAAGCAATGAAAGCGAAGCCACCTCAGCGGGCTTGACCACCACTGAGTTGCCCATGGCCAGCGCCGGAGCGATCTTCCATGCGGCGATCATCAGCGGGAAGTTCCAAGGAATGATGGCCCCCACCACGCCCACTGGTTCCCGGTGGATCAGACCCAGTGTGCCGTTCGGGGTCGGTGCGATCTCGCCATTAATTTTATCCACGCATTCCGCGTAGTAGCGGAAGGTGGCCGCGGCGCTGCCCGGTTCAGCGCGCAGAGCCATGGAGATTTCCGTGCCATTGTCGCGCACGCCCAATACGGCAAGGTCGAGCGTGTGCTGTTCGATCAGGTCCGCGATCCGGTGCAGCACGCGCTTGCGCGCCGCTGGGGCCATCGCCGACCAGCGTCCATCATCAAAGGCCGTCCGCGCCGCTGAAACCGCCCGGTCCACATCTGTCGCCGATCCGCGAGCGAGGGCACCTAGTGGGCTGCCGTCGATGGGGGATGTGTTGTCCATCTCTCCGCCGTCTGCACTCGCCACCCACGCGCCGTCGATCAAGTGGCGCGGCGCGGGCAGGGCAGCGGTTCTCAGGGCGTCGATGTCGCTCTGTTGCACCATGGTGGGGAATCCTTTCGGCAGGGAGGGAAGAATGCTCAAGACAAATCGGATCAAATAGTGAACCGATGATGCATTAAATGCTTGCATCATGGATTTGGACTGTCAATGCTTCCACCCAAGCTACGGCTTTTAAAGCGATGGACAGGCGAGGAGGGAAAGCAAGCGTGACGACCGTTGATAAAGCCCTTTCCTTGCTGGATCACTTTAGCAATGAACAGACCGAAATCGGTCTGAGCGCGTTCGCGCGCCTCGCAGGCTATGACAAGTCAGCGGTGCTGCGCATGCTATCGGCGCTGGGTCGCGCCGGCTTTGTCGAGCAGGATCCGCAGTCGCGCAAATACCGACTGGGCGGTGCATTCTTGCGCTTCGCCCGCCTGCGCGAGGCAACCTTTCCGCTCATCGATCTGCTTCGACCCTTCGCCATGCGGTTGAATGAGGCGACCTCAGAGACCGTGCACATCAGTCACTTCGCCGGCTCGCGCCTGTCTACCATTCTTGTCATCGACAGCCCCCGGACCACGCGGGTTCATGTCAACCGCGGGATGACCTTGCCGTTGAACGCGACCGCCTCGGGCCTGTGCTGGTTGGCGTTCAGTGCGCCGGATATCCGTGAAGACCATTTGAGCGCCACTCAAGCGCAGTATCAGGAGGGTACGCTGACTGACCGAGCCTCGATCGAAGCGCACCTTGAAGGGTTTCAGGCCACGGGTTACAGCCTTGCCGAGCGCAGCTTTGACAGCGACGTCACGTCTGTAGCTGTCCCCATTTTCGGGATGCGAGGCGAGGTTCTGGCCTGTCTTTCGGTTGCCGCCGTCGCCTCACGCATGACCCCGGAAATCATCGAGCGAAACAGCCAGTTAGCGGTTCAGATCGCCGTTGAGGCGACTTTCGCCCTCGGCGCGACACCGCCTTCGACTTATCCGGGCGCGACCTCGCGCTCGACTTACTCGGGCGCGACCCCGCGCTCGACTTACTCCGGCGCGACCCCGCGCCCCAGCTCCCCTGAAGGATCCGATTGATGGACGGCGAAAGCAATTTCCTCAAAGAAAACAACGCCAAACACATGTGGCACCCTATGGCGCACCCAGCAGAAATGCGCGCCAATCCGCCCAAGGTCATCATGGGTGCAGAAGGGGTGATGCTGACCGATGTGGACGGGCATCGCACGCTCGATGCCGTGGGTGGCTTGTGGAACGTCAATCTGGGCTATTCGGTTGACCCGATCAAAAAGGCCATCGCCGACCAGCTCGATCAGCTCGCCTACTACAGCGCCTTTCGCGGAACGGTTACAGGACCAGCGATCGAGCTGTCGTACATGCTTCAGGAGTGGTTTGCGCCAGAGGGCATGACCCGTAGCTTCTTCACCAGCGGCGGGTCCGACAGCGTCGAGACCGCGTTGCGGCTCGCGCGGCAGTTCCACAAAATTCGCGGAGAGCGCGACCGCTACAAGTTCATCAGTCTGAAAAAAGGCTACCACGGCACCCACTTTGGCGGCGCATCGGTCAACGGCAACGCCAACTTCCGCCGACAATACGAGCCGCTTTTGCAAGGGTGCTTTCAGATTGCCTCACCCTACACCTACCGCAACCCCTTCGACGAAACCGATCCGGCCAAACTGGCCAAGCTGGTCGCCGCTCAACTCGAAGACGAGATTGTTTTCCAGGGACCGGACACCGTTGCGGCCTTCATCATGGAGCCAGTGCTGGGGGCAGGGGGTGTAATTCCGCCGCATGAGAGCTTCATGCCCATGGTGCGTGAGATTTGCGATCGGCACGGTGTGCTGCTGATTGCGGACGAAGTGATCACGGCCTTTGGCCGCACGGGCGCATGGACTGGCTCGCGGCTTAGCGGCGTTCAGCCAGACATGATGTGCACGGCCAAGGCCATCACCAACGGCTATTACCCGTTTGGCGCGGTCATGATCCACGGTTCCGTGGCTGACGTTTTCGAAAATGATCAATCCGCTATGGGAATGATCGGCCACGGCTACACCTATTCCGCGCACCCGGTCGGGGCAGCGGCTGCGCTGGCTTGTGTGCCGCTGATCACCGAGCAAAACGTGGCCGCTAATGCCGCGGCGCGGGGTGAGGAATTGCTCGCAGGGGGGCATGCGCTGGCAGAAAAATACGAGTTGATTGGTGATGTCCGAGGCAAGGGGCTGATGTTCTGCATCGAGCTGGTCTCTGACCGCGCAAAGAAAACCCCGCTGGATCGTCAGACCACAGCGAAAATCTTCGAAGCGGCCTATGAGGCTGGTGTGATGGTGCGCGTGTCAGGCAACAACCTGATCTGCTCGCCGCCTCTGATCATCACGCAGGCACAAATACAGCAGCTGCTTGACGGCATCGAAGCGGGGCTTCGCGCCGCGGGTTCAGACTAAGCAAGCAAGCACGGGAAAAGGGGCAGGGTTCGACGCCATGGATTGGAACGCCTTCGCACACTGGGGACGACGCGCAGCGGATTGGGCAGCGGGCTATCACGCAACCCTGCGCAACCGTCCCGTGCGACCCAAGCTGGAGCCGGGGAAGGTGCGCGATCAACTCGCGGCCAGCGCGCCAGAGCAGGCCGAGACCATGGAGGCCATCTTCGAGGACTTCGAGCGGATCATCGTGCCGGGAATGACCCACTGGCAGCATCCGCGCTTCTTCGCCTACTTCCCCGCCAACGCTGCGCCGATTTCGGTCGTCGCAGAGTATCTGGTCTCTTCCATGGCAGCGCAGTGCATGCTGTGGCAAACCTCGCCCGCCGCAACTGAGCTGGAAACGCGGGTGCTCGATTGGCTCCGGCAGGGTCTCGGGCTGCCCGAAGGGTTCTCTGGCGTGATTCAGGACAGTGCTTCAGCGGCGACGTTAGCAGCCGTGCTGACCATGCGGGAGCGCGCGCTGAATTGGCGGGGCAATGTTGAGGGGCTGTCGCAGGCCGGACGCCTGCGCATCTACGCCAGCGCAGAGGTACACACCTCGATTGACCGCGCCATCTGGATTGCCGGGATTGGCGAAGAAAACTTGGTGCGCATTCCCGTGCAGGGGCCGCGCCGGGCGCTGGATATCGAGGCGCTGGAGCAGGCGATTGAACTGGACCGGGCTGAAGGACTGATCCCCGCAGGCTTCATCGGATCGGTCGGCGCGACCAGTGCAGGGTCGACCGACGACCTCGAAGCCGCGCTCGCCGTCGCCAAGCACCATGGTCTTTACACCCACGTTGACGCTGCGTGGGCTGGCTCGGCGATGATCTGCCCCGAATTCCGCACCTACTGGCAAGGGATCGAAGGCGCGGATTCCATTGTTTTCAATCCGCACAAGTGGCTAGGCGCACAGTTCGATTGCTCGGCACACTTCGTCGCCGACCCCGAAAGCCTGGTCAAAACCCTCGCGATCCAACCCGAATACCTCCGGACACAGGGCGCGGACGGGGTGATCAATTATTCCGAGTGGTCGGTTCCACTGGGCCGCCGGTTCCGGGCTCTGAAGCTCTGGTTCTTGCTGCGCGGACATGGGCTTGAGGGATTGCGCACCATGATCCGCAATCACGTTGCATGGGCCGAAAAGGTGGCCGAGGCGGTCGCAGGGATGGACGAGATGGAGATCACCTCGGCGCCCATGCTGTCGCTGTTCACCTTCCGCCTGCGCCCGGCCGGGATGACGGCTGAAGAGCTGGACGCGCTGAACCTGCGCCTGATTGAGGCAATCAACGCGGATGGGCGCATCTATCTGACCCAAACACGCATCGACGGCACCTTTGTCATCCGCTTTCAGGCCGGAGCCTGGACCATGGAAGAGCAGGATGCGGACACGGCAATTGCCGTTATCTCTGAATTCGCACAGCACATGAGGGAGGGCTCTGCTTGACCGACTTTCGCAGCACCTCTGCCCACCCGGCAACCGACGCGCTGCGCTCAAGCAGTGTCGGTGCAGTGCTGCGCTCAAGCGCGGAAACCGTTCCCTTCCGCAGTCACATTCCCGCTGAGCGTCGCTTCAACGTCGCCGAGTTGTTCAACTTCACCCGAGGCCGGGCTGATGTGCTGTTCTCGTTGCTGTTTCTGGCGGCGGCGCTGTTTCTGGCGCTGTCGTTCATTGGGCAAAGCGGTTGGGAAGACCGGGACTTACCCCAGCGGCGCTTGGGGAAAGTGCTCAAGCAGCCTTGGGTTGGACCCATAATGGCGCTGGTGATCCTCGTCCCGGCGGCCTTGGGAAATCTGGCTCTCAGTCTGCGTCGGGCTCTGCGCGACCGGCGCAAGCACCAGCCCAACCGCACTCTTTATGAAGTGATGCAGTGGATCCGAGCGCTGGAGTTCATTGCCTATTTCATCGTGTACACCCGCAGCATCGAGATCGTCGGTTACTTGTTCGCCACCATGATTTTCGCGGTGCTGATGACCCAAAGGCTGGGCTACCGCAGCTGGCGCTGGGCGGGGATCGCACTGGGCGCAAGCTTTGTTTCCGTGGTCTTTTTCCGCACCCTGCTGCAGATCAAAACGCCGGTGAACATCTGGCTCTATAACCAGCTGCCGGATGCGCTGGAGCGGTTCATGAAGGTGAATTTCTGATGGAAGCGCTGATCACCGGACTGCAGAACCTGCTCGATCCCCAAGTGCTGATCGCGCTTGTGATTGGCGCGCTGGGCGGTTTGATGATCGGCGCGGTTCCGGGCATCGGTCCAGCCATCGCCATCGCGATTTTGCTGCCAGCGACAGTATTTCTGCCCGATCTCGTGTCGCTGGTGTTGCTGCTGGGCATTTATGGCTCGTCGATGTACGGCGGTGCCATTCCTGCGATCCTGATCAACACGCCGGGCACGCCGGTTAACGCTCTGACGACCTATGACGGCTATGCCATGACCCGCCGCGGAGAAGCACCGCGTGCGCTGGCGCTTGCCTACAGTGCGTCGTTCTTTGGCGGGGCGTTCTCGATCCTGACGGCGCTATGCGCGCTGATGATCTTCGGTCCCTATCTGCGGGATTTAGGCGCGCTGTTCGGCAGCCGGGATATCTTTATGGCGGCGGTGCTGGGGATGGTGCTGCTTATCCTTGCGCATCGGCAGACCATGCTGATCGCCGCGCTGCTGTTCGGCTTTGGCATGCTGATCACGCTGGTCGGGCGGCAGTCGCTGCGTGGGTTTGATCGCTATACCTATGGGATGGAAGAGCTGGCTTCCGGTTTTAACCTGATCGTCGTTATCGTCGGTATTTTCGCGCTCAGCCAGGCGCTGTTCCTAATGATGGGTAAGGACGATCCAGCCAAAGAGATCAGGTTCAAGGGTGGGCTGTTCCGCGGCCTCAGCGAACTGCGCCGCTTCCCGCTGGTTACTGCGCTCTCGGGGATGTACGGCACCGTGATGGGGATCATTCCCGGCGTGGGTGAGTTTGTCGCGCAGTTCTTCAGCTACGCCACCGCGCGTGGGCTATCCAAGAAGCCCGAACAGTTCGGCCATGGCTCCCCGGAGGGCCTGATCGCCTCCGAGACTGCCAACAACGCGGTGCCGGCCGCCGCCATGATCCCGCTGCTCGCGCTGGGCGTGCCGGGAGAGGCGCTGACGGCGATGATGATGGTCGTGTTCTTTGACGCCGGGATCAAACCCGGCCCGGATATTTTCGAAAAGAACCCTGACTTCCTGTTCAGCCTGTTCATCGCGCTGCTGATCATCAACGTGTTGGTGGTGATCGCGCTGCTGTTCAGCACGCGGCTGATTGCGCGCATGATCTTTATCCCGAACCGCTTTCTGGGCGTGTTCATCATGATTTTTGCTTTTGTGGGTGTGTTCAGCATTCGCAACAACTTCTTCGACTGCGTGGTCGCGGCCATCTTTGGCTTTATCGGCTACATCCTGCGACGGCTGAACTGGCCGCTTGTACCGGTAGTCCTGGGCATGGTCCTGGGCGCCATCATGGTCGAGCGGCTTACCGCCGGCGCCAGTCGCATCAAGACGTGGACCGATTTGGTGGATCGGCCCGTGTCGGGCACGCTGGCTGTGGTCATCCTTGGGGTGATCGCAATTGTGCTGACGTCCATGGTTCTCGATCATCGAAAGAAGAACTCATGAGTGCCCGAGCAGAGAGAGAATCACTGAAACGAGCTTTAATGAGAAGGAGATTTCCATGAAGAAGCTTTTAACCTTGGCAGCGGCGACCGTTGCCTCGCTCGGCCTGGCAGCGAACGCGCAGGCTGAATACCCAACTGCGCCTGTGCAGTTCATCGTTCCGTGGCCTCCGGGTGACTTTGAGGACATCTTGACCCGCATGATCGCGGCCAACATGCAGGAAGCCACTGGCGTTCCCGCGTCCGTCGTCAACCGCCCTGGCGGCGGCGATGGCCCATTCCCCGGCGCTCTGGAAGTGCTTGATGCCCCTGCAGACGGCTCGGTTGTCGGCTCCTTCGTTCTCGGCGTTCCAATCGTTGGTCCGCGCATTGGCATCGGTATTGAAGAAGACAGCTTCATCCCGGTAGGCATCTTTTTGACCTACCCCTTCGTGCTCGCGGCGTCCGGTGATGCGGCTTACAGCAACATGGCTGAACTGGCAGCGCACGCGCAGGACAACGACGTTGTTCTGGGTCACTTTGGTGCTGGCCTGACCCCAAGCAAGGCGACCTTCGCGGCTGCCAAGATGATGGGCTTTGAGTTCGCAGACGATTCGGCCTTCGACATGCTGGACTGCAACACGCTGTCTGCGGG
This sequence comes from Alphaproteobacteria bacterium, assembly GCA_965658725.1. Taxonomy (GTDB): domain Bacteria; phylum Pseudomonadota; class Alphaproteobacteria; order UBA7985; family UBA7985; genus UBA7985. Next base: position 3,686 of record CBFHUI010000067.1, on the reverse strand, counting down.
AGATGCTGACGTGATCAACACCACGCTGGCGCTCATCGAGCCGTGCTTGGATGAAATCAACATCCTCGCGAACATTGGGGAAGAGCCGATTGGTAAACTGCCTGGTGTTGAAACTCTGTCTGCGCAGTCCGGGATCAATGATCTTGAGCTGTGGAACGGCCTGTTCGTCAAGAAAGGCACCCCGCAGGAGGTCATCGACACGCTCGCGAAAGTCGGCATGGAGACCATGATGTCTGAGGCTGCACAACAGCTGATGGTTGAAACCGGCGCGGCTGTGTACTGGCAGGGCATGGAAGAGTCCATGGAGCGGATCACGGTTGATACCGCCAAGGATCTGGAACTGGCTGGTATCATCAACAACTAAGCCGGTCCCCACCAAACGGTGCGGGGCCTTCGGGCCCCGCGCTCTTTTCCCTTTGCCCAACCAGGCGACCGGGGACGACCCAATACGAGCGAGAGAAACGAACCATGGAACGCCTTCGGCTGGGCCTGTTGCAGGTCAACCACGACAAGACAGAGACGATCGGGGACCACTTTCCCGACGACGCGCACCGCTTTCGTGACCTGTTCGACGAGCAGGAGCAGCGCTTTCGCTATCGGGTGTACATGACCATCGCCGGGGAGTTGCCCGCGGATATCGACGAGCAGGACGCCTATCTGATAACGGGCTCACCGCTCTCCGTGCTGGATGCGCACGACTTCCTGCATCCCCTCTATGAGTTCATCCGCGCCTGTCACGCCGCGCGCAAGCCGCTGATCGGCGCTTGCTTTGGGCATCAAGCCATTGCGGTGGCACTTGGCGGGCGCGTCGAGCGGGCGACCAGCGGGTGGAATGTCGGCATCGACACCACCCGGTTTGAGGGCGCGCGGGACTACCTGTCGCCGCTGGCTGACCTCAACTTTTACGCCTTTCACGAAGATCAAGTGACCGAGTTGCCGCCGGAGGCAGAGCGGATCGGCACCTCTGAGCGGTGCGAAAACGCCGCCTTTGTTATCGGCGACCACATCCTCACCACACAGATGCACCCGGAGTTCAGCCCACGCTTCATGGAAGCGGTGGTGGATGACTGCGAAGCCCTGCTCGGCGCGCCGCTCTACGCGGCGACCAAGCGCTCGCTGGAGCAGCGCAATGATGGGCCGGTGTTCGCCCGGTGGATGACACAGTTTTTGCAGCAGGGAGGACGCGCAGCATGACTGACGCATCACCAACCCCCAAAGGATTACCCCACGACGATGGGCATCTTGATCTGAGCGACCACGACAGCTTTACAGGCGGTGTGCCGCACCGAACCTTTGAGAGGCTGCGCAAGGAAGACCCGGTGCATTGGACGCCTGAACACGATGGTGGCCGAGGGTTCTGGTCCGTCACCGCGCACGCGGATATCACAGCGGCAAATGGCAATAACGCTGTCTTTAGCAGCGGGCAGGGGATCCGGATCGAGGACCAGAGCCGCGAAGAGTACCTCGCGCGGCGTACTTTCCAGGAAACAGACCCGCCCGAACACCGTCAGACCCGTCGCCTGCTCAACCCTGCCTTTTCCCGGCCCGCGATCGCGGGCTACGAAGCGCTGGTCCGCACGCTGGCTGCGGACATTGTCGAGCGCGCGCTGGCGCATGATACCTTTGACGCCATTGAAGCCTTGGCTAAGCCGCTGCCCATGATGATGCTGGGCCGGATCTTGGGGCTGCCAGACGTGGATCTCCCGTTTCTGGTCGAAAAAGGCGACGCGCTGATCGGCAACTCCGACCCTGACTTTACCAATACCATCGTGGATAAGGTCGATACTGACGCCTATCGGTTCATGCCCTTCCGCAGTCCGGCGGGGGTCGAGCTCTACGACTATGCTCAAGCGGTTATGGACGGCGAAAAGGAGATGGATCCCGACGGCATTCTTGCCCGTGTGCTGGCGGCTCAGGACAGCGACGGGGGCATGCAGGCGCAGGATTTCAAGAACTTCTTCTGCTTGCTGGTCGCTGCTGGCAATGACACCACGCGCTATTCCATCGCCATGGCGCTCTATCAGTTGACCCAAGATCCGGCTTTACTGGTGCAACTCAAGAGCGGGACAGTGTGGAATACCGCGGCCGATGAGTTCATTCGGCTGGCTTCTCCGACCATGCACTTTCGGCGCACGGCGACCGAGGACACGGAACTGGGCGGCAAGGCCATTGCCAAGGGGGACAAGGTGATTCTGTGGTTCATCTCCGGCAACCGCGATAGTGCTGTATTTGACGACCCTTACGGCGTGCGGCTGGACCGGGATCCAAACCCGCATCTGGCCTTTGGTCAGGGTGGGGTGCATTTATGCCTCGGGATGTGGTTAGCGCGGATGGAAGTGCGGGTGATCCTTGAGGAGTTGGTTGAACGGCTCTCCGGGATCGAGGCGATGGGCGCGCCGACGTGGACGCGATCAAACTTCATCTGCGGGGTCAAAAGCCTGCCGGTGCGGGTGCGGCGTTAGTGGGATAAAGAAGGGGCTCGTTGGGCCTTTTGTGAGAGCGGTTGTGCTGGCGTTTTATCGGCTTTGGGACGGCTGCTTGGGACTTGGACGAGAGTGGGAAGAAGCAAACCATGACCATCAATCGAACGCGGGCTCTGTTCTGCGACCTGCTCAATCTGCCTCGCGGCAAGTACGTTGCGCCGCACGTCGGTAAAGGGGGCAGCGTAGGCTTTGCGCGTGCGGCCTTTGCCGTGTCCTATGACCGCGATCTGCTGGTCATGCCCGGGACGGGGACGTTTGAAGGCGTGCCGGACATGGATTTGGTGCTCGACGACGACCGACGCCTGGGTTGGCAGGAGGGCGTTGAGGTCGCGCTGGGGGATCTGATGGTGCACGGCGAGGCCTTTGGTCTGGATGCACGCGGGCAGCTGCGCCGGACGGTTGGCGAATGGCAGGCGCAGGGTCTGACGCCCATGATTGGGATCGAGCTGGAGGCTTACGTCTTCGAACGCGGCGAGGACGGCACCTTCCGTCCATACGCGACGCCGGGGGCTTTCGTTTATGGGACGGGGCCACAGAACGACCCGCGTGGGCTGATGGATGCGATCTGGAACCGAGCGTATGCGTGCGGGATCCGGATTGAGTCGATGAACGGCGAGTACGACAATGGGCAGTTCGAGCTGACGCTGTGTTTTGATGAGGCGATCAAGGCTTGTGATGATGCCTTCTTGTTGCGCGTGATGGCGCGGGAAGTGGCGGCTGAAAAGGATCTCATCCTCACCTTCCTGCCCAAGCCAATCCCTGAACGTGGCGGCTCGGGGGTTCACGTGAATTTCAGCTTCAAAGACAGCGATGGGGGCAATGTGATTGGGCCGGATGGGATATTGTCCGAGCTGGCAAAGGGCTGCGTCGCAGGACTCATGCACCACCATGAGTCCCTCGCCGGGGTATTGGCGGCAAACGTCAACTCCTACGACCGACTGACCCCGGCGTCGATGGCCGGGTACTGGTGCAACTGGGCGGATGATCACCGGATGACGACGGTGCGGACCACAGTAGCCTCGCCCCGCACGGCCCGGCTGGAGCACCGAATGGCAGACGGCTCGGCGAACCCCTATCTGGCGGTTCACGCGGTGCTTCAGGCGGCAAGGTTGGGTGTGGAGCAAGGCTACAAGATGCCGGCGGAAGAAGACTTGGACGGCATCGAAAACGTCCGGGCCACGCGGCATGTGCCTCCGACGATGA
>CBFHUI010000066.1:0-15405 GCA_965658725.1 Alphaproteobacteria bacterium | reverse complement strand
AGGCTTGGTCAGATAGTCATCCGCCCCCCGATCCAAGCCGCTGACCCGGTCGCGGACAGCGTCACGGGCGGTGAGGATGATCACGGGCGTCTGGTCGTCGCTGCTGCGTATTTCGGCCAGCAGCGTCATTCCATCTCCGTCGGGCAAGGTGAGATCGAGCAGAATGATATCCACGGTGAAGTCGCGTAGGAAAGCCCGTGCAGCGGCAAGGTCGCCTGCGTGCTCCAGGGCCAGCCCCGCTTTCGCAAAGGCCCGCGCCACGCCGCCGGCCAAAACCGGGTTATCCTCAACCAGTAAAGCTCTCATGGGCTCTAGGGTGCCCGATTTTTGTCAGGTTTTCGACAGCTTACTTTCGCTAGGCTTTCCAGCATCTCGGGCAGTTTGTCTGCTCGCAGGGGCGCTTCTGGGAGGAAAGCGGAGTGGGGAAACAAAGGCGGTGGTTCGCCTTACTGACAGCACTGGCTTGCCTGTTCTGTGCGCGAGGGATCGCTGCCGAACCCACTGTGCTGTCAGGTGCCGGGGATCAAACCCTCACCATCTACTCGACCGCTGATTACATCGCCGTAGAACCTGTCCTGCGCGCCTATCAGGCCCAGCGCCCGGATTTGACCATCGTCTATCACGAGTTGCTCAGCCAGGATCTCTATCAGCGCGTGCTTGAAGAAAGCAGCGTTACCGCCGATCTGGTGTGGTCCTCTGCCATGGATCTGCAAATGAAGCTGGTCCACGACGGCTACGCCCGCCGTTTTACGCCGGATGCAATCAGCAGCCTGCCGGCGTGGTCGTACTGGCGCGATGAAGCCTATGCCGTGTCCGTTGAACCGGCTGTGGTGGTGTTCAATCGTCCTGCCTTTGAAGGCGTGCGTGTTCCGGGAACGCGCGAAGAACTGCTCAGCTGGCTGCGCCGCGAAGATGACAGCGCGTTTCAGCGGGTTGGGACTTACGACATCGAGCGCTCGGGTCTAGGCCTGCTCCTTGCCGCGCGAGACGCGGACCAGAGCCGGGATTTCTGGACCCTTGTGCAAGCGCTGGGAGCCAACCAGGTCGAGCTGTTTTCTTCGTCAAGCGGTCTGATCGAGCGCGTGGCGCGGGGTGAATTGGCGCTGGCCTACAACGTGCTTGGCTCCTACGCCGCGAGCCGGGCGCAGACTGCTGCTGATCTGGGCGTTGTGCTGCCGCGGGATTACACGCTGGTGGTCAGCCGCGTTGCCTTTGTTCCCTTTGCCGCGGTTAATCCCGGTGCGGGCGAAGACTTTTTGAACTTCCTGCTGGGCCGCGAGGGCCAGCGCATCCTCAACGACGACGTGGGCTTTCCGGCCGTGCACGAAGACGTTGACTGGAACTCCACTCTCTTTCCCGAAAACGGCCTGACCCGTCGCTATCTTGAGCCGATGGAAGTCGATACGCGCCTGCTGGTCTACCTTGACCAAGCGCGCCGGGAGAACGTGATCCGCCAGTGGCGGAAAGCTCTGGGGGGGCCGCTGTGAAGGGCGATCTCCAGAACCTGAAATCAGCATAACGGGAGGAAAACTCATGCTGAAGAAACTTGCTCTGGGTGCAGTAGCACTCGCAGCCACCAGCACCGCCGCTTCGGCGGAGCAGCTGGTGGACTCGATCCACTTTCTGATTCCAGGCGGCGCTGGCGGCGGCTGGGACGGGACCGCGCGCGGGACCGGTGAAGCCCTGACCGGCGCTGGGATCGTGGGCTCTGCGTCCTACGAGAACATGTCCGGCGGTGGCGGCGGTGTCGCTATCGGTCACCTGATCGAGAACGCTGACTCCATGCACGGCACGCTGATGGTGAACTCCACGCCAATCGTGATTCGCTCGCTGCAGGGTGTATTCCCTTACAACTTCTCCGACCTGACCATGATCGCTGGCACCATTGGTGACTTTGGCGCACTGGTTGTGACGCCGGGCTCTGCGACCACGCTCGCGGATCTGGTTGCGGCCTACAACGAAGACAGCAGCTCGATCGCCATGGGCGGCGGCTCTGTGCCGGGCGGTATGGACCACCTGATCGGCGCTATGGTTATGAACGCTGCGGGCGCTGACGCTACTCAGATTGCTTACCTGCCGTTTGATGCTGGCGGTGTTGCTCTGGCGGCTCTGCTTGCGGGTGAGATCGAAGTGCTCTCCACCGGTCTGGGCGAGGCTCTGGCTCAGTCCAAGGCTGGCGAAGTTGACATCCTCTGCATCACCAGCGACGCCCGTGTTGCGGACGCGCCGGACGTACCAACCTGTTCCGAGGCTGGCGCTACGGGTGCTTACTTCGTGAACTGGCGTGGCTTCTTCGCGGCGCCGGGTCTGCCGGACGAAACCGCTGATGCTTACCGTGCTGCGATTGCAGCCATGTACGCGACCCCTGAGTGGGAAGCGGTTCGTGCGCGCAACGGCTGGGTTGAAATCCACAACCCAGGTGATGATTTCGTGGCGTTCCTGGAAAACCAGGAACAGATCATCGGTGATCTGATGACCTCCATGGGCTTCCTCTAAGCCCTGACTTCCAGAACTTCAGGCAGGGCGTTCGACGTCGTGCCTGAAGGCGGGGAAGGGGGCTTTTTCCAAAGCTCCCTTTTTCTCCCGCAGCCCCTCTTTCACGGCGTTTACCGTTTCGCCTCGTTCTTCTGAACCGACCACCACACTGGTTAGGCCCATGTCCCGCTTTCTGTCCGCCGATCGCATTGTTGGGGTGATCCTGCTCATCCTGTGCTGCCTGTTCACCTACTTCGCCTTTGATCTGGCTAAGACCATTCCACCGTTCTTCCAGAACCAGCCCATGCGCGTTGATACGCTGCCGCGCATCCTTGGCGTCGCGGGCATTCTGGCCTCGCTGGTCACGATCATCGCGCCGACGACAGGCGCAGCGCGGGAGAAGCAGCCCAAGCAGGTTAAGGACAATGAGGATCGGATGGCCGATTTGAGCTTTGCCAACTTTGGCCAGGCCAAGTGGGGGCAGCTGATCGCCATGATCGCACTGATGATCGTCTATTCGACTTACCTGCGCGCGGGCGGGTTTATCCCAGCGACCTTCTTGCTGCTGCTCTTCGGCAGCATCATTCTCGGCGAGCGCCGATGGATTGCGATGGTGATCGTGTCCCTTGTTGCGCCTTTGGCGATCTGGCTGCTTGTCACTTACGTTCTCGACCGAACCATCCCGCCTTTGCCAAAGGCGCTGATGACCCTGATCGGAGGCTAGGCCCGTGCTTGAAGGCATTCTCACCGGCCTCAGCGCCGCATTCACGTTTCAAGCCATTGCTCTGGTTGTTCTGGGCTGCTTGATCGGTTCGTTTATTGGCATGGTGCCGGGCCTTGGCCCGATGCAGGTGATTGCCATCATGATCCCGGTTGCCGTTGGCATCGGCGATCCTTCGGTGGCGATGATCATGCTCGCCGGGGTCTATTATGGTGCCGTCTTTGGCGGCTCCACATCGTCGATCTTGATTAACGCGCCGGGGGTCGCGTCTACCGTTGCGACCTCCTTTGACGGCTATCCCATGGCGCGCAAAGGCTTTGCGGGCAAAGCGCTGACCATTGCGGCGATTTCGTCCTTTGCCGGGGGGACGGTCGGCGCGATCCTGCTGACGCTTGCGGCCAAGCCGCTGGCTGATGTCGCGCTGCTGTTCCAGTCACCAGAATACCTCGCCGTCATGATTGTCGGCATGACGGCCGTTGCAGCCTTTGGCGAGCGGGGCCGGGCCTACAAGGCCGTGCTGATGGTGATTTTTGGGATGATCCTCGCCTCCATCGGGGAAGGCTCCCAGTTCGCCAACCGGCCGCGGTTTACCTTTGGCTACGTGCCGCTGCAGGACGGTATTTCCTCGATCACGCTGATCATGGGTCTGTTTGCCGTGCCAGAAGCCTTCTTCCTCATCCTCGACCCCAAGCGTGGTCAGTACAAGGGCGACGGGGAGAGCAAGGAAATCAACAACATGCGGATCAACGGCAAGGAAGCCCGCGAGATGGCGCCCGTGATCGGGCGACAGTCGATCCTTGGTTTCCTGATCGGCGTCATGCCCGGCGCAGGGGCAACCATTGCCTCCCTCATGGGCTATGCCATGGAGCGCAACATCGCGCCCAAGGCCAAGCGGGACGAGTTCGGCAAGGGCTCGCTGCGCGGTCTGACGGCACCGGAGACGGCAAACAACGCAGCCTCGACGGGCTCCTTCGTGCCTATGCTCACGCTGGGCATCCCCGGTTCAGGCACAACGGCGATCCTGCTGGTCGCGCTGATTTCGCTGGGCGTGCAGCCCGGTCCAGCGCTGATCAACGACAACCCCGACATCTTCTGGGGCATCATCATTTCGATGTACTTCGGCAACGTTGTGCTGCTGATCCTCAACTATCCGCTGATCCCGTACATCGCCAAACTGCTGGCGGTGCCACGCACTTTCCTGATCCCGTTCGTGCTGTTCTTCTCCATGGTAGGGGCTTATCTGGTCAGCCAGAACCCGACGGAGCTGTACACCATGATCGTGCTCGGGGTGGTGACGACGCTGCTGCGGCTGGCGAAGTTCCCGATCGCGCCGATCGTCATCGGCTTCATCCTTGGCATTCGGATGGAAGACAACCTCGGCCGTGCGCTGACCGATCCGGACTACGTTGGTTTCAGCTTCATCTGGGAGCGGCCCATGACGCTGGTGTTCCTGCTGATCGCTGCGGCTATGCTACTCTACCCGATGATCGAGGGCCGGTTGGCCCGTCGCGAGCGGAAGAAGGCGCGGGACAGTCAGGTCACGCAGGACTAACGAGCAGGCAGGAGGTCGAGGGACATGACAGCATCAGACAGGGTTAGAGTTCTGGTTCCCTCCGGCGCGCTGGGGATCAGTGTTGACCCTGCAGCGCTGGCACGGGGTCTGTCGATGCAGCCCGACATCATCGCTATCGACGGCGGCTCGACCGACAGCGGCCCGCACTACCTCGGTACGGGCACTTGCAAATATTCCCGCGCCTCGGTCAAGCGCGAGTGGCGGCAGTTGATGCAGGCGCGGGCGAAACTGGGGATCCCGCTGCTGGTGGGGTCTGCAGGAACGTGCGGCACGGACGCCATGGTGGATTGGCTGGCCGAGATCACCGCCGAAATCGCCGCTGAAGACGGTCAGCGGGTGCGGGTGGCGACACTGCGCAGCTCGCAGGATCCTGGCGCGGTCGCGCAGGCTTTCGCGGGCGGGGCCATCACTGCTTTGCCCGGCGCGCCAGAGGTTGGTGGCGCCGAAATCGAGACCTGCACCAACATCGTCGCGCTGGCGGGGGCGGAGCAGATTATTGCGGCGCTGGAGACTGGCGCAGACATCATTATTGCCGGGCGAGCGACGGACACAGCCGTCATCGCCGCGCTGCCGCTGGCCCGTGGGTGCCACCCCGGCGGGGCCTGGCACGGCGCGAAGATTGGTGAGTGTGGTGCGCTGGCGACCGATAGTCCGGCGACAGGCGGCATCCTGATCGATTTCGATGCTGAAGGCTTTACCGTACGACCGGCGGGTGAGGGGGTAGAGACCACGCCACAAACCGTTTCCGCCCACATGCTCTACGAGAACACGGACCCCTTTATCCTCTACGAACCCGGCGGACATCTGGACGTGACCGACGCACACTATGACGCCTTGGACGCGCAAAGCGTGCGTGTCACGGGCTCGCGCTGGGTGCCCAGTGACACCTATACCGTCAAGCTCGAGGGCGCGCGACAGAGCGGATTTCAGACCGTCTCGCTCGTGCTCGTGCGCAATGCTCGCTACGTGCAATCCATCGAGGCGTGGATCGAGCGGCTGCGGGCGGACTTTCAGACGCGGGTCGGCGCGGGAATCGAGGTGGATTACAGCCTTGAATTCCGGCTCGTCGGTGCGAGCGCGACGCTGGGCGGGTTGGAGACTCAGCCTGTGAGCGCGGGTGAGGTGGGCGTGCTGACGATCATCACCGCGCCCAGCCAGAAAGACGCAAACGACATCGCCAAGCTGATCAACCCGTTCCTGCTGCACCAGGCGCTGACCGATCGAGAGCCCATGCCGACCTTCGCCTTTCCCTTCTCCCCGCCGGAAATGGATCGCGGCGCGCTGCACGAATTCGCCTTGCACCACGTCCAGCAGCTTGGCGACCCCATGGACGCCTTTGATCTGTCGGTGCAGGAGCTTGGCGCGTGAGTGGCGCGCAGGGGGGGCTGGTTGAGGATGTCCGGTCCAAGAACGCCGGGCCGTTCTGGATCACCATCGACATCTTTTGCAAGGACGCGGGCGCTTTCGAAACCGTCTGCGATGGCTTGAGCACGGCGCAGGTCTCTGCCGCGCTCAAGGCTGACACTGCGGCGGTCCAACGCTTTGACATCGCAACGCTGAACGTGATCAAGTTCAGTGCGCCGCGCGAAATGGTGCAGGGCGCGCGAAACGACCGCGATATGCATGGGGCCTCTTACGCTGAGCTGGTGCGTGAGCTGATCGACGCGCTCTAGACCTCGCCTCAAAGCCGAGGTTCGTGCCGGTGAAGTGCAAGGAAACTGAAAGCCTGCGCTCCTAAACAGAAAGCAGACCATGGCGGAGGAGGATGGGGCGTGCAGGTTGATGTGGCGGTGCTGGGCGGCGGAAACGCAGCGCTGTGTGCTGCGATCAATGCGGCGCTGGCGGGGTGTTCTGTCCTGCTGCTGGAAAGCGCGCCCAAACCCTATCGCGGCGGCAATTCCCGCCACACGCGCAACTTTCGCTGCATGCATCAGGGGCCGGTGGACCCGCTGACGGATGCCTATCTCGAAGACGAGTACTTCGACGACCTGCTGAAGGTGACCAAGGGTCAGACCGATGAGGTGTTGGCGCGCAAAGCGATCCGAGAGTCGGAGGCATGCTTGCCGTGGATGCAGGAGCAGGGCATCCGCTTTCAACCCTCGCTCAGTGGGACGCTGTCGCTGTCTCGCACCAACGCATTCTTTCTCGGTGGGGGAAAGGCCTTGGTGAATGCGCTGTACCGGCGCGCTGAGGCCTTGGGGGTCGAGGTCCGCTACGAGACGGAGGTCACGCATCTGGCGGTGACGGGCGAGCGGGTCGAGCGGGTGGTTTTCACCGACGAACACGGCCAAGAACACAGCGCCTTCCCCAAAGCAGTTGTCGCTGCTTCCGGCGGATTTCAGGGGGATACAGACTGGCTCGAACGCGCTTGGGGGCCGGGCGCGCAGAACTTTCTGATCCGGGGCACCAAATACAATCGTGGCGTCGTCTTGCGCGACTTGCTGGATCAAGGCGCGCAGTCCGTGGGCGACCCGACCCAGTGCCACGCCGTTGCAATCGATGGCCGCGCGCCAAAGTTCGATGGCGGCATCGCCAGTCGCTTGGACTGCGTGCCGTTTTCCGTGGTGCTGAACAAGAACGGCCAACGCTTCTACGACGAAGGCGAAGATGTCTGGCCCAAGCGCTACGCGATCTGGGGGCGATTGGTAGCAGCTCAGCCCGATCAGGTGGGCTTTGTCATCATCGATAGCCGCAGTCTCAACCTGTTCATGCCCTCGCTCTACCCGCCGCTGGTCAGCGATACGCTCGAAGGACTGGTCGAGCAAATGGGCTTGCCGCTTGACGAAAGTCTGGCGTCGATCAGCGCGTTTAACGCCGCATGTGCCAATGATCTCAGTGGGTTCAAGCCCATGGAGCTTGACGGTCTGGCCACGCGTGGGATCGAACCGGCCAAGACCAACTGGGCGCGCCCCATCGTCGAACCGCCCTTCTATGGCTACACCCTGCGGCCCGGCGTGACCTTTACCTATCTGGGGCTGAAAGTGGACGAGACTGCGCGGGTGCAAATGCAGAATGGTCCGGCAGAGAACCTGTGGGCGGCCGGTGAGATCATGGCGGGGAGCATCCTCGGTCAGGGCTATCTGGCGGGGTTCGGGATGACAATCGGAACGGTCTTTGGCCGTCAAGCAGGCGTGGAGGCGGGGGCTTATGTCCGAGGGTAACAGCATGAGTAACAGCGCCAATACGCACGGCGAAAGCCCCATCAGCGCGATCGAAGAAGCAGCGCGGCAGGTCAACATCTGTAACGCCTGCCGCTACTGCGAGGGCTATTGCTCGGTGTTCCCGGCGATCACCTCGGCGCGCAGTTTCTCTGAGGCTGACATCACGCAACTCGCCAACCTGTGTCACAACTGCCGAGGCTGTTTCTACGCATGCCAATACGCCCCGCCGCACGAGTTCGCGCTGAACTTGCCCAAGGCGCTGGCCGAAGTGCGTCAGGAAAGCTGGGAAAACTACGCCTTTCCGCGCGCCTTGGGTCAGCAGTTTCACCGCAGCGGGGCGGCGATTGCCGTGGTCGTGGTTTTGGCCTTCGCCGCGCTCTTCGCGCTTGCACGCTTTGTTGGCGGCATGGGGGATGCTGACGGACAGGGCTTTTACCGGGTCATGTCGCACACGGTCATGGTATCGATTTTTACCCCGGCTTTCCTGCTGCCTCTGGCCGCGATGGCCGTCGGCGTGCGTCGGTTCTGGGTGGCGAGCGGGGGAGGCGGGCTGAGCCTGCGCGCGGTCGGACGCGCTTTCCACGATGCTGCGACCATGCGCAATCTCGGGGGTGGTCACGGGGAGGGCTGTAACTTCGAGGACGAGGACCGCTACTCCAACCTGCGCCGCTGGCTGCATCAGGCGACCATGTACGGGTTTTTGCTGTGCTTCCTTTCCACCAGTAGTGGGACGGTTCTGCACTATCTCTTTGACTGGCCAGCACCCTATCCGATTTGGTCGCCACCGAAGATTTTCGGGGTTTCGGGGGGACTGCTGATGACGGTGGGGGCTTTCGGGTTGGCGTGGCTGAAGACCAAGGCCGACCCGGCGCTGGGCGATGGCCGCGTCTGGGGCGGTGAAATGGGCTTTGTGTTGCTGCTCGGTGCGGTAGGGCTGAGCGGACTGCTGCTTTACGCGCTGGGGTCGACGCCATTGCTGGCGGTGCTTCTGGCCTTGCATCTGGGGACGGTACTGGCGCTGTTCCTGCTGGTGCCGTACTCCAAGATGGCGCACGGGTTCTACCGGACCGCCGCGCTGATCCGCGACGCCAAGCGCAAGCTCGATACGCAGCAGGCATGACCGCTTCAAGCTTTTTCAAAGACAGCGCCAAGCTCGCACTGACGGCGCTGTTTGCGTTGGTCAGTGGGTGGGTGTTCAGTCAGTTCCGCTTGCCTGTGCCCTATATGCTCGGCTCTCTGATCGGTGTGTGGGTGCTGGGCGCACTCATCAAGCCCTCGCAGGCCTGGCTGGGCGTGCCGCGCTGGTTCCACATCCCGGTGATCCTAGGGCTGGGCGTGATCGTCGGTGGGGCGATCGGGCCGGGGTTTCTCGCCTCAATCCGTGAGTGGTGGCTGACCACGCTGGTTGTCGTCATCGCCACCAGCCTCGCCACCACCGTCGGCTTTCTGGTGCTCTGGAAAGGCCGTCGCCGGCCATGGCTGCAAGCCCTTCTGGGTGCCATTCCGGGCGGTCAGGCGGAGGTCTCGGTGATCGCGCGGGACTACGTGGAAAAGGACTACGCCGTGGTTCTGTCCCACCTCGTCCGCGTCACCTTTATCTTCCTCAGCACGCCGCTGATCCTCGCGCTGGTTGAGGGGCAGGCGGCGGTTGAGCAGTCCTATCAGGCGCAACAGAACTTGCCGGGCCTGCTGGACTTGCCTCTGCGCAAGATCATTGAGTTTGTCGCCATGGCTTTTGGCAGCTACGGCCTCGCGCTGCTGATTCGCATGCCCATGCCACACCTGCTTGGCCCCATGTTGGTCTCGCTGGTGCTGAATGCGCTGGGGTGGGTGGAGACGGTGCGGCTGAATGAGTTTGTGCTGCTCGCACAGATCACCATCGGCGGGCAGATCGGCGCGCGTTTGAGCCGGGTGCCGTTCCGGGAAGTGGTCAGCTACTTGATCGACGGCCTGCTGGTCTCGATCGTCACGCTCAGCGTTTACGCAGGCTTTGCGGTTGCCGTGGCGGCGGCGCTGGGGATGCGGTTGCTCGATGCTTACATCGGCTTTGTGCCCGGCGGGCTCTATGAGGTCACGGTGCTGTCGGTGCTGTTCGGGCTGGACGTGGCTTTCGTCGCCTTCCACAACACCCTGCGCGTGGTGCTGATCTACATCGGCCTGCCGATTGTGCTGGGGCGCATGCCGGTGGAGAAGACCTGACCCTGCGCCCCGCCGTTTTTGAGAAAGGCGTCAGTCGTCTAGCAGGGCCGCGGGGACAAAGATTTCCCCGGCCATGATTTTCTTCGCCGTTCGCATGATCCCCGCCTTGTCAAACTCGGGCCCATCAGGCCCGTCGCGGTAGGCAAGTTCCACCTCGATCTGGCCCTTTGGGTGTTCGAGCACAAAAGTCTGCGTGCTCAGCGCGGCGGCGGTCGATACTTCCGCAACCACGGTGCCTGGTTGGGTCGCAGCCGTCGCAACGTTGATCGAGCCGGTGACGGCGTGGGTGGGGTGGCAGCTCTGGGGGACAAAGTAGCGGCTGGTGACGTGCCCGCCGTTCCGGGGCGCGCTCGCAATGCCCATCTTTGGCACCACTTTGCCACGCGCATCGCCCAGGCCCATGCGCTCGGACGCGATCAGCCGGGCCGCTTCCATGCGGGCGAGCAGGTCGGGGTCGTCGAGCGCCTCCTTGCTCTCATCCCCGCTCACGCCCAGCTCGCTCGCGCGGAACCAAATCATGGGAACGGCGACATCAATCAGCGTGACGGTGAGGCCGTTGATCTCCTCACTGCGTTGGCCCGTGGGGAAGAGCTTGCCCGTCTTCGAGCCGACAACATCGAGGAAGTTCATCACCACAGGCGCAGCGGACCCCGCGACCCCATCAATTCGAGTGTCGCCCATGTAGGACCATTGCCCGCTAGGGGTCTGTAGAACGGCTTCCATCAGTGCGTTGGTGTTGGTGTTGCGGATCGAGATTGTTGTCACCGGGTCGCTCGCTTCCACAAGCCCCATCTCCAGCGCCGCATGACCCACGGCGGAGAGGATGTTGCCGCAGCTGGGGTTGGTGTCCACGAAGGGACGTTCCAGATCGACTTGCGCAAAGAGGTAGTCGATGTCCACCCCGTCGACGGCAGAACGCGAGAGCACCGCCGTCTTCGACGTCACAGGCGTTGCGCCGCCCACACCGCCCAATTGCGCGCTATCGACTTCGTCGGTGAGACCGTCGGTCGTCCCCAGCGCGGCAAGCAGGATTGCGTCGCGGCGGGCCGGGTCAGCGGGCAGGTCTTTGGCGTTCCAATAGGGGCCAGAGCTGGTGCCGCCCCGCATGAACAGGGCCGGGATTCCTTTTAAGTCCTTCATTGCCTTTTCCTTTGACCACGCGCGCCTAAGGCACGCCGAACATCTGTGGCTTCTTGAGATACTTCAGCACGGGGTCGAGCAGTTCGACCTCCCCGAACAGGCGCTTGACCCCGCCCAGTGTCAGGCTCGGGTTCACCAGATCGGCAAGGAAGATCAGCAGCGCGACCGACGCCGCTGCCAGCACCAGGTTCCACCACCACTTGAGGGGACTGTAACTCATCAGCAGCGCTGTGGTGAACAGCGCAGTTGCGATCAGATGGCCGACCAGAGCAATGCCAGCGACATAGCCGGCGATCCAACCAAAGGCGAGCAGCAGGCTCCGCCGGCCCTCCGTCGCGCCGAGCATCCGGGCGTCGGCTTCTTCGTCTTCGAGCAACTCTTGTTCTTTGCGGTTGAACAGCAGGCGCAGCAGGGCCAGCACGGCAAGCGGGAAGAACACCATACCGAGGAAATGCGGCATCTGCGCATCGTTGATGTTCGCGCCGAAGAAGTAGAGCTTTTTGCCCCATGTGACCGGGCCGAACAGCATGTAGGCAAAGACCAGCACGACCACGCTGGAGAACGCGATCATCGGCAGCTTTTCCCGCCAAGTGCGCGTGATGGTCAGGCCGCTTTCGCGGTGCAGGCGGTTTTCCGTGCGGTTGACGATGACCCCGTAAACCACGACCAGCACGATCAGCGCGCTGATGATGCTCATCAGGATCCAGTCGATGGTCTCCATGCTGCCGCGTGCAATGCGCTGGGTGGCCCAGTTGAACTTGGTCTCCATGGGGGCTGCGAGCACAAAGCCGATCAGGAAGGCAGGCCGCGACCACTTGAACCGGCGCAGCAGCACGCCCAGCCCGCCAAGCGTGAGCAGGGTCAGGAAGGAGTAGAACGACGCTGACTTGCTGACCTTGAACACAGCGAAGAAGATGATGACGATCAGGAAGGGCGCGAGCGTGGGGAAGGGGATTTTGGTCAGGCGCGCGATCGGTGCGCTCATCCCGAAACAAAGGGCTGTGCCCATCACGTTGCCGAGCATGAGCGTCCAGGCGATGAAGAACGTCACCACCATGCCCGTTACCACGATGGTCGAGCCGGGGAGGTTGAACTCATCCAGCGGTTTGATCATGTCGAACATCGGCGGGCCGGCTTCGATCGAGAAGATCGACAGGATGCCCAGGAACACCGCCATAGACCCCGAACCGGGCAGACCGAGCAGCAGTGTTGGGACCAGCCCGCCGCCTTCCTTGGCGTTGTTTGCGCTTTCCGGGCCGATCACGCCTCGGATGTCGCCCTTGCCAAAGCCCGTTACATCACCGCCGCGCGCGGCAACGATGGCCTTGGTCTGGCCGTATGCGATCCAATCCACGACCGAGCCACCTAGACCCGGTACGATCCCGACCAGGACCCCGACAAAGGCATTCCAAAGGCTGATCAGCTTGTTGTTCCACCAGTCCATGAAGCCCTGACGCCAGCCGTAGCCCAGCTTGGCATCCCCGGCGATTGAGCGGTTTTGCCGGAGCAGGTCCACGATCTCTGGCACGGCGAACATCGACAGGCCGATCATGGCCACACCCAGCCCGCTGCGAAGGTACTTCTGCCACTCCTCGATAAAGCCGTTGGGCGACTTTGCGCTCAGGGAATGGGGGAAGAATTGTGCAGTCCAGTCGCTGAAGCCGACCAACCAGTCGTATTCCTTGCCGGTAAAGCGGACAAAGCCGTCCAGCGAGCCTGACCCCATCATCCCAACAAACAGCCCCAGCCCCGCGGCCAGAAAGCCTTTGAGCAGAGAGCGTCCCGACAGAATCCCCACCAGCGCGATCCCAAAGACCGCCAGCATGAACTGCGCCGGGGTTCGGATGTAGGTGATGATCGATGCGGCAAAGGCGAGGATGACGGTCAGGACCACCACCCCGAGGATGCCGCCGAACAGCGAACTGACAAAAGCCGAAGACAGTGCTTGAGCGGCTTTACCCTGCTTGGCCAGCGGGAAGCCGTCGAGCACGGTTGCCTGCGAGGCGCTGGAGCCGGGGATGCCGAGCAGAACGCTGGCAAAAGTGTCAGAGGTCGGTACCACGGCGATCATGCCAATCGCCATGGCAATACCGGCGAGCGGTTCGGCCTGAAACTGAGTGAGAACGACAATCAGGATCGACATGCCGGCAATCCCGCCCAAACCGGGCAGAATCCCCAGCGCGATTCCCATCAGCACGCCAAAGAAAACATACATCAGAACGCCCGGCTGCAGGATCAGCGCGAAAGCGGAGAAGAGGCTGTTCAGGATATCCAAGGGTGGCTTCCTTTGGTGTGGCGACGCGGGGCGAGCGGGTCGATTGTGCAGCGTGAACGGAAAGCTGCAAACAAAAGAAGGGGCTGAGCGCGAGGTTCAGCCCCTTCGGTCAATCATCATTCAGGGCTCTTCCGAGCCCAATCATGATCGGCTTAGAGCTCTACGCCGTAAGCATCCTTGAGCCAGCCCTTAACGAAGGCCAGAGACGTTTCGTCAACGTCCAGAGCCTTTTCGAGCAGGATCTGTGCGCCAGCGCCGATACCCTGTGGGTACACGCCCAGTCGCTTAGCGGAGGCTTCGCCGAAGCCGTCAACCATGGTTGCAGCCTTGAACGCGTTGGTGATGGCTTCTACGTCGTCAGCAGAGGCGTCACCGGGCAGGAAGACCATCTTCTGAGCGGCGAAGCCAGCGGTGAAGAATGCTTTCCATGCGGAGTAAGCTGCGGAGTCCAGAGCTGCCGGGTTGGCTTCAGCGAGAACCTCGGTGAAGTGTGGCAGGTCAGGGAAGGTTGGGTCGCGGACGATATCGCCGTTGGCGTCAACCGCACCCCAGGACATCAGTGCAACCGCTTCGCCCGCTTCAACAACAGGAGCGATGTTGGAGATGTAAGCAGAGGAGGTCTGATAGTCGATGGTCGTCTCGCCTGCGAGGAAGGCAGCGCGGCCAGCAGAGCGGCCCTTGAGGCCAAAGATCGGCTCAACGTTGTAACCCAGAAGCTCGAACGCCAGCAGCGGCACGAGGTCAAGCGAGGTCGCACCCTGCGAGCCGTAGCTCAGGGACGCGTTCTCCAGACCACCAGCAGCGATCTCAGGGGTGGTGTAGACCACACCGCCGGTTGGCGTAGCGATCATCACCTGCCAGTCGCGGTATTCGTACTCAACGCGGTCGTCGCCGAGCAGGTACGGGAACTGCGTGGAGCCGGACGAGCCAAAGATGGTACAGCCGTCGCCTTCAACTTCGTTTTGGAAGAAGTTGGCACCCAGGGTGGAGCCTGCGCCGGGCATGTACTCGACGATGACGTTTTGACCCAGTTGCTCGGAAACCAGCGGCGCCCAGAAGCGCGCCCACTTGCCGGAACCACCACCTTCGGAGAACGGAATCACCCAAGTGATATCGTCGCCGTCACAAGGAGCAGCAGAAGCGGTGCCGGAAACAGCACCAAAGGACACGGCTGCAACAGCAGCCATCAAGAATTTTTTCATGAGTTCCTCCCAGAACCAGATTTGTGCGACCACAGCCCTCTCCCACAGAGGCCTTGCTTAGCGTCGCTGGTTCTGACCTAACTGCGCAACCTTTCATTATCCTTGCGAAAGAAGGAAAAAGAGTCTCGTGCGGATACTGCTGGTTGAAGATGCAGCCGAAGTGAGCGCGGCAATGGTGGACTTGCTCGCGACCCGCGATCACAGCGCGGACGTCGTTACGACGGTTGACGATGCCATTGCCATGCTCAACTCCGAGACCTTCAATTTGGTTGTGCTGGATCTGAACTTACCCGGTGGTTCGGGCAAGGGGTTGCTCGACTATTGCAAGAGCTCCGGGATCGAGGTGCCCGTTTTCGTGGTGAGCGCGCGGGCTGACCTTGAGGACCGCGTGCGGCTGCTGGAAAGCGGGGCCGATGACTATTTGGTCAAACCCTTTGATCCGCCAGAGTTTCTCGCGCGGGTGGGCGCGCTGCTGCGCCGCCCCAAAGAAAAAGCACCCGTGCGCACTTCATTGGGCGGGTTGACCTTTGACCACGACGAGCGCCGGGCCTTCGACCATCGCTCGGGTCAAGACATCCACCTGACCCCGCGCGAACGCTCCGTGCTTGCCGCGCTGATGCTCAAGCCCGGCGTGGGCGTGCGCAAGGAAGCGCTGACCA
>CBFHUI010000065.1:0-15452 GCA_965658725.1 Alphaproteobacteria bacterium | reverse complement strand
TGTTGGATCATCGAAGTAGAGGCCCCAAACCATGCGAATGGACAGCCTGCGACACTTGGCGTCGGGCAGATAAATTTCAGTGATGAACGCGATCCTGCCGACCCGCGCTCGGACGGGTTAGCAGAGCTCGACATCTGGATCGGTGATCGACAATGGTGGGGCCAGGGGATTGGCCGGGCGGCGATTGAGGCGATGGCCGACACCCTGCGCGGTTACGGCTTTACGATCCTGTTGATCCGCCCTTCAGCCCGGAACGCCCGGGCGGTTGCGGCGTATCGCCGGGCTGGCTTTATCGAGCAATCAAACACCAGTGGCCCCCTGCCCGCGTGGGTCTATGCGCCCGAAGACTGGGACTACCGGGACTCGCTGGTCATGGTGCGTCAGCTGACGGGCTAACCCTCCAGCAGCGCGCGCAGTTGCGGGCCGAAAAGGCTCAGAAGCCAGACGAAGACAATTGTAAAAAGCAGACTGCCCAGCGTAACGAAAATCGCCTTGCGCAGCAGGCGCGGGTTCTCAGGCGCGCCGCTTTCCCCGTCGCGCTCCCCCTGCCGCAGGCCAAGGGAGAGGACGGTAAACCACGTCATCCACCAGACGATGACCCAGATCAGAATAAAGGTAATGGGCTGCATGGCGCTGCGCTCTTGTCCAAGGGGTTAAACCAGTGCCCCTTACTTATCCCCTCAGCGCCGACCTGCAAGACCCCTGACCGTGCCTGCGGCGCAAAGGCCTATTGCGCCGTCCAGCCGCCATCGACTTTGAGCGCGGTTCCTGTCACCAAAGATGAGGCATCTGACGCGAGATAGAGGATAGCGCCTTGCAAGTCCTCAACCTCGCCCAAGCGACCGATGGGCAACTTGCTCAGCGTGTCCTCCATGAAGGCCGCATCTTTGAAGTAAGGCTCAGTCAGCGGTGTGCGGATGAAGGTGGGGCAGATCGTGTTGCTGCGAATGCCCTTGTCGGCAACATCCAACGCAATCGCTTTGGAGAAGCCTTCCATCGCGTGCTTGCTGGCGCAGTAAACCGACCGGTTCTTGCCGCCAATGTGGCCCATTTGGCTGGAAACATTGATGATCGACCCGCTTTGCCCAGCATCCAGCAGCCCCTTGACCACCATTTGCGCCATGAAAAAAGCTGACCGGACGTTGAGCGAGTAGATGGCGTCGAAATTCTCGACACTGACCTCGGTAAAGGTTTGAGGGCGGTTCGTTCCGGCGTTGTTGAACAGAATGTTGAACGGCCCCCGCGCAGCCAGCTCGGCAACCTGCTCCAGATCAAGAACATCGACCACCGCCGTCTCCGCCAACCCGCCACCGGCGCGGATGCCTTCGGCGACGGCTTCGATGTCATCAGCGGTCCGCGCGATCAGGTACACATGCGCGCCAGCGCCCGCCAGCACCTCCGCGGCTGCCTTGCCGATGCCCCGGCTCGCACCCGCCACAAGTGCGGTTTTTCCGGTTAGATCAAAGAGTTTTGCTGGTGTCGGCAACATCATTAAGCCCCTATAGCAAGCCTTTCCCCGGCGGCTCTCTTTCGGCCACCCTTTGGCTTTACCTTAGCGAGCCTGCGACGAAGCTCCAGCCCTTATTTCAAGGCCATCTCTCCGTCCGAATCCAACCGCTTTCAAGGCCCTGAAGCCTCAACAATGCCCGGTCCATCCAGTGCAAGACTCCAGCCCGAACAACGCATTTTGCCAAAATTTTTCCTTTTTTGACGTTTTCCAGATCAATTTCAGGCCGTGCTCTTGCATCGGTTTTCTAAAAATAAGAAGCATTATGCGCGGCTTTGAATAACCCTGTATGCCGTGTTCCGAGGCCCGACCAGCAGAGTCACTTCAAAACCTTGCCTTGGCGCACGACTGCTCAGATTTGCACTGCTTGAGGGCAACACACCATGAACCAGTTTATCCGGCGCATCCTAGCGCTTCCCATGCTGCTGATCCTTGCGACAGCCATCGCTGCGCCGACCGCTTCTGCGCACAGCAGCAAGTCTTCATCCACCAGCGGGATCACGGCGCTGCAGCTTCTCTTTGGCGCGCTGGCTGTGGCAAACGCATCCGGAGAGTCAGGCCTACACCTTAAACTGACGCCTCCGAAAGGCAGCAAGGGCCACGGCCATCACCACAGCCATGGTCACAGCCACCACAGTCACAGTCATGCCCCCGCTCCTACCCTGCTAAAGGTCCACGCCGATCTTTGTGTATCGGGCACGTCATGGCTCAACGCCCGCTCGGGTCCATCGACCCAGCACCGGGTCGTTGCCAAGCTCTCCAAGGGAGAGCGCGTTCATGTCAGGACCTGTCAGAGCACAAACCACGGCAAGTCGTACTGGTGTAAGATTGATCTGAGCTACGGCCATACGGCACACGTATCGGCAACCTATCTCGACGCTTGCCACTACCGCTATTACGACGACTGATCCCAGCGACTCACGCGTGTGAAACAGGGCTCTTCACCCCGAGAAGACCCCTTTTTAGCGCGCATAAATTATTTGAATTTCGCGTAATAATCCACTAATTTCACGCGACCTCAGCTCACTAAAGTGGAACAGCGCCGTGATTTGGTTTGCCCTTGCGATCCTGGTTTTTGCCAGTGCCGGATTGGTATTCTATCAGGTGGCAACCCCACTCTGGCTGAACCGCTTCCAGAAGCAGTCAGCCGCACTCATCGACACCCCTAACGGGGCCGCCGCGCTCTTGCTGGTCGCAGTTGCGGAGGTGCGCGGGCCGATCAGCATCCTCGAACGTTCGATCATCGAACGCCAGCTGACCTCGACCCTGTCCTTGCACGCTGATGCCACGGCACACCTTGTTGATGAGGCCATTGAGGTGGTCAGCACCAACCCGCATCCGGGCCACGTCCTCGAAGAAGTCTCGCACATTCTCAAGCACAAGTTCGTCAACGTCGAACGCCAGCAGTTCATCACCATGGCCCAGCGCGTCTCCCGCGCCCACGATGGCCCGACACTGGACCAGCAGAAGGCCATCGAACGGCTCGTCACCCGTCTGAAAATCCTCCACTAACCGGCCCCGCCACTTGAACCGCTCAGTCAAACCCGCCCGCTTGCCGGGACCAGAGGTCGCGGTACAGTCCGCCCTCAGCCAGCAGCGCATCGTGCGTGCCCTCTTGCACGATCCGGCCCTGATCCATGACAAAGATCCGGTCAGCCTTTTGGATGGTTGAAAGACGGTGCGCGATGGTGACGACAGTCTTGCTTTGCGACACCAGTTCCAACTGTTCCTGAAGCAGCGCTTCAGTCTCGCTGTCTAAGGCTGAAGTCGCTTCGTCAAAAACCACGATTGGCGCATCTTTGAGCAGCACCCGCGCCAGCGCCACCCGCTGCCGCTGCCCGCCTGATAGCTTCACGCCGCGCTCCCCCACGCGGGCCTCGTAGCCTTCTCGGCCTTCATTGTCGCGCAAGTCGAGGATAAAGGCATGCGCCCCGGCTCGTCGCGCGGCATCCTCGACGTCCGCAAAGCTTGCGCCTTCCTTGCCGTAACGAATGTTGTCTGCGACGGAACGGTGCAGCAGCGATGTATCCTGAGTGACCATGGCGATCTGTTGGCGCAGGGAGTTCCGATCCACCCGCGCGATATCTTGGCCGTCGATCAGGATCCGGCCTGCATCGACATCAAACAGACGCAGCAGCAATGAGGTTAGAGAGGTCTTGCCCGCCCCGCTCGGTCCGACCAATGCGATTTTCTCGCCGGGCTGAATTTCCATCGTCAGCCCCTCCATGATCGAAGAGTTGCCCTCGTAGGCAAAGCCGACGCCTTCGAAGCGAATGCGTCCTTCGTTGACAACCAGGTCCGGCGCGTCCGGAACATCGACCATGTCAGGGGCCACGGCCACTGTGTCCAAAGCTTCCTGCAGCGTCCCAGATTCCTCGGCAATTTGCGCAGTGATCCGCATCACCCAGTGCGCGGTATCGGTCACGCGCAGCCCGATGGGCAAGGCCACCGCCACCGCACCCGCGCTCGCCCAACCCCGGGACCACAGCAGGAAGGACACCCCGAACAGCACGGCAATCAGCAGATAGTTCAGCACCATGAGCACGTAATCCATCAGGAAGAACCAGAGGTTCGCATCCTGCCGCAGCCGCGCGTTCTCCCGCATGGTGGCGATGACCACTTCGTCCTCGACGTCCGTGCGCGCGAACAGCTGCACGGTCTGGGCGTTGGTGTAGGTGTCCACCATGGCCCCATTCATGGTCGAAGCCGCCTCAAAAGCCCGCTTGTTCTTCCGCTGAGCAATGGGATAGAGCAGCGCCACACTCCCCGCAAACAGCGCCATCCACGCCAGCATGGGGATGACCAGCCAAAGGTTGACGTAAGCCAGCACCCCCAGCGACACCAGCACCAGCGTTGCGACAAAGAAAACCTGATCGAGATAGACGTGCAGCAGATCGTGGGTCGACTGCCCGATGGCGTTGACCTTGGTCCCGATCCGCCCGGCAAACTCATTCTGGAAATAGCGCCAGCTGAGCGACTGCAAATGCTTGTGGGTGTGGCGCTTGATCAGCGTGACGAACTTGGCGTGGAACAGCGGCATCATCAGTGCGAGAAACACGACTTCCAGCGCCACCGGCACCACGAAGGCCAAAGCCAGCACCACGATAAACAGCCACATCGGCCAGTCGGTCTGACCATCGGAGGGCAAGATAAAGGTGTCGATCGACACCCCAACGGCAAGCGGTATCAGCGCCGCCGTGCCCGCTGAAACAATGGATATTAAGGGCAAAAGTGGCCCGATGATCCGCGTCTGGCCCAATCCATAGCGCAAGTGCGGCCACAGCCGCTGCGGCGTCGGCCCTTCGGGCTTGGGTTGATCCAGCGACAGCAGGTCATCGTACCAACGCCAGAGCTGGCCAAGATAGCGCATCAGCGGGGACAAAGGCTCCTTGGGGCGCGGGGCGGTCATCGGCTTACCTTGTTGTGGGGATCAGCGAGAAGATCTCGAGCGGGTTTCACGTCCAGCTTGGCAGCCTAGAGGTCGTCGGTGGTGAGCCATTCGACTTCAGGCGTCTCTCCAGCCAGCGCAGGCGGCGGACCAACATCGATCACCCCGCGCCCGTACTCCAGCTCTTCGTTGATGAGGAAGGAGACATCCAAGCTCATCTCCCCAATGGCCCGGTTGAAGGTCAGATCGAGTGTGAAAGGCTTGCGGAACTGCGTAGAGGTCGTCAGGTCGGTGATGACCAACAGCAGATCAGGCCGCGCAATCTCCACCCCCTGCCCACTGCGCAACGACAGCGTCCGCCGCGGGAACAGTGCTTCGAGACCGTTCCGCGTCTTGATGGACAAAAGCTCGGTCTTCCCCCCGCCGGTTGATGACAGCCCGCGCAGGGTGATCCGGTTGCGCGTGCCGTTGTCGAGCACGGCGCTCAGAACCACAGCTGGCTCGCCCTCAACCCGTGTTTGCTCCACCGCGGTCACGAAAAAGGTGACGCGATCGTTGAGGTCAGTTTCGTGCGCCCACACCGCGCCTGACCAGGCCATGGCAAACGCGACCACCACGCCCGCTACCCTCATTGCCAAGCTTTGCTGCACAGCCTTCTCCTCAGTCTTGATCATCGCGCTGCACCGCTCGAGCAAACGCCAGTCAGGGATGAGTGTAAGCCCAGCGGCAGGGGCAAACAATGCTCTCGGCCCCTGCGCTCATGAACTGTAAATCAAAAATGAGGTTCAGCTCGGCTGAACCTCTGCCACGTGGCGAACGGCGGGTGAGGCCGGTCAAGGCTGCGCAGCACCGACCAGCGGGAGGCTTGGCCTTGACGGGCCGAGGGGCGCAGCCCCTGAGCCAAGGGATGGTCGGAGGCGGCAGCCGACCGCCGGCAGGGCCGGCGAGCTTGCGCGTGACCGCAGCGCAGGCCGCGCAGCGGACAAGCGAAGGGCGCGCCACCGTGTCAGCGACGCGCCCCCTTATCTCTCCAGTTTCAGATCGCTCAACGACCCTGCTTGCGCAGTTCCATTTTGGCGATCGATTCAAGGTGCACTTCGTCCGGGCCGTCCGCGAGGCGCAGGGTGCGCAGGTGCGCGTAGCCCTCTGCGACGTTGAAGTCCTGGCTGACACCGCCCCCGCCATGGACCTGGATGGCGAAGTCCATGACCCGTTGAGCCATGCGCGGTGCCGCAACCTTGATCATAGCGATCTCTTTGCGCGCTGCTTTGTTCCCCACGGCGTCCATCTTGGCCGCTGCATGCAGCGTGAGCAGGCGCGACTGGTCGATGTCGATGCGCATTTCTGCGAGCTTTTCGCGGAAGGAGCCCTTGTCGGCGATGGCCGAGCCGAAGTTCACCCGCTGCTTGGCACGCGCGACCGTGTCCTCAAAGGCCCGCTCAGCGCGGCCGATGGTGCGCATGCAGTGGTGGATCCGGCCGGGGCCGAGGCGGCCCTGCGCGATCTCAAAGCCGCGACCCTCGCCCAGAAGAATGTTCGAGGCCGGAACGCGGACGTTCTCGAAGGTCATTTCCGCATGCCCGTGCGGTGCGTCATCGTAGCCAAAGACGTGCAGCGCGCGCTTGACCGTCACACCCGGCGCGTCGCGGGGGACAAGGATCATGGACTGCTGCTGGTGGCGCTCTGCGTCGGGGTCAGTTTTGCCCATGAAGATAAAGACCGCGCAGCGCGGGTCAGGCGCGCCCGAGGTCCACCACTTGCGACCGTTGATGACGTACTCATCGCCCTCACGGCGGATTTCCGACTGGATGTTGGTCGCATCCGAGGAGGCCACGTCCGGCTCCGTCATGGCAAAGGCCGAGCGGATTTCACCGGCCAGCAGGGGCTTGAGCCAGCGCTCCTGATGCTCGGGCGTACCGTAACGAACCAGCACTTCCATGTTGCCCGTGTCCGGCGCCGAACAGTTGCAGGCTTCAGGCGCAAGGTGCGATCGGCCCATTTCTTCGCACAAGTGCGCGTATTCGAAGTTTGTCAGACCCGCTCCGAACTCACTTTCGGGCAGCCACAAGTTCCACAAGCCGCGCTCGCGCGCCTGACGCTTGAGGTCTTCCATGATCGGCGGCGTGATCCAGCGATCCGACTGCGCCGCGTGCTGTTCGTGAAACACGCTCTCAGCGGGGTAAATCACTTCTTCCATGAAAGCCTGTAGGCGCTCGCGGAGGTCCTTGGCCTTATCCGACAATTCCATCAGCATCGTATGCTGCTCCCTTTTCCTCTGTTGTGTGCAGACTGACAAAGCCCGCGCCCGTGCGCAATGCGGTTCTTTGGACTAATCGCGGGCGGTTAGTCCGAGTGACCAGAGCGGCCCGGCTCCCAAACCGGACTGGAGCAGGCCGAAACCATGGTTCAAGTTTTTTTCTCTGGCGCGTAACGGCTGTCCTGCGGGCCGTGGCGACGGCCATGGATGGCTTCAAAGTCGGCTTCATCCCAGTACCCGATCAGCACGCGCGCATTCTGCTCCTCACTGCGTGCGATGGTCTGCGCCCGGGTGTAGGTCGTGCGGGTGTAGGAGCTCGCCCAATCCTGATGCGCCTGAGAGAAGCGCGCGAGCACGGCAGCGATCTCGGGCGCCGTGTCCCCGCCCCGATCGATCAGTTCATCGGGGTCGTCTTGCAGATCGTAAAGCATGGGCCGAAAGCCCTGGGCAAAGACGTATTTCCATCGCCCATCGCAGAGCATGGTCAGACGCGCCTGATCCACGTCCACCCCCAGTGCCGGCGCGACATCCCGCATGCCGTAGTCCATTTCGGAAACCGCAAATTCCCGCCACGCGACCTTGGTCGCTCCTTCCAGCAGGGGCAGCAGCGAGCGGCCCTCGAAGTGCTGGGGCAAGGCCTCGCCGCCAAAAAAGGCGTGAAAGGTGGGTGCCAGGTCAATGGCTTCGACCAGCCGGTCGTCAGTCGTGCCTCGGGTCGTGTCAGCCTCCGCGCGCGGATCGTAGACGATCAACGGGATCTTAGCCGAGCAATCGTGGAACAATTCCTTGTCGCCCATCCAATGATCGCCCAGATAGTCGCCGTGATCCGCACAGAAGACGATCATGGTGTCCTCCATGCGCCCTTCTTGCTCCATCCAATCGAACAGCGCGCCCAAGTGGTCGTCGATCTGCTTGATCAGGCCCATGTAGGTTGGCACCACCCGCTCCCGCACCGCCTCGCTCCAGAACGCCCGAGACATCTGAGCCTCAGCAAAGCCCGCATAGACCGGGTGCCGCGCCGCGTCGGGCCTCAGCTGCGCCTCGGACCGATTGACCGGCAAGACGTGTTCAGGCCCATACATGGCGTGATAGGGCGCAGGCGCCATGTAGGGCCAGTGCGGCTTGATCAGGGAGAGGTGGCACAACCACGGCGTTGCAGGGTCAGCCTCGCGCATGAAATCCTGCGCGCGGCGGATCATATAGGGCGTCTCCGAGTGCTCCTCGGCGATGTTTGCGGGCAGATGAGCGTTCTCCATCAACCAGCCCGAGCGCAGCGTCCCGTCAGCATCCAAAGCCGCGTTGGCAAAATCCTGCCAAGGGTTCTCCGAATGATAGCCTTGGGCGCGCAAGTAATCGTTGTAAGCGGGCTGCGGGCCAGGCGTGCCGTAAGGATGCAGGCCGTCGTCGCGCTCAAAGGGGCGAAAGCCGCACTGCGCCAGACGGATCCCGGCGTCTGAAGTCGGGTCAATCCCCAACCGCGCCATGCCGTCCCGGTCGGCCACCATATGGGTCTTACCGACAAGCACGGGATCCACCCCTAGCGCCTCCAGATGTGCTCCAAGAGTCACTTCGCCGACGCGCAGCGGCACACGGTTGTAAGTTGACCCATGCGAGCGCACGTAGCGCCCGGTATAGGCGCTCATCCGGCTCGGCCCGCAGAGCGGTGATTGACAGTAGGCGTTGGTAAACCGGACCCCGCGCGCTGCGAGCCGGTCGATGTTGGGGGTTTGCAAATGCGGATGGCCGGCACAGGAAAGGTAATCCCAACGCAGCTGATCGGCCATAATCCACAGTACATTCATGGGATCAAAGTTCGCCCTTCAGCCCCAGCATGGGAATGGAGAAATCCCGGTCACCGTGACCCGCATCGGCCAGCGCCTGATAAGCCTGCTCCGCTGCCTTGCCAAAGTCGGTATCCGCCCCGGCCCCTGCAGCGGCCCCCATGGCCAGTTTGAGGTCCTTGAGCATCATCGCAACCGAAAAACCCGGTTGATAGTCCCGGTTCGACGGCGCGGCTGGAACCGGCCCGGGCGCAGGGCAGTAGGTCGTCATAGACCAGCATTGGCCCGAGGCTTTGCTTGAAATATCAAAGAAAGTCTGCGCGTCCAGCCCCAGTCGCTCGGCAAGGTTAAAGGCTTCGCAGGTCGCGATCATGGAGACGCCCAGCAGCATATTGTTTGCGATCTTCGCCGCCTGCCCGTTGCCTGCGCCGCCCGCGTGAAAGATGTTCTTTCCCATGGCTTCGAGGATGGGTCGCGCGCGCTCGAAATCCGCCACCTCACCGCCGACCATGAAGGTCAGGCTACCCGCTTCGGCCGCGGCAACCCCGCCGGAAACCGGCGCATCAACCAGTGCAAAGCCCGCCTCCCGCGCCCGAGCGTGAGCGGTGCGGGCGTCTTCGACAGCGATGGTCGAGCAATCGATGAACAACGCGCCGGGCGCCGCCGTCCGCGCCACTTTGCCCGTGTCGAAGTAGACATCAAGAACGTGCGTGCCAGCGGGCAACATCGTGACAACGATCTCCGCCCCCGCAGCTGCCGCGTCAGCGCTCTCCGCCAATTGCGCGCCCGCCTCCGCCGCCCGATCCATCGCCGCGCGCGAGAGGTCAAAGGCCCGGACCTCGATCCCGGCCCGGCACAGGTTGGCGCACATGCCCGAGCCCATGTTGCCCAGACCGATAAACGCGACAGTGCTCACAGTTCCGCCTCCCTCAATGGCTCTATACCGCTGCCTTCCTTCCCCCCCTTTCAGCCGCACCGAAGCGACCGACTGAGGGTGCGGATTTAGGACATGGTCGGAATGATAAAGGCTTGATCGCCGATGTTTTCCGAACCCGGCCAACGCTGAGTCACGGTCTTAACCTGGCTCCAGAACCTTACGCCTTCCATGCCGTACTGGTTGTGGTCGCCAAAGCCCGAACGCTTCCAGCCGCCAAAGGAGTGGTAAGACACTGGCACGGGGATCGGCACGTTGATACCGACCATGCCGACATTGACCTGCGCCGCAAACTCGCGCGCGGCCTGCCCGTTCTGGGTGAAAATCGCAACGCCGTTGCCGTACTGGTGCTGGCTGGGCAGTTGAACCGCTTCTTCAAGCGAGTTCACCCGCATCACTTGCAGCACGGGACCGAAGATTTCTTCGTGGTAGGTCTTCATCCCCGGCTTGACGTTGTCGAACAGGCTCGGGCCGATGAAGTAGCCGTCCTCATTGCCCTGCAGCTTCAAACCACGGCCATCGAGCACCAGATCAGCGCCCTCGTCGATACCCAGCTGGATCATGCCTTCGACCTTGTTCTTGTGAACCTCGGAGACCACAGGGCCATAGTGCGCCTCGGGATCGGTCGAAACGCCAACCTTCAGCGCACGCGCTGCATCGGTCATCCGCTCGACGAACTCATCACCAGTCTTCTGTCCGACGGCGACAGCAACCGGCAGCGCCATGCAGCGTTCGCCCGCAGAGCCGTAAGCCGCGCCCACGATATCCTTGACCGCCTGCTCCATGTTGGCGTCAGGCATGATGATGCCGTGGTTCTTGGCCCCGCCCATGCACTGCATCCGCTTCCCGTTGGCGGTGCCATTCATGTAAACGTAGTGCGCGATATCTGACGAGCCGACAAAGGACACAGCCCGGATTTCCGGCGCAGCGAGGATGCCGTCAACGGCCTGCTTGTCACCATGCACGACGTTCAACACACCCGCAGGCCCACCCGCTTCCATGAACAGCTCCGCCAAGCGAACGGGGACAGACGGGTCTTTTTCAGAGGGCTTGAGAATGAAGGTGTTGCCCATGGCGATGGACAGCGAGAACATCCACATCGGGATCATGGCCGGAAAGTTGAACGGCGTAATCCCCGCCGTTACACCCAGCGGTTGGCGCATCGAGTAGACATCGATCCCCGGACCAGCAGCATTGGTGTACTCGCCCTTCGACAAATGCGGAATACCGCACGCGAATTCGACCACTTCCAGCCCACGCTGAATGTCCCCATGGCTGTCAGCAACGACCTTGCCATGCTCCGAGGAAAGCAAGTGGGCCAACTCCTCGGCGTTGTCTTCGACCAGCTGCTTGAGCTTGAACATGACACGAGCCCGGCGCTGCGGATTGGTTGCCGCCCAAGCGGGTTGCGCCGCAGCAGCGGCATCGATCGCCTGCTGCATGATGGCATCATCGGCAAAATCAACCTGCGCCTGAATTTGCCCCGTGTTGGGATTGTAGATGTCGCCCTTGCGTGCGCCGCTGCCGGCGACGTGTTGACCGTTGATGAAGTGCTGGACCTGCCGCATGCGGTTTTCTCCCCCTGACGCGCGTTGCCTTATTGAGCCTATAGTGGACCAATTCGGCTCCTCTCGAAAAGGCCGAAACGCACAGAGCGGCATCCAGTACCTTTATTTTCCAGACTATTTCGTGCTAAGCGTGTTGCGAAATACGTAACACGTCAACAAACTTGAGATTGTTATGGGCTTGCGCTGGACCTCGACCAAGAACCGACCTGTTCACCTCGGCTTTTTTCCCGTCGAGAAACTCAAGCGCAGCGCTGAGCCGGTTGGACTGGACGCCCTTGCGCCACCCCAGCGGCTGGGGTTTGAACGGCCAGAGGATCCCGCCTCGCTGATCAACGCCATGGGCGAGTATATGGGCATGCTCGACGCTGTACGGATCGGCAACGTGAACCCGGTCAAGGCCGTCTGCCCCGATGACGTGCGCGAGCGTGCCAACCACCTCAAGGCTTTTGGCTACTTCGGCGACGCCTCGTTGATGGGAACCACTCGGCTGGAGGCGAGCGACCTGCTGCCAGAGCCTTTCCGAAACCCCGACATCGACCGCCTCGCCCATCGCTTGCGGACCGAGCAGACCAAGACCCTTGCCGCCGGGATCGATGCCATCATGGCCGACCTTCGCGACAGCATGAGTGCGACAGAGACGGGCATCGATGGGCACACCCACGCGCTGGTCTTCCTCTTCGCCCACCCCCGTCCGCCGCGCGCAGACGAACCCGGCGCGCGATGGATTGAGAACGCGCAGGCCCAGCGCTCTGCCCTCCGCGCCAACGAAGGTGCGGCGGTGATGGCGAACTACCTGCGCTCCCTGGGCTATCAGGCGCGCAGCCACTCCGAAGCCACGTCCGACATCGACCTGCGCCGACTGGCTGTACGCGCGGGGTTGGCGGTTGTTGAAGGCGCAGACATCATCAACCCCTTGGTGCCAAGCGGCTTTGGGCTTGCCGTGGTCACGACCGACTTTGCCTTTGAGACCGATCAGCCGCTTGATCCAGACCAGAACTGGCCCCGGCGCAGCGCCCCTAAGACCGCCTTTGCCCGCCGCGACTTCGTTGCCAGCGAGCACCCCTTTGAAACGCTGAAGCGCGTGGACGACCCCACAACTTTTATCGACGAAGACCGCGTGGCGCGCGTACCCAAGCGCACCGACATGTTTGCGCGCTCGATCTTTGGCGACTTGGGCAAGACCGTGCAGGAAGGCGCCAAGAATGGCCGCTATATCACCCGCGCGCCTGTGTCCTACGCCCAGCGCCGTGCGCTCGGTGCTTTGGTCCTGATCCAGAATGGCGAACCCGCCGCAACCCCCGCCGCTGACACCAGCAGCCCGCAGGAAAACGCTGCCCGCGTGAAGGCCGCAGCCTATTGGCTCGGCGCAGACGCGGTCGGCCTGTCACGCTGCCCGGACTGGAGCTACTACAGCCACGACGCCCGCGGCGACGAGATCACCCCGTATCACTCCGAGGCAATCTCCATCATCATCGACCAGGGCTTTGAGACCATGGATGGCGCCTCGGGCGATGACTGGATTTCCGGCGCGCAGTCGATGCGGGCCTACTTGCGCTTTTCGCTGATCGGCGGGGTGCTGGCGCAGCACATCCGCTCGCTGGGTTACGGCGCGCGGGCGCACACGGTGCTTGATGGTGAAGTGCTGCAACCCCCGCTGCTGCTGCTCTCAGGGCTGGGTGAAGTCAGCCGGATCGGGGAAGTCATCCTCAACCCCTTCCTTGGTCCCCGTCTGAAGTCAGGGGTGGTGACAACCAACCTACCCCTCGCCCACGATCGCCCCATCGACTTTGGCCTGCAGAACTTTTGCGAGAGCTGCAACAAGTGCGCCCGTGAATGCCCAAGCGGCGCGATCACAGCCGGGCCGAAGCTCATGTTCAACGGCTACGAGATCTGGAAATCCGACAGCCAGCGCTGCACGACCTACCGGATCACCGTTCCGGGCGGGGCCATGTGCGGGCGGTGCATGAAGACCTGTCCTTGGAACCTCGAAGGCCTGTTCACCGAAGCGCCCTTCCGCTGGGCTGCGATGAACGTCCCCGCAGCCGCGCCCGTGCTCGCCAAGCTCGACGACATGGCGGGCAACGGGGGGCTCAACCCTGTAAAAAAGTGGTGGTGGGATCTGGAAATGGGCGAGGACGGCGGCTTCCGTGCGGCCCAAGCCGAGGTCAACGCCCGTGACCTGCAAACCGATCTGGACTTGAAGTACGAGGACCAGACCCTCGCCGTCTACCCCGCCAACCTCGCCCCGCCCCCGTGGCCCTACCCCTTCCCGATGGACCGCGAGAAAGGCATCGAAGCCTATCAGGCCATGATCACAGCCGAAGCCTATAAAGCCCGGCTGGCCAAAGGCGAGACCGACGGTCTGGCGCACGAATACCGCATCGACGGCGACGCGCCGGTCCTGCCCGTTACCATCAGCCGCGTGGAAGAAATGGCCCCCGGCCTCACGCTCTATGAGCTATCAGACCCCAGCGGCAAGCCGCTTCCTGCGTGGACTGCCGGCGCGCACATTGACATCGTCGTCGCGCCGGAGTTCTTGCGTCAATACTCCCTCGCCGGCGACCCCGCTGACCGCTCAAAATACGTCATTGGCGTGCTGCGCGAAGACGGCGGCAAGGGAGGGTCGATCCTGCTACACCGGATTTTCAGTCAAGGGCGGAAGATCTTCATCTCCAAGCCGATCAACCACTTCCCGCTCGCCCAAACCAACGGCAAGCACTGGCTGATGGGGGGCGGTATCGGGGTTACGCCCATGATTGCCATGGCGCATGAACTGCACGCCAAGGACGCTGATTTCGCCCTGCACTACAGCTTCTCGAAGCGCGCAGGCGCAGGCTTCCTCGATGAACTCTCACAGGTACCGTGGAAGGATCGGGTCTTCATCCATTGCTCCGAGGAAGGAACGCGCGCCGATCTTGCGGACCTACTGAGCCAATACGGCGAAGGCGATCACGTCTACACCTGCGGGCCCGATCTCTACATGCAATCGGTCATGGACGCCGCCAGCGCTTTCCCGGAGGAGGCGCGGCATCTGGAGTATTTC
The DNA here is from genome assembly GCA_965658725.1 of Alphaproteobacteria bacterium. Taxonomy (GTDB): domain Bacteria; phylum Pseudomonadota; class Alphaproteobacteria; order UBA7985; family UBA7985; genus UBA7985. The sequence continues at coordinate 974 of CBFHUI010000065.1, read as the reverse complement.
GCGGTTCCCGAAGCCCCGGACTACGAAAACCACCCCTTTACCATCCACCTCGCCCGCGATGGCCGAACGCTGGAGGTTCCAGAAGACAAATCCGCAGCGGACGTCTTGCAAGACGCAGGCTTCAAGATCGATATCAAATGTTCGGATGGGATTTGCGGCGTGTGCAAGTGCGGGCTGGTTGACGGGGAGGTTGAGCATCGCGACTTTGTTCTCTCCAAGGCCCAGCGCGCCGATCAAATCATCACCTGCCAATCCCGCGCGACGGAGCCCGGTGGGCGTTTGGTGCTGGACCTCTAACCCTCATAGAGAACGGATCTCCGAACGCCCATGACTCAAGCCTCTACCGACGCACCTGTTTCTGCGATCACCGGCTACCACGCCCATGTCTACTTCGACGCCGATACGGTCGAGCTTGCCCGGTCCTTGTGTGAGCAGGCGCGGGATCGGTTTGGCGTGGTTATGGGGCGGGTGCATGAGCGGCCAGTGGGGCCGCATCCGATGTTTTCCTGCCAGCTTGCCGCGAGTGTCGCGCAGTTTGCCGAGCTATTGCCATGGCTGGCGCTGAACCGGCAGGGGCTGATCGTTTTTGCGCACCCGGAAACCGGCGACGACCTCAGCGATCACCGCGACCACGGCATCTGGCTGGGGACCGGTCTGGCGCTCGATCTGAGTATTTTTGACTAATCCTCGGGCGGGCAAGGCGCGCCCAACGCGTCCCACGCCAGAATAAAGCCCAGCATCTCAGCGGCAGAAAAAGGCGCAGGCTCCCGCCCTGGCCCCGGCGCCCATCCCCACGCGACCAAAGCATCGTGGCCGACGTGATCCGCGACTTGCTCCAACGTCCGTCCGCCGTTGCGCGCGGGGTCTTTGATCTGCGCGCAAATCTCAGCCGACGAGCGCCCTGCCCACTGCATTTCTACTGGCGGTAAAGCCCAATGCGGCGCGCCCGGCGGGCCATGCAAGGTGCTGGCATT
>CBFHUI010000064.1:314-15560 GCA_965658725.1 Alphaproteobacteria bacterium | reverse complement strand
GGCTGAGGGTGGCAGGTGGGGAGCTTCAACGTCCAGCAGGGCCAGCCAATATCCGTCTCTGGCAAGGCGGTCCGCGATCGCGGACCCAATGCCGCCCGCTGCACCCGTGACCAGGGCCCGCCGCATCAGCGCACGCGCGCGCCTGAGAAGCGGTGCGCGATCATGGTCAAGATGATGACAAAGCCAAAGATAAAGTCGGTCCAATAGCCCGCAAAGCCTGCCCCCACAGCACCTGAAGGGATCAGTGTGATCGTCAGTGCGCCAAAGAAGGCCCCGATGATCGACCCCACTCCACCCCACGTGGGCGTCCCACCGACAAACAGAGCAGCCAAGGCGATCAGCAGGTAGGCTTTACCCGAGGTCGGAAACCACACCATGTTTGCCATCTGCACCAGCAACGCCCCCGTGATCGCCGCTGCCAAGCCGGAGAAGATGAACACACCAACCCGGATCCGCTCCGCATTGATGCCCATTTGCCGAGCACTGTCGGCATTATCGCCAACCATTTGCACGCGAATGCCAAAGCGGTGGTAATTAAACAGCACGTAGCAGAAGCCAACCCACGCCAGCGACCACAGAAAATGACTGGGCACCTGCAAGTTCGAGCCAAAGAACTTCCACTTCCCGACAAAGAGTTCGTAGCCAAAGGTATTGATGGCATCGGGAGAGGAGATCGTCCTTCCCTGTGCCAGAAGGTTGACGATGCCGAGAATGAAGAAGTTCAGGCCCAGGGTAGCAACCAGAGAGGAGATCTTTCCGTAGACAACGATCGCCCCGATGCAGAGCCCGATCATGGCCCCAAAGCTCATGGTCAGCAGCATGGACAGCACGACCGGAACGTCGAGCACAACCAGATACATAAAGACCCCGCCGGCCGCGCCCACCACCGAGGGAAAGGCCAGATCCAGTTCGCCCGATACAATCACGAACACCAGTGACGTTGTGAGAAAAATCGTGGCTGGCACGGAGAACAAGAATGAGTTGTAAAAGATCGGATTGAAGAACAAGGCCGGATTGTTGGCCGCACAAACGCCCCAAACCAGAACAAAGGTGATGAAAGCATTCAGCGCCCTTCCGTTCTGGCGATAAAAGCGAAGCCACGTGGACAGCGCCGACTGGTTTGGCGCTTCCTCGGCTTCTGGAGCTGGGGTCTGGTCAGGGCCGCTGCTGTCTTGAGCCATGGTCTGGTTCCCTTCCCTATAGGGCTTTGCTTTGAAGCTGCAATGTGGACGTGTCCGCCTGACCCGTCTCGGCCAACTGGTGCATCAATTCGATCAGATGATCCGCGCCTCTGAAGGCCGCCTTCTCCCCTTCGAAGGCCTCTCGGCCGCGATCGATGACAAAGAACCGATCTGCGATATCCCACACGTGGTAAATGTTGTGCCCGATAAAGACGACGGTCCGCCCGGACTCGCGCACCGCCTCGACGAAGCGAAAGACCTTTTGCGTCTCCGTAAGTGACAGCGCGGTTGTCGGTTCATCCAGCACAATCACGTCCGCTTCATTATAGAGCGCGCGTGCAATTGCCACGCCCTGCCGCTCACCGCCCGACAAGTGACCCACGGTGCTTTCGGGATTGAAGACTTTGGACGTGAAGCCGATTTCCCGCATCAAGCGGTTTGCTTCTTCAACTTGCTTCTGCCCACGGATCAGGCCCAGAGGATTACAAATCTCACGGCCCATAAAGATGTTCTTCACAATGGAATGCTGCGGGGCAAGAGCGCGGTCTTGAAACACCGTCTCGATGCCAGCCTGACGGGCCGCGAGCGGGGTCCAGGGCTTTCGCGGTTCCCCCTTCACCACGATCTCGCCCTCGTCGGGATCGTGCACGCCGGCCAGGGTCTTGATGAGCGTAGACTTGCCCGCTCCATTGTCGCCCAGCAGACCGAGCACTTCCCCTCGCCGAACCGTCATGGAGACCCCCGAAAGCGCTTCAACGCTCCCGAACCTTTTTACGATGTTGCGGAGTTCGACGATCGGCTCAGAGGACGAAGGCGCTGCCATAGACACGGGTCTCTTGAAGGGGCCCTCACGAAGAGGGCCCGGCTTGGGAGGTAGGACGGCTCCATTGGAGCCGCCCCTTCATTTAGACCGCAGGACGGTCAGGAGAAGAATTAGCGAATGCCCTGCTCGGCAAGCTCAATCACGCTCTGGTAATTGTCTTGCGTCACGAAGCCTGCACCCGTGTCCACAACCATTGGACCGAGGTTGTAGACCAGCTGCTGGCACAGCGAGAGCACCGGCAAGTAGCCTTGCTGGTACGGCTGCTGATCCGCGGTCACCAGAGCGTAGCCGCCTTCAAGCGCCCGCATCACGCCCTGACCAAGGTCAAAGCCAACGCCGATGATGTCGTCTGGACCCTTGCCGATGGCATCCATGAACACCGGCGCAGTCGCCAGCCATGGACCACCGGGGTAGCCAATCAGCTTTGTCTCGGGGTTGGAGAGCACCGTCGACGTCAGCACTGGCAGTTGCAGCATCTGGTCGGCAGACGCGCCTTCAGCTTCTTGCAACTTAATGACTTCCATACCGGCTTCTTCTAAAACATGGACAAGACCCAGTTCGCGCTGCGCCCGGGTTTCACTTTCCCAGCGGCTCATGACGATTGCCTTGTCACCGGCCTGAAGACGGTCACCGGCCAGACGCAGGGTCTCTTCACCCAAGTTGCGGCCCTGTGCATAGAGCGTTGCGCCCACGTAGCCGGAGCCGAAGGCAGCACGGACTTCTGGAACATCAACGTTCATGTACATGATCGGAATACCGGCTTCGGCCGCCTCTGCTGCCAGAGGCATGATGGCGTCATTGCCGGGGTGGCCCATCATTGCGATCCCATCGGGACGCTGGCTGATCGCTTCGCGCAACTGCGTGACCATCTTGTCAAAGTCCCACTCTGAATAGATCAGCTGGACATTGGCACCGGTGTCTTGCGCAGCTTGAAGTGCCCCGCGGTCGATGATCGAATTGAAAGCGCCACCCGCAGGGCCGCCTGAGAACACTCGGATTGTCTTGTCGGAACACCAGCCCGCTTCTTGAGCGCCTGCTGGAGCAACCGTAAGGGCTAAGCTCGACACGGAAGCGAGCATGCCTATCATTAACTTTTTCATTGTAACCTCTCTCACCCGTTACAGACGAATTCGCAAAGATTTCAGCGAATTTCGCATCATAAAACCAAAAACGTTTTTGGTTTCATCTTCAAAAATCCTCATAAAAAACCGAAACCGTCAATAGAAAACGCTATTTTTCTTGGGAAAAGCTATAGAATGTCGCAGCTTATCAGATATTTTGCGTGATCTTTTTGGGAATCCTTGACCCATTATCCAAAACGTTTTTGTATTGCATCTGGAATGGGGAGTTCATGCGTGGAAACAGAAATGGCCTCTAAAGAGTGGTGGCGGGGTGCCTGTATCTACGAAGTTTACCTTCGCAGTTTTCAGGACAGTAACGGCGACGGCGAAGGGGATCTTCCCGGCCTGCTTCGCCGTTTGCCTTACCTTGCGAGGCTGGGCATTGATGCCATTTGGATTACGCCGTTTTTCCCCTCGCCCATGCATGACTCAGGTTACGACGTCTCAGATTACATCAGCGTTGATCCCCGTTTTGGTACGCTCGAAGACTTTGACGCCGTGGTCGCGGGCGCGCACGCGCTGAACCTGAAAGTCGTCATTGATCAGGTCTACTCGCATAGCTCTAATCACCACCCTTGGTTCGTGGAGAGCAGCAGCGGGCGAGAGGGCCCCTTTGCGGACTGGTACGTCTGGGCTGACGCGCAGGCCGATGGCAGCCCGCCGAACAACTGGCTCGCCCGCTTTGGCGGCATCGCGTGGGAGTGGTCGCCACAACGGCGGCAATACTACCTGCACAATTTCCTAATCGAACAGCCAGACCTGAACCTGCATAACCCAGCGGTACAGGACGCCATAATCGACATCATGAAGTTTTGGCTCGATCGTGGTGTCGATGGTTTGCGGCTCGACGTGGCGAACTTCTATACGCACGACCCGGCGCTGCGCGACAATCCTCCCTCGGGTCTCGATCCGCTGCCAGCTAACCCTTATTATCTGCAACAGCGGCTCTACGATCGCTCCCGCCCGGAGACCCTCCCCTATCTCGAAGCGATGCGAGAGGCAGCGGGGAACAAACTGCTGTTGGCGGAAATCTCCTGTGACTGGCAGGTCGAGCGCATGGTTGAATACACCCAGCCTGGCCGCCTCCACACGGCCTATAGCTTTGAACTGCTGTGCAAGGATCTCGATGGCGCGCACGTTGCCAAGGTCGTGACGCAGGCCAATGAAAACGAAAGCTGGCCGACGTGGGCGCTGTCCAACCACGACGTCGTTCGGGTTGCCTCGCGCTGGAATGCAGAGGGTGATCGTCAGCGGGTCACGCAGCTCCATGCGCTGCTGTTGAGCCTGCGCGGCACCGTGATCCTGTATCAGGGCGAAGAACTGGGCCTCCCCCACGCAGCCATCCCACGGGAAGACCTGCAAGACCCCGAAGCCATCCGCTTTTGGCCCCACGACCGCGGCAGAGACGGGGCCAGAACGCCTTTCCCCTGGACGGACGGACCATCGCTGGGTTTTTCCGACAGTGAGACCACCTGGCTGCCCGCCGCGAGCAATCACTCTAGCCTCGCCGTATCGCGGCAGGAAGCGGATGAAGACTCCGCCCTGCACCGATGCCGCGCGCTCATTGCCTTGCGTCGGGAACAACCGGCGCTGCTGTGGGGTGATTTTCAGGTGCTGGAGGCGACTCCCGACCTGCTGGTTTTCGAGCGGCAGTATGAGAATTCGACTCTGCGCTGCGCATTCAACTTTGCGGCCTCTGCCCAAGCGCTTAAGATCGAGGCGCTCGGGCCCCTGCTGGCAGGGGCAATGGAGCAGGATATGCTGCCGCCGGGCGGCTTCATCATCGCAGAGGTGTCGGCGTGAGTCAGACGATCAAAAAAATCGGAATTCGAGAAGTCGCCTCTGCGCTTGGCCTGTCAGTTTCCACCGTCAGTCGCGCCCTCAATGGTTACGACGACGTTAATCCATCAACGCGGGAGCGGGTCGAGCAGACGGCTGTTGAAATGGGCTATCGCGCGAGTTTCGCTGCATCGAACCTGCGCTCCAACCGCTCCCAGAGCATCACCTTCATGGTTTCCAAGCCGTGGACCAAGTTTGTCGATCCCTTTTTCCTGTCGCTGCTCGATGGGGTGGAGTTGGTGCTGCGGGCGCAGGGATATGACCTTAACGTCGTCATGGCGCGGGACTACGAAAAGGAAATCGAAACCATTCAGAACGCCGTCGAACGCAACCGTTGTGACGGGATCTTGTTTGGTCGAACACGCCCGGAAGATGAGCGGATCAGCTTCCTGCAAGAACGCAACTTCCCTTTTGTCACCGTTGGCCGGACCGAGCGCGACGATCACAGTTGGGTTGACGTTGACCACATCGACATCGGCTACCGCGCGACCGAGCGGCTGATTCAGCTTGGCCACACTCGAATTGCGCATTTTGTCACGCCACTGCGCTACACGTACTCCCACCACGCCCAGCAGGGCTACCGGCAGGCACTGGCCGACTACGGCATTCCCCACGATCCGGCGCTTGAGGTCGAATGCTACCTCTCCCGCAAAACCGGCGGCGATGCGGCGCGGGAGTTGCTGTCGCTGGGGCACATGCCTTCGGCGCTCTACTGCTCGAACGATATGATTGCCCTCTCTGCGATTGAGGCGCTGCGCCGTTTCAACATCCATGCGGGCAAGGATATCGCCGTCATCGGCTCAGACGACGCACCCCTCGCGGCTTATGTAGACCCGGGCCTGACCACCTTCCGGCAGGATCTTGATGGCATGGGCATGCGAATGGGACAGATGATGCTGTCCATGTTGTCAGGCGTTCAGGAACCGCAGCAGCAACAAATCAAAGCCGAGTTGATCGTGCGCGGCACCGACATGCCCTTTTCCCGGAAACCGGGCCATGAAGCTTGAGGTTCGAGATATCATCGCCCTCAAGGGGACGCGGCAGCTTACTGAGCTGAACGTGGCATCGGTCGAGCATGCCCGCGCTGCAGAGGAAGCCGGCATTGACATGATCGTTTCCGGCAACCTCGCGAACCGCGCCGCTTATCGCGCAGCAGCACCAAACACGCACTTTACCTTCGGTCTCAAGTACGGCGGTCCTGTCAACGCTGATCAAGCCAAGCGGGAAGCCTTTGATGCGCTGGAAGCTGGGGCAGATAGCATCTATTGCCCGGCACATTTCGACGTGATCGAAGCCATGAGCCGGGAAGGCATTCCTGTGATCGGGCACGTCGGCCTGATCCCGCAAAAGGCGCGGTGGACCGGCTTTCGCGCCATCGGAAAGACCGCTGAGGAAGCCTTTCGCGTTCTGCAGGACGTCCGTCGTTACGAAGCGGCGGGGGCATTTGCCGTGGAAATGGAAGTGGTGCCCGAGGCCATTGCCACCCGCATCAGCGCTGCGACGCCCCTAAGTGTGATTTCCATGGGCTCGGGCGGCGGCTGCGATATCCAGTATCTTTTTGCCGTCGATGTTCTGGGTGAAACCACCGGACACGTCCCCCGCCACGCGCGCCAATACCGCAACTTTCAGGCTCACTTTGCCGCGCTGCATGAGGAGCGCACTGCCGCCTTTGCCGAGTTTTCGCGAGACGTGACAAATGGTTCCTTTCCGGCGGCCAGCGAGCTTGTTTCAGTACCTGACGAGGAAATCGAACGGTTTGAAGCAATGAGTAGGGAGTAAAGCAGGCCCATGGGAGTTCTGAGCCTGATCACAATCAAAGGCGGTCGTGACTACAGCCTGACCGGCCCGGAAACCGTCCGCGCTGAAGAAGCCGGACTGGCCAGCGCTGAATGGTACAAGACGCCAATCGATCGCAAGCTCATCAAGTCACTGATGAAACGCAGCGACGGCCCGGCGCTGCGGAACATCGGCCTTTGGCTGGCCTTGATCCTTGCCACAGGCGCAGGCGCGATTGCGTTCTGGGGAACGTGGTGGGCGGTTCCGTTTTTGCTGGTCTATGGCGTGCTTTATGGCACTGGATCCGACTCACGCTGGCACGAATGCGGACACGGCACCGCGTTTCGCAGCCGGTGGATGAATGCTGTGATCTATGAGCTTGCGAGCTTCATGATGGTGCGCAATTCCGTCGTTTGGCGCTGGTCCCACGCACGACATCACACCGACACGATCATCGTTGGCAAAGACCCAGAAATCAGCGGCATGCGTCCACCACAGCTGATCGTCATGGCGCTAAACGTCTTTGGTATTCTCGCGCTTCCGCAAAGCCTGTTGGCCATCGCACGAAATGCACTGGGACACTTGTCCGACGACGAGCGCCAGTATGTGCCAGAGCCCGAGCAGGCGCGGGCAATTTGGACCGCACGCGCGCACATGGCGGTGTACGGCGTAACGATTGCCTGGGCGATCCTCGCGTGGTCGTGGCTGCCGCTGCTGCTCATCGGACTGCCGCGCGCCTATGGGATTTGGCTGCTTTTGCTGATGGGTTTGCCGCAGCACGCAGGTCTGGATGAAGACGTCCTTGACCACCGCCTGAACTCGCGGACCGTGCTGATGAACCCCGTCCTGCGCTTCGTCTACATGAACATGAACTACCACATCGAACATCACATGTTCCCGATGGTCCCGTTCTACGCCCTGCCGGCTTTGCATGAGGCAATCAAGCACGACCTGCCCGAACCCTCCCCGAGCCTGTTCGCCGCGTGGAAGGACATCATTCCGGCGTTTTTCAAGCAGTTAGAAGACCCGTCTTATTTCATTCAGCAGGAGCTCCCCGCGACCGCTGGCGCACCCGTGCTGTCCCCCGTTTCCCCCCTTCAAGATTCTGGAGAAGCTGTCCATGGCTGATGTTGATGCCTGTGCCCTCGAAGACATTGATGAAGAAGACGTGCTTCGCTTCGATCACAAAGACCGGACTTACGTACTGATCCGCATGTTTGGCGATGAAGTCTACTGCACCGATGGCCTGTGCACCCACGAGCAGGTCCATCTGTGCGACGGTTTGGTGATGGACCACGTGATCGAATGCCCCAAGCACAACGGGCGTTTTGACGTGCGCACGGGCAAGGCACTGGCAGCCCCGGTTTACGATAACCTGATAACCCACCCCGTCCGGGTCGAAGGCGGCCGGGTGATCGTGACGCTCAACGACGGGTAGTCGCCATTCTTAGGCTTGAGGCGGTGATACGTTTTCAGCCTTTCAGCCCCGCAGAAAGCTCATTGGAACCGGGTCTGACGATCCTCTAAAGACGGCCATCCTCCCTCTTTGAGCATCCAGACCATGATGATTATCCCGTTGCTCGTTGCCAGTGGAACCTTGCTGTTCGCAGGGGGCATCCACGGCTTGCTTCTTCCCATTGTTGGTAGTGCTGAAGGCTTCGACAGTCTCGCCATGGGCGGGATCGGTGCAGCTTGGGCCGTGGGCTACGTGCTGGGCTGTTTGCTGGTGCCGCGTCTGGTTGAATCCGTCGGGCACATCCGTTCATTCAGCATCATGGCGGCGATTGCAGGCATTTCGGTGTTGCTGGCGAGCCTGTACTACCATCCGGCGTCCTGGATGCTGCTGCGGGTCTGTTCCGGCATCGCCTTTGCCGGCGGCGCCATGATCATCGAAGGCTGGCTGACCGATACCACCGCTGTCGATCGGCGCGGGCAGGTCTTTGGCATCTACACCATGGTGAATCTGACCGCGAGCACACTGGGGCAGATGTCGCTGTCTCTGGCCCCTGAACACGTAGTGACCTACTTCACGTTGGCGGCGGTGTTTTACTGCCTCGCCCTGATCCCCGTCTCTGGAGCACGCATCAAGTCGCCGGCGCCGCTGGTGCAGGCCAAGCTCGAAGTGCGGGAAGCCTTCCGAAACTCGCCGGTGGCACTGGTGTCCGTGCTGCTGCTCGGGGCGTCGAACGGGGCTTTCGTCGCGCTGGGGCCAGTCTTTGCCGAAGCTCAAGCCTTTACTCTGTTTGAAATCAGTCTTTTCGTCTCCCTGCCCGTGTTTGTCGGCGCGCTGGCGCAGTTCCCCGTGGGCCAGTTGTCCGATCGCCTAGACCGGCGCTTACTCATCGTCGGGCTGGCAGCGCTGGCGGGGATGGTGGATCTGGCTTTCCTGATCCTGCAACCGGCCGGAGCATGGTTCGGGATTGCCCTGATCAGCGTTGGCGGCTTTGCGCTGTTTTCGCTCTACCCGGTCATTCTCGCCCACGCCAATGACCACGCCAAGCCGGGCCAGAGCCTGACCATCAGTGCGACTCTGCTGCTGGTGTACGGGCTGGGCTCGGTCGTGGGGCCAATATTGGCGGGTGTGCTGATGAACATGCAATCCGCCTTTGGCCTGTTCGCGCTGACATTGGTGGCGCACGTTCTCATGGTCGGCTTTACCCTTTACCGCATGACCCGCCGTGACAGCGTGACCGATGACGCGAAGGCCAACTTCGTCGCCGTGGGCGCGGGCCGGACCTTGACCCCGCAGACAGTCGCCGTAGTCAGCGAAGAAGCCGAGCGCCTCGACGAAGCCGCCTGAGTAAAAAACACCTGAGCCAAGGCTGGCCCTCGCGCACCTCTGCCCTCATAAACAAGGTTGCAGGACACAGGGACCAGGCCGATGACGCAAAGCCGTGTTGGAGACTTTGACCGCGCACTCACCGCCGATGCGCTTGACGCCCGCGCGGCCAAAGGGGCGAGCGCGCTGATTGCGTTGGGGTGCGGGGAGGACGTGCCGGTCGCCCTCATCATGCGCAACGACCTGACGCAGATGGAAATCATGCGCGCGGCGGCCAAAGCCGGAACCGTTCTGGTCGCGTTGAACTGGCACGGCGCTGCCGAGGAGATTGAGGCCATCTGCGAGGACAGCGGCGCACAGACGGTGATCATCCACCGCGACCTGGTCGCTGATGCAGCCCCGGCGCTTCAGGGCCGGCAGGTGATTGCCGTCACGCCAGAACCCGCCCTTTGCGCGGCCTATGAGATCAGCAATACAAGCGCTCAAGCGGCCCCGGCGTTCCCGGAGTGGCGCGCGCTGTTGGACGACAGCCCACCGCTCGAGACGCCAGCGATGATGCGTCCCTTGCGCCGCTATACCTCTGGCTCAACCGGCCGACCGAAGGGCATTCGACGGCAGGCAACCGGTCCGCGCCGCGACTTTACCGATGCACTGCGCCGGATCGGCACGGAAATGATGGGCTTTCACCCCGGCGCGACCTTCTTTACCGCCGCCCCGCTCTATCACTCTGCACCCTCCACACTCACCAGCGCGGCCTTGGTCAGTGAAGGGGTCTCAACTGTGGTTGCGCCCCGGTTTGACCCACTGGCCTTCCTGCGGGCCATTGAGACGCACCGCGTCACTCACATTTATCTCGTCCCGACCATGATGAGCCGCTTACTCAAGCTGCCTGAAGCGGATCGCGCGCGGTTTGACCTGTCGTCAGTTGCCTTCTGCATCTCCACCGGTTCGCCATGGCCGCACGACCTCAAGCAGGCGATGATTGATTGGTGGGGTCCGGTGTTCTGGGAGACCTATGGCGCGTCGGAGATTGGTTTCATGACGTTGGCCTCGTCCGCCGATGCTCTTGAACGACCGGGCACGGCAGGGCGAATGCAGATGGGCGGAACGCTGCTGATCCTCGACGCCGATGGCAACCAACTGCCGCCCGGCGAAGTCGGTGAGATCTATGCGCGGATGGAGGTCTTTGGCGACTTCGACTATTCCAACGACCCCGAAGCCCGTGCAGCCGCTGAACAGCACGGCCATATTTCAGTGGGGGACGTGGGCTGGGTGGATGAGGACGGCTATCTGTTCATCACCGACCGCAAGAAGGACATGATCATTTCCGGCGGTGCCAACATTTTCCCCGCCGAGATTGAAGCCATCCTGATGCGCGCGCCCTTCGTGCGGGATGTCGCCGTTTTTGGCGCGCCAGATGCTGAGTTTGGAGAGCAGGTTGTTGCAGCCATCGAACCGGCCCCGGACTGGTCGCCCAGCCGAAAGGAAGTCACCGATTTTCTGGCTGGCAAACTCGCGCGGTTCAAGCAGCCGCGCATCATCGACTTTCACGACGCCCTACCCCGCGAAGACAGCGGCAAGATCTTCAAGCCCCGCCTGCGCGCGCCCTATTGGGAGAACGCCGGGCGTAAGGTCTAGGCCGCTGGTCGCTTAACTGATGATCGCGTTAGGCGGCAGATCCAGCGCGGGGTTCTGATCAAAGAAACCCTCTGGCATCCAGTGCAGCGAGGCATAGACCACCGGCTGCACGGGCCAGTCTTCCGGGCGCGGCAAATGGTGGAAGTTCATGGTGTACCAGACCACCACGTCTTCGCCCTCCAACGCCCTGTCTTCCTCGATCCATCGCGGCAAGCCATCGCCGCCGGGGTGCTGGTTGGGGAACCAGCCGGCGGGGTAGAGCTGCTCCGGGTCATATTGCGTGGCCCAGAAGTGCTTGAACATAAACCCTGCACGGCGGGCGACCGGCGCATCGGGGTGCAGGTAAGGAAGCGTATTCTGGCCCGGAACCAGGCGGTAGGCGGTCCGCTGGCCCAGTGCGTTGGTGCGCCCCTCGCTGAGTACCTTCCACGACCGCGACCGAACCACGTCGATTTCCCGCGCAGCCTCGCTCTCCCGGCTCAGCGGACGTTCGATGATATCGACGGCGTTGCCGTGCGGGTTGTCGGGGCCCAGGGGCGCGGGCTCAAAGTCTTGCTCTCGCACCGCATTTCGCGGGCCATCGACGCACATGTCGAACCGGAAGCTGAAAGAGTGTTGGTGCACGTGACTGGCAATGCCGGGCGCAATGAGTGCGCCGTACTTGGGCTCTTCCCCCGGCGCGACGGCAGTTGGGAAAGGAATCCCCGTGGCCTTGATCTCCGTCCCGATGGTCCCGTCCTGATAGAAGTACCAGAAGAAACCGTACACGTAGTTCCCGATGGTCGCGATCGACGAGATCACCAGCCGCCGGGAGCGTACCGCCCGAAACTGCCCTGTCTTGGCGTCCGTGTGTTTCCACAGCAGGCCAAAGTCTTCTTCATGCAGGCAAACGGCGTTGCGGATCGGCGTTGGCGTGCCATGCCAATCGTGGGCGCAAACGTCGAAATAGTGGATGTGCCCAAGGCAATCACAGCCGAGCTTGAGACTGTCCAGCGCCGTCCCTATGCCGTATTCGCCCGTATCAAAGGCATTCCGTCGATAGTTGCCGCCCGTCGGATCGCCGTACGGGACCACCATTTCAGCCATTGAAGCGCGGTTCATAATCGGCCGCAGGACGCCGTCGTCCTCATAGCCAATGTCGTGCAGCACCAACCCTTCGCGCAGGTCAAACCCGACGCGCACGTTCCAGCGCTGCCAGCGGATGGCATAGCCGTCGATCTCGAAACTCGGGCCTTCAGGCTGGGTGATGTCCAGCGGTTTCACGTCTGTGCGAAGGCCCTCGGTTGGACGGATGGCGGCGGTGTCCGGGGGCAGTGGCACAACGCCAAAGTCATCCACGCGCACGACTTTGCCCGCTTGTAGGTCCATTACCGGGTGCAGGTTCGCAATCGGGCGTCCATAGCGATTGTCGCCAGCCTCGTTGATCACCCAGCAGTGGCAGTAGGCCAGGCGCATACCCTCTTCCGACGGGTCGCCAAAATTGCCCGGCGCCCACGTCTCGATTAGCACCTGATTCAGATCTGTAATCCCGCGCTTGGCCAGCGCTTCGATAACGCGGGGGTCTTGCTTGGCAATCCGGTCGCTGTCGGCAAACTCATCCGGCGGAATGCGCGCCTGAACGCCGGGTACGTGATCCCACGACAGCAGCTTTCCCTGATCCAGATCGACTTTGCCGCGCAAGGTACGGTTGGTGGACCGCTCATAGCAGCAAACATAGGCCCGGCGCCGGGGAATCGTACCGCTGTCCTGAAACGCCTTTCGCTCGGCCCGGCTGGGCTCGTCCAATGTGATGGTCTCGAAGAAGGAGTTGGCATCCAAGCCCGCCTGCGCTCGAACGCAGTCTGCGGCAGCAGTGATTTCATCGGCGAAAAGGGGGTCGAGCGGGTGACGGACGGGCATGGGTGACTCTGCGGTTCAAAGGGTTTTGGATATTGTGCCGTTCAGGCTCTCGCGAACCGGCCCAACGGTCAAGCGGCGGACGCGCTGAAAGGGTAACGGACGTAAGCCAGCTTGGAAGAGTCCGGTGCCCACGAAGCAACATTGATGCTCCCCTGCCCGCCGTTGAAGGCGTCGAGGTCTGAGATGTCACTCCCATCGGGACGAGCCAGGCGGATGATGACCTCATGGTCGGCCGGGTGTCCCAGCGTGCCGGACGGATAGGAGAGGTAGGCCATGGTCGCGCCATCGGGAGAAATATGGGGGAACCAGTTAACCCGATCGTCAAAAGTCAGTTGCTCAACCCCTTTGCCATCGAGTTTCATCCGGTAGATCTGCGCATGCCCGGGAGCGCGGTCAGCGGCTTCGGCGTTGAAGTAGAGGAAAGCACCGTGGGGGCTGAACTCTGGCCCATCAACCGGGTGCGCGCCATCGGTCAAGATGCGGTCGGGGCCGCCCTCAGCGGGGATCGTGCACACACGCGTTACGGTCCGCCCCTGTTCCACCGTCAGCCCGACATAGGCCAGCGTTTCACCATCCGGCGAGATGCCGTGCAAATAATAGCGATAATCGCCCGGCGCCCCGTGTTGGTTTGACACCCGTGTCACGTCGCCGCCTTCGCTGCTGACCCGGTAGAGGTGGCCATCGTCAGAACTGAGGAACAGCCAGCGGCCATCGGGCGAGACCACATGATCGTTGTTCAAGTCATTGAGCGCCCCGGTCTCAATCAGCACTGGACCCTCTGCCCCATCAGGAGACAGTCGGTAGAGCCGACCACCCGCGTTGAAGATCAGCCAGCGGCCATCCGGGGTCCAGTTGGGGGCCTCGATCAAGTCCTGGGTCCGATAGACGACTTCGCGTCCAGCCCCATCCCGGCGGGCCACCACGAGTTCTGAAATCTGCCCGGACTGAAGCTGTCGCACGCTGTTGGTTTCCCGCTGGTGATTGGCGGTCCTGCTGGCCGCCGGTTGCATTTCCCCTTTACACTGGGCGACACTGGTCCCGCGCACAAGCAAGGAAGGCCCGGCTTATGACCGTCATGTACATGTATATCGTGGGTGTTTTCGCCGCCCTCGGCCTCATCCTCTGGACCAAGCGGGCCGAGGTGAGCGCATGGCTTCGGCGGCGGTTTGGTGGCGGCGAGGACTAACCCCGCCGCGCAATCGCCTACCGCTGGCAGACAATGACCATGTTCGAGGCGTTCTTGAACACCACCTCTGTGGCGCTGAACCCAGCCTCGATCATGATCTCGCTGAGCCGCTTGGGTCCAGCCTGCGCGCCGAGCGCCAGACCGACCTTTTGCGACTTAGATGTCGGCACGCAGCCCATGGTGGAGAACGAGTAGAACATCTGCCCGATGACCGACATGTTTTCGGACGGGTGATCTGCCGCGCTAGGCTCGATCAGGATTGCCATCCCGCCCTCCCGCAACTGGCTGTGCGCGTGACGTGCAGCGCCCAGCGGGTCACCCATATCATGCAGGCAGTCAAAGAAGGTGATGACGTCGAACGCGCCCTCGTAGCCCTCTGCATCCGCAACTTCATACGACAACCGGTCGCTGAGACCGAGGCTGGCGGCTTCTTCGTTGGCTTCGGCGATGGAGGGGGCGTGGATGTCGATGCCGGTGAAACGGGCCGACGGGTAATGCCCCGCCAGCAACTGCGTCGAGAGCCCTTTGCCGCAACCCACGTCGCAGAGGCTCCCGCCTGCTTCGAGCAGTGCCGTTGCTGCCGGGATCTGCGGCATCCACTTTTCCAGCAGGTTCGACTTGTAGGACGGCTTGAAAAAGCGCGCCGTGCCCGTGAAAACACAGGGGTGAAAGTCGCCGTAGTTGACGCCCTCGCCCGTCTTGAAAGCCTGTATCACGTCGTCGATCCCGTGGACATTGCCGACAAGGATATCAAAGGCACCGATCATCAAGGCCTTGCTCTCTTCATCCGCGAAGACGGCTTGCTGTTCGGGACTGAGGTGGAAGGTCTCAAAGGCGTCATCGTGGCTGCAGTACCCTGCGGCGCACAGGGCATAGAGCCATTCGCGAGCGTAGCGCTCGTCAATCCCGGCAGCGTCGGCAAAGTCGGCGGATGAACAGGGCCCTGCCTCGGCCAATGCTGCGAAAAGCCCCAGTTCGTCCCCAATGCGCATCAGCGGCAGGAT
>CBFHUI010000064.1:0-304 GCA_965658725.1 Alphaproteobacteria bacterium | reverse complement strand
ACTGTAAGGCCCGGAGTGTTGAACGGTCGATGTCTTTGGTCATGAGCGCGTGCTCCTTGCTTCCGTGAGTAAAGCAAGATTAACAGACTGCTCCGCGGCCCAGAACACAGGTAATCAACAGCTAAAGAGAAAGTACTACAGTTCCTAAACGGAAGTATTCACGCACTTTCAGGCTCTACGGAGGCCCGCGCCAACGTCCGCTCGCGGTTCCAGCTATAGAGCCCAGCACCCACAACGATGGCGGAGCCCAGCAAGATGGGGAGATCAACCGTCTCGCCAAAAACAAGGATTCCAGCCCCCACGC
>CBFHUI010000063.1:0-16322 GCA_965658725.1 Alphaproteobacteria bacterium | reverse complement strand
TTCATGAGCGGGTCTACGAGAGCTTCATGGGCAAGTTCCTGCCTCGGGTTGCCCGGTTGAAGACTGGCGTGACGACGGATGCTGAAAACATCATCGGCCCGCTGATCAATGAGCGGCAGGCCGTGCGCGTGCGCGGGCTGCTCGATGACGCGGTGGCCAAGGGCGCTAAAATCGAAGTCGGTGGCGGGTCGTGGGACAACTTTGTCGAGCCGACAGTGCTGACAAACGTCAACACCAATATGGACATCTGGCACGATGAGACCTTTGGCCCTGTGGTGATGGTGGTTCCCTTCAGCAGTGAAGAAGAGGCCATCGCCCTGAACAACGACACGGATTACGGCCTGACGGCTGCGATCTGGACCGAAGACGAAGCCCGCGCGCTTGAGATTGCCGGGCGTCTGGAAACAGGCATGGTGCACGTCAACTGCCAGAACGTGAACGACGAACCGCACGTGCCCTTTGGCGGGGTGAAGGCGAGCGGGGTCGGGCGCTACGGTGGGCGCTGGTCGCTGGATGCCTTTACTGAACTGCGGTGGATTACGCTCGATCGCGGCGGTCGGCATTTCCCACCGGGCTTTTAAGGACACGCACAGGGGAGCATGGAAGCATGACATATTTGAGCTGGATCATCCTGGCCATCGCCATCATCGTTGCCTTGATTATCATCATTGGCTGGTGGTACGAGCGCGCGACCAACGAAGTCAGTCTGGTGAAAACCGGGTTGGGCGGTCGGCAGGTCATCATCGACGGCGGTACCATCGCCGTTCCGTTCTTCAACACCATCAGTCGGGTGAACATGCAGACCCTTCGCATCCCCGTGGTGCGGGCAGGGTCGCAAAGTCTGATCACACGCGACAAGCTGCGTGCAGATGTGGGGACGGAGTTCTACATCTCAGTGGTCCCTGATCGCGAGGCGATTGCCCGGGCGGTGCAGACACTGGGTGATCGTACTTTCAACGCCGATCAGCTTGGCACTCTTATCGAGGGTATGCTGGTTGACTCGCTGCGGGCGGTTGCGGCGCGCCTAGTGATGGACGAGTTGCACGAACATCGAGGGGAGTTTGTTGCGGAAGTGGCTGCGAGCCTCGCCGAACCGATGGCGCGCTACGGCTTGCAGGTCGATAGCGTATCGCTGATCTCCTTCGATCAGACGCCGTTCGGTGCCCTGGATGAGAACAACGCCTTCAACGCCGAGGGCATGCGCAAGCTCGCTGAGGTCATTGCTTCCTCCAAGAAGGAACGGGCGCAGATCGAGAGCGATACAGCCGTGTCCGTGCGCCAGTCTGAAATGGAGGCCTATCGCCGCAAGTTGGAGATTGAGCTCGAAGAACGTCGTTCGGAGATCGCTCAGACGCAGGAGATCGAAGCCTTACTTGCGGAACAACTGGTCGATATCGCCCAACGCAAGGCTGAGGCGGAGCGCTCGGCTGCGCACTCGCGCATCGCCATGGAGCAATCCATCGAGGAAGCCACGCTCAAACGCCAGCAGTCGATCCGCGAAGCCGAAATCAGTCAGGCCCACGCCATCGAAGTTGCCGAGCAGGATCAGCAGATCGCGCTGTCTGAAAAGCAGATCGAAGGCACCAAAGCCCGCGCGCGGTCGAAATTGGCCCAGCAGCACGTCATCGAGGCTGAAGACACGCTGGAGACCCAGCGCAAGCTTGCCGAGGCCGAGCGGAAGAAGCAGCTCTCCATCCTCTCCGCTGAGCAGGATGCCGAGACCGAGGCGGCTCGTGTTCGCATCAACTCCGAGACTGAGAAGCGCAACGCCACCACGCGTGGTTTCATCAAGCGCGAAGAAGCGGAAACCCTCCGCATCGCCATGCAGGCCAAGGCCGACGGTACGGCTGCGCAAATTGCCGCCGAGAATGCCCGCTCGCCCGAGCTGCATGCGTTGGAGCAGGAGCGCGAGCGTCTTGCGGCCATGCCGGGGATCGTGCGCGAGATGGTCAAGCCAGCCGAGAAGATCGACTCAATCCGGGTCAATCATGTCTCCGGGCTTGGCACGGGCAGCGGCGAGGGCGGCTCAACGGCTGGGTCTGACGCAGGCTCGCCCGTCAACACAGCCGTGAAAGCCATCATGGATATGGCCGTGGGTCTGCCAACGCTGAACAAGCTCGGTGAGCAGATCAGCGCGGGACTTGGCTCGACGGACAAGGACGACGCCGGTAAGGGATAACCCCGCCAGCTTAAAGCTTCCCCGCCCTGCGGGGAGGCACTGCCCGATCCCCCTCGCAGATTTCGCTGCGGGCAGGGGTTCGAGGTGAGGAAAAGACAGACATGGAATACATCCTTCTTATCGCGCTGGCCTTCATGCTAGGCGGGATCCTCAAGGGCGCGATTGGTGCCGGCGCGCCGCTGGCAGCCGTGCCGCTCTTGTCCCTGATTTACGGCGTGAGTTTCGCCGTTGCCGTGTTTGTCGTGCCCAATCTGGTCTCGAACGCGGTTCAAGGCTGGCAGTTCCGCGCCAATCAGCCCAAGGGGCCGTTCGCATGGATCTTTGCGGTGGCAGGGGGCGTGGGTGCGCTGGTTGGGACCTTTTTTCTTATCGCCATCCCACAGGAAGGGCTGAAGCTCGGTGTGGCAGGAGTGATTTTTCTCTACCTCATCTTTCGAGTGCTGCGCCCACAAGTCCGGTTGGAAGTCTCTCAGGCGCTTTGGCTGACGCCCTTTACCGGCGTGATCGCCGGGATCCTACAAGGGGCATCCGGAGTCTCTGCGCCCGTGAGTGTGACCTTTCTCAGCCTTGTGCGGCTTTCGCGTGAAGAGTTTATCGCATGCATCTCCCTGTTTTTCCTTGGGCTGGGCGTGGTTCAGCTGCCTGCGCTGATTGCGCTAGGGATCATGGACCTGCGCACGGGGTTGCTGTCCTGTCTCGCGGTCATTCCGCTGCTGGTCGGGATGCGCGTGGGTGAGGTCATCATTGGCCACCTAGACCGCCGCTGGTTCGACCGCTGCGTCATGGGTGTGCTGGCGATTATGGCCGTGCTGCTGCTGATCAACGCGGGGATGAGTTTGCAGGCGCAGGCGGTCTGAAGGCGCTAGTGCGCGGCTTCGAGCAGTCGTAGGTAATCAGTCGCTTGAGCCGGTCGTGGGTTGGTGGCGGAGAGGTGATCGCGTGCGGCTTTCGTGGCCATACCTTCGAGCACGTCCGCGCCGACGCCCAGTTCTGAGAGCCGCTTGGGCAGGCCCAGCCCCGCCACCAAGTCCGCAGACCATTGCGACAGCGACGCCCCTGCCGGGAGACCAATTGCAGCCCGCAGGTCTGCGAAGGCGGCCTCGGCGTGGCCTTCGTTGAATGCGAGAACGTGAGGCAGCAGCACGCCAATCACGCTGCCGTGGTGCACGCCCAATTCGCCCAGCGGGTTTGCCATCGCGTGCGCGCCGCCCAGCGCCTTTTGGAGGCAAAGCCCACCCTCAAGCGCTGCCATCATCATTTCCCATCGCGCCTTGCGGTCACTCCTGTCGGCAACCGCGCGCGGCAGCCAGTGTGCAGCGCGGCGCACGCAGTCCAGCGCTATCGCCGCTGCGGGCGGGTTGAACCAGGGCGAGCAGGTGGTCTCGATGCCATGACTGAGCGCGTCGATCCCCGTGGCGGCGCTCAAACGAGCCGGCAGGGTGAGCGTCAACTCCGGATCGCAAATCACGGTGTTAGCGACCATGTTGAGGTTCACTGCAACACGCTTCGTTCCGCCCGCATCCAACATGACACAGGCCCGTCCAACCTCTGCGCCAGTTCCAGCGGCGGTCGGGATGGCGATCTGAGGGCTGACAGGGCCGATGGCCTCAGAGCCTCCGGTCTTGACGTCATAGTCGGCCAGCGTGCCGCCGTGTGAGGTGATCAGCGCCACGGCCTTGGACAAATCAAGCGCGGATCCGCCACCAAGCGCGATCAAGCCGTCGCAGCCATGCTCTTCCCATAGTGCAAGACAGGCGAGCAGAGCTGCTTCTGTGGGGTTTTCCGGGGTCTGATCGAAGATCACGGGCTTGCACGGCAAGGCGGCATCGAGCGCACGCTCCAGCAGGCCCGCTGCCGCTACGCCCTGATCGGTAATCAGCAGTGGCCGACGCAGGCCCAGACGCTCGATCTCTGCGCCAAGCAGGTTGATCGCACCGAAGTCGAATTGGATCCGGGTGATGTACTGGATCAGGGCCATGGTCTGCGGCTCATTTCTTCAAGTCTGAACAGGGCCTTAGTAAGCGCTGCGCCGTTGCAGCCCGCAAGCACCTAGCTCTCGGGTCCAGCTTCGGTTTTGCGCGCACAGGCTGCAATCACGCGATCTGTACAAACTGAAACAAACTGATTCACGCTGTCGATTGCCGTGTCTGACAGCAACACGGGTGCTGGCTAGGTTGACTTCATCACCCACCCCCAAGCCAACCAGCGAGGACCCTAGACATGAAACAGTTCAACAACACCTTTGCCACTCTCTCCATCGCAGCGGCCGGCGTCTTTGCTGTTGCTGGCGCGGCGAAAGCAGACAACACCCACCACCACGCCTATTCCCACCTTCCCCATACGCACACCCACACCAGCCACAACCCGCATCAAGAGCACGCAAACGGGCAGGCCCTGGGCAATGCCATCCTGTTGGGCGGATTGCTCATTGGCGGGATCGCACTGCTCGACGCGCTGAGCAATCAAGACGGCGGCGCACCGGTCTACGCGCCCGCTTATCCACCACGCGGCCACAAGCCGGTGATCGTGAAGCCTCTGCCAAAGCCCAAGCCCAAGCCGGTGATTGTGAAGCCCGCACCCAAGCCTCAGCTTGGCTACACCACCGCGTGTCGCGACCATGGTCACATCGGCCTGTCCTGGGATGGCCCGCGTGAGTTCACGCTCCGCCGTCCGAACGGCTCGATCCTGAAAACGGTTAAAGCCGGTCGCCCGGTGCTGCGCAAAGTTGCAAACGCGCTGGATACCTTTGGTCTAGATACCACTTGCGTGATCAAGACGACCCGCAACGGCAAGACGGAGACCACGCGCTTGTTCCTCGCTGACCGTCGGTTGGCCAAGGTTCCGAACAACTGGCACGGCGCGGATCAGATCATCCGGATCAACCCCGCGACCCTGACGGTTGTAAAGACCGGTCCGAAGACGTTCGAAGTCCGCAAGCCCAATGGCGTGAAGGTCCACACCTTGAACACCCGGCGTCAGGCAAAAGCCCTGATCTCTTACCTCGGCAAGAACAACGCCAGGAAGAAGGTGATCATTACCGACAAGCGCGGCAATCGGAAGTTCGGCTTCTTCGCCCGCTAATCCTCCACAGGCGGGGCCGCTTGGCCCCGTCGTCCTCCGAACACTGGCGCGGGACAATCGTCTCTCCCCTGTCCCACCCGCGCTGGCTGCGCCCGCTCTGATCCTCGTGATCGAGCGGGCGTTTCTTGCTTGCATCTCAGGCACACAAGAGAATTAACCAAGGATTGTATTTTCCCGGTTAAATGCGCATAAAGAGCACGCTGCCCGATGGATGGGTTGATAGAACAATTCGAGGAGTCCTCTGATGTCCAAGCGTCCCAAGATCAAAGACCCTCACATGAGCGCCCACGCTAAGATCATGCAGGCGCGCCGCACGCGTGACCGATGGATTACGGCCGTGGTCTCCGGTATCGTTTTGCTCGGACTTGTGTCGGTGATCCTGTTCTTCGCCACACGCGGCAACGATCTGGAAGACTACAGCGTCATTGGCAGCGGCGACCCGGTGATCGTTCAGGTGCACCAGCTCAACTGTACCGACTGTGACATCCTGCGCGCCAACGCCAAGCGGGCGCTGAAGCAGATCGACAACGAGCGGCTGAAGTACCGGATGGCCTACCTCCACAAAGCTGAAGGCATCGCCTTTGCCAGCCAGCACGGAGCCGCGCGGTTCTCGACGCTGGTGCTGTTCGACCGCTTTGGGCGGAAGAAAGGGATTTATTCGGGCGTTCAAGATACAGAGCAACTGGTGGAGTTGTTCGAAAGCCTGCTCTAGTCGCGCGCGCCGGGCAGGGCGATAACGCCGTTGAGCCCGCGCCCTGCCATGGCTTGGCCGACCTTCAGGCAGATAGCTTCCAGCGCAGCCTGATCGATCGCTGAGAACGCGGCGGGCAGCGTGCTGTCCACGTCCAGGACGGCGGCGAGGTGGCCTTCGATGAACAACGGCACCACGATTTCAGAGCGCGAAGCGCTGTCACAGGCGATGTGATTGGGCTCGGCGTGGACGTCGTCAACGATGCGCGTTCGCTCCTCCACAGCGACCGTGCCGCAAACCCCGCGGCCAAAGGCGATGTGGCTGCATCCCAGTGTGCCTTGAGATGGACCAACTTCCAGCATGTCTGCCCCCACCCGGCGATAAAAGCCCGTCCAGAAATAGGTTGGAAAGGCGTTATGTAGGGTTCCCACGACCAAATCGAGCAAGGCGAGCGGTGATAGGCTCTCATCCGCACATAGGCCGTCGATAAAGGGTTCAATGGCTGCGTAAGTTGCCGCCTTGTCGTCGTCACTGGGCACCGATAGCGGAAGAGGGCTGCTGCCCGTCGTCTCACTGGCAAACAGCGCGTTGATTGCTTCCGCCATCAGGCGGCCTTGGTGGCCGAGGAGCCAGCAGGATCGGCTGGCTGGAGCGCTGCGAGCAGTTCGGGCAGCTTGGCCTCGAACTCTGCGAGGTTGCGCGCCTTGACCGGACCGAAGCCTCGCACGTGCTCCGTGGCTTCAAGGATGGCTTCCGCAGCCGCCGCGTTGGCCTCTGAGGCCTTGCCCGCAACCGTATCCATCAACCCCTCAACCGTCCCAATGAATGCTCGCTCGGAGCGGCGCTCCGCGGTCCGGCCCAGCAGGTCGAACGGGCCGCCGCGCAAACCGCGCAAAGACTTGAGAATGGACAGAAGCGGCATCACCCAGCGG
The DNA here is from genome assembly GCA_965658725.1 of Alphaproteobacteria bacterium. GTDB lineage: Bacteria > Pseudomonadota > Alphaproteobacteria > UBA7985 > UBA7985 > UBA7985. The sequence continues at coordinate 9,439 of CBFHUI010000063.1, read as the reverse complement.
CCAGAAAACGCGATTTTCTCAGGCTCGCCGGTGTTGGGATCCGTTTTGGCCAGCAGCGGCGGGGAGAGGTGGAACGTCAGGGCGTATTTGGCGCCAAACTTGGCTTCCATTTCGGCCTTGTAGGTGCCGTCCGTGTAGAGCCGGGCCACTTCGTACTCGTCCTTGTAGGCCATGGCACGGTGCAGGGAGGCTTCAGCTGCTGCGACCAAGCGCGCGCGGGCTAGATCAGGCAGTACCGAAGCGCTCAGCTTGGCCTCAAAGCCTTCAACCGCTGCTGTGAAGCGCGCGGCATAGGCGGCGTTCTGGTAAGCGGTGAGCATGTTTACACGTTCAGCACGGGTGGGTGGGGAGACGACTTCCTCCTCGTCCAGCGCATCCAGATCGTCACCCAGCGCGGCCTGTGTCACCATGCCGGGGTCAATCGCCATCCAGCGGCCCCAGGCGAGCGCCTGTTTGTTAAACGGTACGGCCACACCGTTGAGCTCAATCGCCCGCTCCAGTGCTTCCACGCTGATTGGCACGTGCCCCAATTGCAGCGCCACACCGACAAGGAACAGGTTCGAGGCGATGCTGTCGCCCAGAAGCTTGGTCGCGATGGTGGTGGCATTGACCAGCGTCATGTCCTCGTTGCGGATCGACCCGGCGATGCGCTTGGTCAGCGGCGCGGACTGCATGGGCATATCCGGCTGACGGGTGAAAAGCGCAATTGGAACGACGTGATCGTTAACGACGGCTTTGGTCCGGCCTTCGACATAGGTTGCCATGATCGCCGGCGCTGTGCTGACCACCAAATCGCAGCCCAGAAGCAGATCGAGGCTGGCGGGCGAAACCTTTGGCGCGCCCGCGTCGCCGCCCTTGGGCAACAGGCGGACGTGGCTGGAGACCGCGCCGTTCTTCTGGCTCAGCCCGGTTTGATCGAGCAAGGCCGAGCCTAAACCATCGAGGTGCGCAGCCATGCCCAGCAACGCAGAAACGGTCGTCACCCCCGTGCCGCCAATGCCGGTGACAAGCATGTTGTACTCGACATCCCAAGCGACCGGCTTGGGTGCGGGCAGGGGATCGGCAGGCAGTACGGGCTTATGACCGGTTTCCGGGGGACGGATCGCGGCTTGGTTGGCTTCCTCACCGCTGACGGTGACAAAGGAAGGACAGAAGCCCTTGAGGCAGGAGTAATCCTTGTTGCAGACGCTCTGATCAATCTCACGCTTGCGGCCCAAGGGGGTCTCGACGGGCTTGATCGCCACGCAGTTCGACTTCACCCCGCAATCCCCGCAGCCCTCACAAACCGCCTTGTTGATGAACAGGCGCTTGGCGGGGTCTTCCATCTTGCCGCGTTTGCGCCGACGGCGCTTTTCAGCGGCGCAAACCTGATCGTAGAGCAGGATCGTGACGCCTTCGACGTCCCGCAGTTCAGCCTGTACGGCTTCCATTTCTTCGCGCGGGCGGATGGTGACACCCTTGGCCCATGGTGTGCCGGAGGCGTACTTTTCCACGTCGTCAGCGACCACGATGATCTTGGACACCCCTTCGCCACTGAGCTGCTGGGTGATGGCCCACGGTGTGAGCCCGCCCTCATGGCTTTGCCCGCCGGTCAGAGCGACAGCGTCGTTGAACAGGATCTTGTAGGTCATGTTGACCTTGGCCGAGACCGCCGCCCGGATCGCCAATAGGCCAGAGTGGTTATAGGTGCCGTCGCCCATGTTCTGGAACATGTGCGGGGTCTCGACAAAGGGACTCATCCCGATCCACGGCGTACCTTCCGCGCCCATGTGCGTGTAAGCGGTGGTGCGCTCGGGGTAGATGTAGAGCGCCAGCGTGTGACAGCCGATCCCGGACCCGGCCTTGGAGCCTTCGATGACTTTGGTCGACGTATTATGCGGACACCCGGCGCAATACCACGGCATGCGCTGCGGTGTGGGTGCATTGCCGCGATCGATCGATGGGGCAGGCATAAGACGCCCGACACGGTCGGGATTGTCGGGCAATATGTTCGTCGCAACCAAGCGCCGATCTATGGCACGGGCAACATCCATGGCCCCAAATTCACCATGACCGGGGAGCAGGGGCTGTCCGTCGGTGTCTCGCTTGCCGGTGATGACGGGCGGGCGTTGCTCGCCGCTTGCGCGAAGGACGAGGGTGGCGGCCTGGTCTTCGACCAGCGGACGCTTTTCCTCAATCACCAGCAGCTCATCGCACCGCATGGCGAAATCGGTCATAGACTGCGGCTCCAGCGGCCAGACTTGAGCCACTTTAAACAGGCCGATGCCCTGTGCTTCGATGTCTGCTTCGCTCAGCCCCAGCATGCGCAACGCATCGCACGCTTCGAGATGCCCTTTGCCGACACCGACGATGCCAAGCCGCAGCCGTCCCGTCCGGTTGCCGTGGGTCTGGTGGTTGATGCGGTTGGCGCGGGTGAAGGCTTGGAAGGCCGGAAGCTTGGTGCTCCACAGCCGCTCTTCCTGCGCCAACATGGAATCCGGGTGGCGGATCGAGACGCCGTCGACCGGAAGGTCAAAGTCGGTGGGCGTAACGAATTCAAGCTGTTCACCAATGAGCGACACGGCGCCGGAGCTTTCCACCGTGTCAGTCAGGCACTTGAGACCCGCCCACGTCCCCGCGTAGCGACTGGCCGCGTAGCCAAACAGGCCCAATGGGATGAAATCGTGGATGCTGGCAGGGTTGAGCACAGGAATGCCCATGCCGATCAGCATAGGCTCAGACTGGTGCGCGGTGGTCGATGACTTGGAGGTGTGGTCATCACCCAGCGCCAGCAATACGCCGCCATTGGGTGAGGTGCCTGCGAGGTTGCCGTGCTTGAAGGCATCGCCCGAGCGATCCACACCCGGCCCTTTGCCGTACCACATGGAGAAAACGCCATCGTAGGGGGTCGGGTCGAAGATCCCGACTTGCTGCGTCCCCCAGATCGAGGTCGCGGCAAGGTCTTCGTTTAACCCTTCCTGAAACTTGATGTTGTAGTCTGCAAGGTGCTGCTCAGCCCGCCAGGCCGTGAGGTCTACGTTGCCGAGCGGAGAGCCGCGATAGCCGGAGATAAAGCCGCCGGTATTCAAACCCGCCGCACGGTCGCGCCGCGCTTGCTCCAGCGCGATGCGGATGAGCGCTTGCGTCCCACTCATGAAGGCCACGCCCTCCGAGAGGCTGAACTTGTCATCCAACGTTACCGACGATAGGCGTCCGCCTGCTGCCTCCACGGGCGTCCCGTCTGGCATAATCTTCTCCCCGTCCACACCGCGCAGGTTCGACGCCAACGCGGTTTTTGAGGGGGTTAGGGTGCCTGATATCAGAGGTTCAGTCTATAGGCTCTGGTTGCCGCACCACAGCGGATTTCAGATTGTTCGTCGGTGCTCAACTCAGCAAGCCAATCGTTCCAAATGGCGACCAGATCCGGGTAAGTTTTGAAAAGCTTATCGACCGGGAAGTTACTGCCGAGCATCACCCGCTCAGGGCCAAAGGCATCCACGATGGTCTGGAAAATAACCCGGCAGTTCTGGGCGCTCCACTGCGGGTGATACATCCCTAGCCCCGAGAGTTTGATGAGCGCATGAGGCAGTTTGGAGAGCTTCCATATCCCGTCGGCCCAGTGTGACAGCTCCGGCTCTGCAGCCGGCACAGCATCGCGCCGCGCGGCTTCAACCAGGAAATACGGGCCACCGCAGTGGTCGATGATGATGGGGATGTCTTCGTGCCGGGAGAACAGCGCGACGGCGTCATCGGCCTGATCGGGGTAAAGCTGCAGATCAAAGGAGGCGTTGTATTTGGCCAGCAGAGCAAAGTTCTGCTGCCATCCGGTTTCCTGCATCAACTGCATAGGCACAAAGTTCAGCTCCGGGGCCATAGCGGTATTCGCGACGATGTGCCGAACCCCGCGAAACCCGGGCAATTCAGCATGCGCGGCGAGGGTGGCTTCAACGTCATCGCGGCGCAGATTGGCGAAGCCGACCCAGGCATTTGGTACGCCCAGACCCGGTCCCTTCTTGGTCTGCTCAACCAGCCAGTGGCTCTCGCTGATCGGGTCGGCCAAACCACCGTCAGCCTGCACGTGGATTGATGCAATCGCGCCTTCGGCTTGTGCTTCAACCCAGAACTCGTCCTTGACGTAGTCGCGCTGGATGGGCGTTGGATCCCCAAAGGGCTTGGGCTCACCAATCTCTCTGAGCCATCCGTATTCGAGGGTCTGCGGCTCCCAAAGATGGTGATGGGCGTCGATGAAAGCGGGCTTGGTTGTACTCATGTTGCTTCAATCCTTCGTTTCAGCCTTGCAGACACGTGAGTTGTCAGAAGTCAAACGCCTTTGTAGGGATTAAAGTCAAGGGTGAGACGAGCGTTTTACCTTGCACAAGTTCCGATCCGGGAGGGGACGTTTCCATGGTGCGCATTTACGGCGATTGCCTGTCGGGTAATTGTTACAAGCTCAAACTTGTCACCGAACTGCTCGGCACACCGCATGCGTGGAAGTTTGTGACGTGGACCGACGGCGGCACACGGACTGACGAATTCCTATCCCGCGTCAACCCGGCAGGGAAAGTGCCGGTGCTTGAGACCTCCAAGGGCGAGATGATCCCGGAAAGCGGCGCGGCGCTCTATTACCTTGCGCGCGACAGTCACCTCTGGCCCGACCGGGAATCGGATCGGGCGCAGGTGCTGCGCTGGATGTTTTTCGAGCAGTACAGCCACGAGCCATACCTCGCCGTCTCTCACTCGATCCGCAAGAACATCACCAAGCTCGACGACCCGGAAACAAAGCTCGCTGAGCTTTACCCCAATGGGATCAAAGCGCTTGAAGCCATGGAAGCGCATTTGGCGAAGAACGACTGGTTCGTCGCTGGCGCTCCGACGATCGCGGATATCGCGCTCTACCCCTACACTGCCACCGCCCCTCACGCAGGCTTTGCGCTGGATGACTACCCCCACGTTGTCGCGTGGCTTGGTCGCATGGAGCGCCTGCTGGGGTTCCTGAGCATGGATGAAGCTATCGCGCAAACCACCCCGGCGTGATACCTCTGCGGCCCAACCTTCTGAACACGGAGCGGCCCCTATGACCCCCCATATCGAAGCCAAACCCGGCGACTATGCTGAAGATATCCTGCTGCCTGGTGATCCGGCGCGGGCAGAGTGGATTGCCGAGACGTTTCTGAGTGACGTCAAGGTGGTGAACCGTGTGCGCGGCGCGACGGGGCTGACGGGAACCTATCAGGGCCGGCGCGTTTCGGTGCAGGCGACGGGGATGGGCATGCCTTCGGCAGCGATCTACATCAACGAGCTGCTCATGGAATACGGCGTAAAGCGTCTTGTACGAGTTGGCACCTGCGGGGGACTCAACGCGGACTACAAGGTCCGTGACATTGTGCTCGCGCAGGCCGCCTCGACCAATTCAAACCAGAATGCCGCGCTGTTCGGCAGCTATCAGTTCGCTTCTATCGCCAATTTTGGCCTGCTGCGCAGGGCCGCAGAAGAGGCGGAGAAAGCCGGGCTGCGCACCGTGGTCGGCGGGATCGTCACAGACGACAATTTCTACGACCCTCTGGGCGGTGCACCCTATGAAGTGTTGAAGAAGCACGGCACGGTCGCCGTCGAAATGGAGACAGCCGCGCTCTACACCATCGCCGCGCGTTTTGGTGCAAAGGCGCTGACCATTGCAACGATCTCTGACTGCTTGATCACCCACGAGCAGCTTTCCCCCGATGAGCGTCAGGAAAGTCTGGTTGAGATGGTCAAACTCGGCCTCGACACGTTGGGCTAAGGCGGGTCGCTTTACTCAGGCGTCAGGACCAACTTGCCCTTGCGGCTGATTTCGGCGTCCCGCTTGGAGAAGCTGAAGGGAACGTACTCGCCCTTAGACCAAGGCTCGACAAAGGTGTCGTGAAGACCAGACAGTGGGTTCCCGCTCTGTCCGTTGGAGGTCATCATCAGGCTGGTGTCGAGGTCAGCAAGGTCAAAGAGGTGCCGCAGGGAAGGCCCTGAGCCCATGGACAGCATTTCCCCGTCGTCCCCGAAAGACCCGCCGCCGACATTGACGGTGAAGGGACCGCCGGGAGCGGGGATCTCGTTCTGGAAGAACCTGCGCACAATACCGCCCACGCCTTCGAACTGGTGAGACATGGTGGCGATGTGGACCTTGCCCCATTGCCATTCGCGGTGATCCTTGCCTAGGCGTTTGGTCAGGCGCTCGGTGGCGTCGATGAAGGCCTCTGTCACGATCGCGCGGCAGGCGTCACGGCCCTTGGGCTCGGGATCGGTCGCGTCTCCGCACCAGCGGGTGGCGCTGCCGTCGAGCATGCCGTGCAGCAACTCAGGCTTGGTCGCCCACGTGTTGCGGGAAGGGCGGTCCTTGGGACCAAGGCTGAGCTTGGCCCAGTCGTCCCGGTACAAGCGATTGTTGATTTCCCTCACCCACGTCAGGAACAGCGTCATTTCCCAATTCTCGAGACCCGTCTCATAGCCCTTCCACAGGTCAAGATCGTCGAGGATCTTGGCATCAACCCGGCTGCGGTCGGTCGCGTCGATCAGCCGGGGGAGGAGTGACTGCGCGAAGGTGCTCTTCGTGTCGGTTTGGATGGCAGCGAGGCTCTCAAGCGTGTGCTGATCCGTCTCTTTCAGCAAGTCCCAGATCCGGTTCCCGCGATAAGGCGCGGACCACTCGGAGGTGATGAAGTGTGGATAGTCGGTCAGGTTGGTCTCGAGCACGTTTTCATTCGCTGTGACAACCATCCCCGATGCAGGGTTATGCACTTGTGGCAGGTCTTCGAAAGCGAGGTAACCTTGCCAGTCATAGGCCGCGTCCCAACCCAGCGCAGGAACAAACCCGCGCGTCAGGTTGCCTTCGCCGCGGATCGGAATCCGACCGGGCGCGATGTAGCCGATGTTTCCGTCAACGTCGGCGTAGACGATGTTCTGTTGCGGTGAGACGAACAACCGCGACGCTTCAAGGAATTCGCCCGCCGACTTTGCACGATTGAGGGCACTTGCGGCATTGGCCGTTGTGTCGGTGTCGTCCAGCGCGGTCCAGCGCACGGCGAGAACGAATTCATCACCCAAGTAGCGTTCAACCGACCCGATGACATCAGACATCACCGGCCCGTGGCGGGTTTCGCGCACTTTGACCCGGACCGGCTCGCCGCCTTTGACGCTGATTTCTTCAACCCGCGAGTCAAAGGGCTGGATGCCGTCGGGCGTCAGGTAGGATCGGGGTTCATCGGGGGCGATTTTTTCGAGGTAGTAGTCCTTGACGTCTGGTCCGGTGTTGGTGAAGCCCCAGGCCACGCGATCCGTCCGCCCTAGCACGACGAAAGGCACGCCGGGGAAGGTCGCACCCATGACGTTCAAGCCCTCTTCGGAAACAAGATGGGCATAGTACCAAACTTGCGGCGTGGTTAGTCCCAGATGCGGATCGTTGGCGAGTAAAGGCTTGCCGCTGGCCGTGTGGTCCCCGGATAAAACCCAGTTGTTGGACCCAATGCCCTCATACAGTACCCCGGCAGGAAAGAGCGCGTTGAGCTCGTCGGTCGGTAGCAGTTCGGGAAAAGCGGCCTCATTGCGCACGCTTGCTTGCTCTGTTGGCCCACCAAGGTTCGGCGTCAGGCCGTAGAACTCTGGAATATCGGGAATATCCAACGGTTCTGCGCCAGGGTAGGGCGGCCAGAACTCCATCATTGTCTCGTGGCTAACGATTTGGGAGATGGCAAAGCGATCCAACTCGCGGTTCCCCGGCGAGGCCCCCAGGTCGTAGGACATCATTTTCATCCAACCCAGCGAGTCCACGACCTGCCACGGTTCAATGGACGGGGGCGATTGGAGCATGAACTCAGGCGGCAAAGCGCCCTTCCGGTTTTCGAGGAAGGCATTAACGCCCTTGGCGTAGGCGTCGAGGTCTGCTCGCGCTTGGGGAGACAGAGAGCGCTCGGCATCCTGTGCTGCTCGGGCAAAGCCCATGGTCCGCAAGAACCTGTCCGAGGAGACTGTACGACTGCCGAAGACTTCCGAGAGGCGACCCGAGGCTGCTCGGCGGTTGATCTCCATCTGCCAAAGCCGGTCTTGGGCGTGCACCACGCCCAGCGCAAAGAAGGCCTCGGCGTTGGTTTTGGCCGAAATATGCGGGATACCGTGCTTGTCTCGCAGGACTTCGACAGGAGCGCTCAGGCCAACCACAGTCATCGTCCCATTGAGCTGGGGCAGGCTCGTTCTCAGCCAAAGGAGTCCAGCGCCAAGCGCGAGCAGGCTGAGAAAGACGATCAGGAAAACAATGCGGAAGATCCAGCGGACGGCTTTGATCATGAGGAAGTGCGATCCTTGTGTGGGCCAGGTTCGGCAAGCGGTCTAGTCCAGAGCAGTAAAGCCGCCCTTGGACTTGGAATAGGCCCAGAACCGCCATTCTGCGTCGGGTGACGCGCGCTCAAAGAGGATGGGCCGGGCGTTGGCAAAGACGTTCTGGGTGAGAAACTGCGGCTTGCCCATGAGGTCCAAAACGGCGCGAAGGACACCGCCGTGGGCGACCACCAGCGTGTTATCTTCCATGACGTGCCGCTCGATTGCGCCTTGAACCCGGCTGTAGAAAGCGTCGATCGTCTCCACCCCCTCGGGCGGGGTATACCAGAATTCCATGAACTCTTTGGCGCGTTCAGTCGGGTCTTTGCTCATAGATTGCGGGACGGGCGTGCCTTCGAGGCTGTCGAAGTTACGCTCCTTCAGCCCCTCGTCGAAGCCGGCCTCGAAACCAAAGTGTGCAGCGGTCGGCGCGAGGGTCTGGCGCACGCGGGTCATCGGGCTGGCCACGATTCCGCTAAGCGGCTCATCGGCGAAGATCATGGCAGCGGCGCGGGCCTGATCCTGTCCATTGTCATTAAGAGGAACATCGAGCGAGCCCTGAAAAACACCCGTGGCGTTTGACGGGGTTTGTCCGTGTCGGAGAAAATAGAACCGGTTCACCGGGACACTGAGTTTGCTTGTCATGCCGACACCTTAGCCCGGCTCGAAGCGCAGAAAAAAGGCGTTTCGTTTCCAATCGGAGCTTTAGCGGACTTTTGCACGGTCGTAGCCTGTTGTCAGAGCGTGGAGATCGTTGCGCAGGTCAAGTTCACGGCTCAGATGGCTGCGGCCACTGGCGAACCCCTCCAGCACTTTCGCATCGAGCGCGCGCAGGGCGGCTTTTGGTTCGTGGCCGCTGAATTCGGCGATTAGCGCCAGCGCGTAACCTGTCTCGCTGTCGCTCAGCAGGCCAAAGCTTTGATCGGTGGGCAGTTGGTCAATAGCACGCGTGGTAAAAACCCTCCCTAATCCCAAGATCAGCGCCAGCATATGCGCCGGCTTCCATGAGTCCGCCCATCATAGTGGGACCCGTTTACCGCTGAGTTCGATCAACCGCTGACCAACCTCCAGCGCTGCGCGGGGGAGCGAGGGGTCTGCTGTCAGGCTGTTGTCTGCGGGT
>CBFHUI010000062.1:0-16349 GCA_965658725.1 Alphaproteobacteria bacterium | reverse complement strand
GGCCTGATTAACCTGGAGGCCGCCATACTCCTTACGCCATCGGTAGTAAGTCTGTTCGGTCACGCCGATTGACTTAGCCGCCATGCCAACGCTTTCGCCTTGGCTCAGTCGAACCTCGGCTTCTCTCAGCTTTGCAATGATCTCTTCTGGCTTGGCTCGTTTAGCCATCATCCTGCTCCTTCTCTAAGGAGCCAATCCTAACTCAAATGTTGGACCATTTTTTCGGGAGCACTCCACGACTGATAGTGCCCTGGGGCTTTCCGAGCTTATTGAGGAGCTTGGCGTCAGCCGCCGTCGGCTCTCCATGCACGTATCCGACACCTTTGGCCTGACGCTCGTAAAGTTCCTGAAGCTCATCCGCATCAACCGAGCCCGCCGTCAGATCCATGAGCGCGGTGCCGAGGCAAGCGTGGCCGACATTGCCCTTGACGCTGGCCTCCCGCACGCCGGTCGCTTCTCCCAAGAGTTCGAAGAGGTCTTTGACGAGTTGCCCAGCCGCGCTGTTGAGCGCTCCAAGAGCCGCCTGAAGACGTGAGAGTCCATCGGAGACTTAATGACGGGTGCTTAGAGTAAGGCGGGCTCAAAGCCGCTGTACGGACCTTAAGCTGGTGGCATGAGCAGCGGGTAGGATGAAGACAGGCTAGCCTGCGGGCATCATCTGGACATCAAAAGCTTCCAGTGTGTGGTCGAGCCCCTTGAGGATGTGACGCTCAAGAGCTTCAGCAGCAAGATCAACGTTTCGAGCCAGCGCGGCCTGGAACATTTCCCGATGTTCATCGACGGCTTCTTCACCCCGGTAGGTCAGAACCAGCATCTGATAGCGCAGATATTTGTCGTAGAGGACGGCGTGCAGAGACAGCAGGTTTTTGTTGTCGCATGCCTCGATCAGGGCAAGGTGGAAGCCCCAGTCATATCGCTTCCAGTCCACCTTTTGGCTTTCATCGCCCGCGAGCATTTTTTGCTCCATCAGGTGCAGCTTGTGGTGCGCCGCGACGAGGTTGCCTTCCCAGTCCGTGTTTCCATTGGCGATGGACAGCCGGAGAGCGTGACATTCCAGCAAAATGCGCATGTTGGCGATTTCGATCAGATCCTCGCGCGACACATTTGTTACGAAGAATCCGCGCTGGTCGAGGGCGTCAACGAAGCCTTCGCTGGCGAGACGATTGAGGGTCTCCCTTAGGGTCGACATGCTTGCTGCATAGCGCTGGCGCAGGCCTTCCAGCTTTAGTTTCGCGCCGGGGGCAAGTTCGCCGAAAATGATGTCGTGTTTGATGCTCTGATAGGTCGAGGCACCAACCTCATTGAGGGATTTGCTCATGCTCTGATGTCGTTCCGAATGTATTAATACCCTGTATTCTAGCCGAACAGCTCCAATGCCTCAATTTCCCATATCATCAGTCAAAAATCAAAATATCATTTATTCTTGTTATGCCCTGCTGTTTTCGTCTAGGCTCCAGCGCAATTGAAGAGACATAAAATCTGTCGAGGAACGCTTTCATGCAGGAGCCAACGCGCATCGCCGTGGTCGGGTATGGTTTGATTGGCCGGCGTCATGCCGCCGTGATCCATAGCTTACCGGAGCTCGAGTTGTGCGCCATTGTGGAAGCCTCGGAACAATCCCGCGCGGATGCGTTGGAAAGCGGCTTTGTCGTTTGCGAAACGATCGACGCCATGATCGAGCAGGTCAAGCCCGATGGAATTGTTCTGGCCACGCCAACACCGGTTCACCCCGAGCAATGCCTGACCACGATTGAAGCGGGCATTCCAACACTGGTGGAAAAGCCCATCACGGTCTCCTCGGCCGACGCGTGGGCCCTGACGGACGCCGCTAAGAAAGCGGGCGTGCCGCTGCTGGTCGGTCATCACCGCCGCCACAACGGCATGGTCAAAGCCGCTAAGGAAGCCATCGCATCTGGCGCGATCGGCGACGTCCGTGCGGTTCAAGCGACGTGCTGGTTCTACAAGCCAGACTATTACTTCGACGTTGCCCCATGGCGGACCAAGCACGGAGCCGGACCGATTTCGGTCAACCTCGTGCACGATGTCGATCTGCTGCGGTATTTCTGCGGTGAGGTTGAAAGTGTGCAGGCGGTGTCCACACCGTCCCGGCGCGGCTTCGAGAATGAAGACCTTGCCACCGCTATCTTGCGCTTTGCCTCTGGGGCTGTGGCAACCATCAGCGTGTCTGACAGCATCGTCAGCCCATGGAGCTGGGAACTGACCGCGCGGGAGAACCCGGCTTATCCAGCGACGCAGGAGAGCTGTTACCTCATCGGTGGTTCCATGGGCGGTCTGTCGCTGCCTGACCTCCGGCTTTGGACTCATGGCGAAACGCCGGACTGGTGGACGCCGATCAATGCCAAGACCCTCCGTTGCGATATGGACGATCCATTGGTTCGGCAGATGAAGCACTTTGGGCGCGTGATCTCCGGCGAGGAGGAGCCTTTGGTGACCGGGCTGGAAGGCCTGAAGTCTCTGGAAGTTGTCGAAGCTGTAGCCAAATCCGCTGCAACCGGCTGCGAAGTCCGCGTGAAGCGGGATCAAGCAGCCGACATTTATGCACTGAGTGCCTAAACTAAAAAAATATCAGACAATTTCAGAAATATCTTGCAATAATCAAAGAATCCGAGATAGCTAAGGATGCGCCCCAACGGCGCTGATTTCTATGGGAGGAAATTCATGATTAAGATGACTCGTCGCGCCGCGATCGTTTCTATGGCCGCGCTCAGCATGGCTGCTGGCCTGGCTTCTCCAGCTTTTGCTCAAGACAAGCTGACTTTCACTCTGGCAACATCCGGTTCTGAAACCGACCAGCGCTCCGTTGCGATGGCAAACGTCTTCGCACCAATGGTTGCTAGCTTTGCTGACTACCGTCCGGGCTACAACGGCACTCTCTTCGCTCAGGGCACTGAGCTTGAAGCCATCAGCCGTGGCAACCTGACCATGTCCATCGCTTCCGCTCAGGAAATGGCTCAGTTCTTCCCTGAGTTCTCCATTTTCGCGACCGGTTACGTACACCAGGACGCCGCTCACCAAGTACGCGTCTTTAACGACCCGCTGATGGACCCCTTCAAAAAGCTGGCTGAAGACGAGCTGGGCGTAAAGCTCCTGTCCGTCATGTACCTCGGCCGCCGTCACGTGAACCTGCGCCAGTCCCGCGAAGAGCTGGACGTGCAGACCCCGGCTGACCTCGCTGGCGTGAACCTGCGTATGCCAGGCACGGATGCGTGGCAGTTCCTGGGCTCCGCTCTGGGTGCTTCCCCAACGCCGATGGCTTTCTCGGAAGTTTACACGTCCCTGTCCACCGGCGCAGTAGACGGCCAGGACAACCCTCTGCCGACGGTTGTTGACGCCAAGTTCTACGAAGTGACCAAGCAGATTGCTCTGACCTCGCACCTGGTTGACCTGAACTACATCGCCTTCTCGAAGGAAGTGTGGGACGGTCTGACCGCTGATCAGCAACTCACCGTACAGCGTGCTGCTGACGCGGCTGCTGCTTATGGTCGTCTGAAGCAGCTGGACAAAGAGAACGGCTTGGCCGACTTTATCCGCAGTCAGGGCGTCGAAATCTACTCTCCTGACCTGGATGCCTTCCGCACCCATGTTCAGGCGCAGTACGTCGGCAGCGAGTTTGCAGCCAGCTGGCCTGATGGCGTGCTGGAGCAGATCAACGCTCTCGGTAACTAATCGGTCGACTTAAAAACCGACGCACTAACCCACGGGGAGGTCACAGCATGCCATCTGTCATGAAATGGCTTTCCCGTGTTGGTGAATTTATCGCTGCCAGTCTGCTGGCAGCGGTTTTCTCCATTTTTCTCCTGCAGATCTTCTCGCGCTACATCATGCTTAAGCCCTTTGGCTGGACGCTGGAGCTCTGCTTGATCCTGTGGGTATGGATCGTCTTTTTTGGCTGTGCCTTTGTCGTGCGCCACAAAGACCACGTCACCTTCGATATCGTTTATCTTGCTGCGCCCAAACGCATCCGCCGAGTGCTGGCGCTCATGGCGTGCCTTGCCATCGTTGCAGGCTTTCTATGGTCGCTGTTGCCGACGTGGGACTACATCGATTGGATGAAGATCAGGAAGACGGCGACCGTGCGCAATCCACTCTCGGGCTCTAAAATTCCGATGCGGACCATCTTTTCAATCTATGGCGTGTTCTTAGTCATGGTTATTCTGCGCTATGGCTGGCGCATGGTGCACATCCTTCGCCACGGACCGCCGGATGATGAAGGCATCGACGAAGCATCAACCGATAGGGAAGGCCGTTCGGGAGAGGGCACCGTCGCATGAGCCTCGAACTTGCGCTGTTCCTGGTAACGCTATTCGGCCTGGCGGCCATGGGTACACCCATCGGCTATACCATCCTGCTGGCGTCGCTCGTCTACTTGGGCGTGGGCGGGCTGGACCTTGCTCTGGCGGGTGAAAAGATCCTGCAGGGGCTATACAAGAGCTTTATCCTGCTCAGTGTGCCGCTGTTCATCGTTGCGGCCAATATCATGAACGCCGGATCGATCTCGGATCGATTATTGAATTTCTGTATCGCCGTCGTCGGTCGGTTCCGGGGCGGCATGGGCTACGTCAACGTTCTGGCTTCGCTGATTTTCTCCGGCATGTCCGGTTCGGCTGTGGCTGATGCTGCCGGGATCGGCAAAATCATCATCAATATGATGACCAGGAACGGGCGCTACTCGCGGGGTTATGCCGCTGCGATAACGGCGGCGTCGGCTACGATTGGCCCGATCATTCCGCCCTCCATTCCGATGGTGCTCTATGCGCTCGTGTCGAACTCGTCCATTGGTGCACTTTTCCTCGCTGGGATTGTGCCAGGGCTGGTCATGGGGGCGGTGCTCATGGGCATGAACTACATGATTTCCCGCCGCCGCAACTTTGAACGCGAAGAGCCGGTACCCGTCGTCCAACTGCCACGGGTCACAGCCCGCGCCTTCCCCGCGCTGCTGATGCCCGTGATCCTGCTGTATGGGATTTATGGTGGCCTGACCACGCCAACGGAAGCCGCGGCCGTTGCCGCGCTCTATGCTCTCGTACTTGCGGGTTTGTTCTATCGAGCGCTGTCTATTGGCGCGCTCTACCGGGTGTTTGTGGAAAGCGCACGCTCCTCGGCGGCCGTTGGCATCGTGATCGGCGGGGCGCTGATCCTCAACTACATTGTGCTGACTGAGAACATTCCAGCGATCATGTCCGGGTTCCTCACCGACCTGCAGGTGCATCCGCTGGTCTTCCTGATCGGCGTCAACATTCTGATCCTCCTGCTCGGTTGCGTGCTCGATGCCACCACCATCATTCTGGTCATCGTGCCGCTGTTCATCCCGACTTGTAAGGTGCTGGAAATCGACCTCGTACACTTCGGGGTGCTGGTGGTGGTCAATTCCATGATCGGGCTGATCACGCCGCCCTATGGTGTTCTGCTGTTTGTCATCAATGCGGTCACGGGTATCCCCCTCAGGGAGATCATCCGCGAAATTTGGGCGTTTCTGATCGTGCTGATCCTCGCCTTGATCGTCATGATCCTGAACCCTGGACTCGTGCTGTGGCTTCCCCGTCTCTTCGGATATCAGGGATGAAACGGGCGGCCCCGCCCGCCCTTGGGCTTGCAACCGGACTGTTGCCCGGCGGGCTTCCAGCGAAGATTGAAGCCGTTAAGGGCGCAGGGTTTGGCGGCCTGACGTTGAATGAAGCTGACGTGCTTGGCTATCGCGGTACAGCGGCGGAGATCGTCGCTGACCTCGCCGAAAAAGGTCTGGAACTCCACGCCTTTGAAACAAGCCTGACGCTGGATGATCTGCTCCATACCGATCAAGGCAGCTTCGAAGCGCGATTGGCGCAGAAACTGGGGCTGTGTCAGGCGTTGAACAGTCCGGTTCTGGTGATGAAAGCCGGTCTGTCGAGTGCGAGCGTGAAACCGCGGCCAGACCTCAGCGCTCTGTCTCGCCAAGCCGCGTCTCATGGGGTTCGTATCGCGCTGGAAGCCATCCCCAATGCTGCTGTCTACAAGGCCGAGGCCGACATTCTAGCAGTCTTGCACGACGACCCCAGTCCCTGGGTCGGACTTTGCCTGAATACCGCCCACTGTCTCCGCGACGGTGCCCAGTCCGCTCGACTGCGTGATATCCCCGGCGAGGCGGTGTTTCATGTCTACTTGACGGACACGCCGGCGGGTCGGCCTGAAGAGACGCTGTTGCCGGGGCAGGGTGACTTGAACCTGAGCGGGGTGGTCCGGGTGCTGGTCCGTGCCGGTTATGCAGGCCCGTGGACCGTTGGGCTCAACGGCAATCCGGGCGCGGGGCGCTTGGAAACACTGGCGCACGACGGGTACCGCTCGCTTGTCGCCCTGCTGGACGAACTGGCACAGCGGGAGCCCGCACTGACGCCCCCGCGCGCCGGCTTGCCGCCGAGGGTTTATCCCATGGGGCTGGAATACGTTGAATTCGCCGTGGACAAGGCGGCGAAAGACGTACTCACCCGGCAATTAGAGGCTCTGTGTTTCCGGCTCGAGCGCAGGCATGTTGCCAAGGACGTGGAGTTGTGGCGGCAGGGGTCCGTCAACATTGTGGTCAACACGGCGGTCAATGGCCACGCCTTGCGCGTGGTTGAGAAGCACGGTCCCGGTGTTTCCGAAATCGGCTTGCGCGTGACCAACGCGGCTCAAACCGTGGCCCGCGCCACGGCACTGGGCGCGCCATCCTACGCTAAGCCGGTCGGGGCTGGTGAGCTGGATATTCCGGCGATCAAGGGCGTGGGGGGATCTGTCGTCCACTTTATCGACGAGCAGTCTGATCTGCACCGAGTCTGGGACATTGAATTTGACCCGGTCCCGAAAACAGCGGCCCGCCAGCCCAGCGGCTTGCGCCGCATCGACCACCTTGCGCAGACAATGCGGCTCGATGAGATGCAGAGCTGGCTGACCTACTACACCTCGACCTTTGATCTAGAGAAAACGCCGATCACCGACGTTGCTGATCCCTCTGGCCCCGTGCTGAGTCAGGCTCTATCCAGTCCAGCCGGAGAAATCCGGTTGAACCTGAACGGCGCGGCAGAGCAGCGAACCTTCGCGGGATCTTTTCTGGAGCGAGGTTCCGGGGCAGGGGTGCAACATATCGCCTTCGCCACGGACGACATCTTTGAAACAACCGCTCGACTGCGGGAAACCGGGCTTCGGCCGCTGGCCATCTCCGACAACTACTATGACGACCTGCAGGCCCGCTTTGGGCTGCCTGAAACGCTGGTCGAGCGCATGCGTGAGGCAAGCATTCTCTATGACCGAGAGGATGGCAGCGAATACTTTCAACTCTATTGCGAGCCTATAATGGGTGGCTTTTTCTTTGAGGTGATCGAACGGCGCGGTGGTTATCAGGGCTATGGCGCGCGCAATGCTCCTGTCAGACTGGCCGCCCAATCACAACACGCAGCCGGAGCTTGAACTCATGAGCCAGACCAACACGGACGTCAGCCACTGGTGGCGCACGTCGATAATCGATATGGAACCTGGCCGCATCGCCTTTCGCGGCCACCCGATTGAAGACCTCATCGGCAACGTCTCCTTCGCTGAGATGATTTGGCTCATGACGCGGGGGGATCAGCCTTCGCCGATTGAAGCGGGATTGCTCGAAGCAGCGCTGGTTGCAGGCGTTGATCATGGCCCGCAGGCGCCCTCGATTGCGGCGGCACGGATGGCCGCCACCTGCGGTGTTGGCCTCAACAACGTGATGGCAACCGGCGTGAACATGCTTGGCGACGTTCATGGTGGGGCGGGTGAGCAGTGCGCAGAACTCCTCCTGGATGTCCAAGCGCGGCTGTCGAACGGTGGTGCGCTGCAAGACGCTGTTGAGGCGGGGCTTTCGGCATGGCGCGAGGCCCATGGCAAGATCGTTCCCGGCTTTGGCCACCGCTTTCACCGCCCGGTCGATCCGCGGGCGCCTCGGCTGATGGCACTGGTGCGCGAGGCGGCGGCGCAGGGCGCGGTCTCTGGCTCCTTCGCCGACATCGGTGAAGCGGTACAGGCTGCCATTGGCGTGAGCCGTGGCACCCCCATTGCCATGAACATCGACGGTGCAACGGCTGTGATTTTCTGCGAACTGGGCTTCCCGCCACCGCTGTCGCGAGGCTTGTTCTGCCTGTCGCGATCGGTTGGCATCCTCGCCCATGGCTGGGAGCAGATGCAGCAAGGCGGCCGGAACAAAGGCCCCATACCGCCCTCGATCCTGCCCGCCTACATTGACCCCAACAGCAAAGACTGAATTTGTGACATCCCTCCGCGTAGGACTGATTGGCACGGGCCGTATCAGCGACATTTACCTGAAGAACTGCCGACATTTCGACGGCCTTGATATCGTCGCCTGCGGCAGTCTCAACCGCGCGGAGAGCGAGGCCAAGGCCGCGCAGTTCAATGTCCCGTCTGTCCTGTCGCCCGATGACATTCTGGACCATCCAGACATTGACGCCGTGCTGAACCTGACCATTCCTGCAGCGCACGCAGAGATCTCCCTTCGCGCGCTCGACAACGGCAAGCACGTTTATTCGGAGAAACCCTTCGTCACAGATTTAGCGGACGGTCAGCGGATTCTCGACAAGGCAGCAGAGAAGGGGCTGAAGGTTGGTAACGCGCCGGATACCTTCTTTGGCGGACGCTGGCAGACGTTGCGGAAAGCCCTTGATTCCGGCTTGATCGGTGAGCCCACTGGCGTAGCGGCTTTCGTGCCAACGCATGGCGTGGAGCGCCATCATCCCAACCCTGATTTCTACTACGCCCCCGGCGGTGGTCCGCTCCTCGACCTCGGTCCTTACTATCTGGCCGCACTGGTGTTCCTGCTCGGCCCGGTGGCGCGGGTTGCCGGCCTCAACCGCAAGACGTTCCCGGAGCGGATGATCGAGAACGGCCCGCGTCACGGCGAAATGATGCCGGTCGCTGTTGATACTCACTGCCTGAGCCTTTTTGAGTTCGAGAGTGGGGTCATCGGACAGATGATGGTGAGCTTTGACGTGTGGGAGAGTGAGACGCCGCGCCTGGAGATTTATGGTACGGAAGGCACCCTCTGCATCCCCGATCCCGATCCGGGCGACGGCGCGAACATCTTTCACGGACCTGTCTGGGTGCGCACCCGGGCGACATCACGCTGGACTATGCGCCCCCGTCCCGTGGCGCCAGAGAATTGGGCGAGGGTTGAGAACACCCATGGCCTCAACATCGAAGCGCGCGGCGTCGGTTTGGCCGAGCTGGCACAGGCCGTCCGAGAAGATCGTGAGCCTCGGGCCAGCGGCGCGCTGGGGCAGCACCTGTGCGAGGTCATGGAGGGCATGCTGAACAGCCCCGGACTTGGTCGCTTCGTAGAGATCCGAAGCACGCTGCAGCGCCCGCCGCTCCTGCCCGAAACATCCATCCCTGATTTGAACGTACCCCTTGGTTTGCAGTCATGAACATCACCACGCTCGCGATCGGCGACCCGTTCTTCACCATCCACCTGATTGAGCAGGCACCGCGCCACAGCATTGGCGCCAAAACGATCGTTCTCAACATCGGCGACCGTCCGATCCGTGTGCGTGAGCAAAGCATCTCGCCGTTGAGCTCATTCGTTCTGGTCAATACCGAAATCCACGACGTGGAACGTGCCGTTGTGGTTGAAGGCTTTGCGGATCACAGTGATGAAGCCGCCATGATGGCGCAGGTTCGGTCGGTCTGGCCTTCTGCTTTTGAGGTCAGGGGGGAAGAGCGCCTGCGCGGGGTCGAACACTACATGTCGCCCAAGGTCTGGATCGATCGCCTTGGCCTGACGCTTTATCACTCTGCGTCGGTGCCGCTCGATGTCGGCTTGCACCGCGACCACGCCTTTTGCCCCGTTCCCGGCTTCCGCGAAGTGCACACGCAGATCATGGGCTACGGCATGATGCAGCAGTGTCGCGAGCGGGATGTCTCGACGCTCTACCTCGAAGAACCTATGGCCCCGGGCATCACGCATCGACCCATGTACGACGAGCAAGGGAACTACCCTTGGCACCAATACGAGACCATCACCCCGTCGATCTTCATGGCCGTTGAAATGCTGCCCGAAGGCGCGACGCCGCCTAGCCTTTAGAGACCGGAGAGATGACCTATGCTGCTTCCTGAGACAATCGACTTTGATGGTCCTTTCCCCAAGCTCTCCCGTCGTTTGCGGCTGGGTGTTGTTGGCGGTGGCCGAATTGCAGGCACGCAGGCGATGGCCGCGCGGTTGTCCGACCGGTGGGATGTTGTAGCCGGCGCGTTCTCCTCTGATCCTCAGAAGGCTCAGGCTTCAGCCGCAGATTGGTTCCTGCCCGAAGAGCGCTGTTACACCAGCTTTACTGAAATGGCGGCACAGGAAGGGGCGCGCGACGATGGCGTCGACGCTGTCATGATCACCACGCCAAATCACGTCCATCATTCGGCAGCGCGGGCCTTTCTCGATGCTGGAATCGACGTCCTCTGTGACAAGCCGCTGACCAACGAAGTCAACGAAGCCGACGACCTCGTGGCGCAGGCCAAAGAGGCCGGCTGCGTTTTTGGGGTTTCTTACGTGATGAGCTGCTTTCCCATGGTTCGGCAGGCGCGGGAGTTGGTGGCGCAGGGACTGCTGGGCAAGATCAACCAGATCCACGTGGAGTTCATGCAAGATTGGATGACGCCCGAGGATTCCGGCAATGCTCCTCATGTGCAATGGCGGCTGGACCCTGCAAAGTCTGGGCGGACAAGCTGTGTCGGTGATATCGGTACGCATGCGGTGCACATGGCGTCTTTTGTGAGCGGTCTGGCGCTGACGGATTTGGCGGCTGAGTTCCACGTCTGCGGAGCGCCTAAGCCACTCGAAGACACGTTTTTCGCTTGGGCCCGCTATGGCGGCGCAGTGCCCGGCACGGTCATGGCGACGCGCCTTGCGCCGGGCAATCGGGGTGGACTGCGATTCCGGATCTTTGGCAGCAAGGCTGGGCTGGAGTGGGATCTCGAGCAGGCCGAACAGCTCAAGCTGAACGTCTTTGGCCAGCCCGATCAGGTTCTGACGCGAGGGCATGGCCACGGCAATTCCACACGCACCGAACGCTTTGTTCGCATGGGGCGCGGCTTTCCTGAAGGCATCATTGAAGCCTGGGCCAACCTCTATACTGAGTTCGCCTTGGCTGTTGCCGCTCGAAAGGATGGACGGTCAACACCTGCAAACTGGCTCGACATGCCAAGGGTCGAGGATGGCGCGACAGGCGTTCGCTTCATCGATGCCTGCGTGCGCTCGAATGAGCAGGGGGCGGCCTGGGTTCAGGTTTAAGCCTGCCCGAAGCAGTTTGAGAAGCCGGATCCAACCGTGGATAAATGACGATTTACAAAACATCAGATATTTTCTAAGGTATGTGAAGTTATCAACTTCCTCCTACCAGAGGAGCGTGTCTGATGGCGCACAAACCCCGCGGCTCCGCCACTGCACCTGACCCGATCTACTCGCTGTCGCATCTGACCCTGATCAACGCTACACCAGCCGAGTTGGTCTACATCGCTGCGCGCGCTGGGTACGATGCGGTAAGTCCGCGGCTGATCACGATGAACGTCCCAGGCGAGTTCAATCATTCGCCGCTTGATAAAGCGCAGATTCAGGCGACCAAAACCGCCTTGTCCACAACCGGGATCAAAGTGCTCGACATCGAGCTGGCGCGCATCACCGACGACTGTGATCCGCGCAGTTTCGAGGCAGCGTTGGAACTGGGTGGCGAATTGGGCGCTCGGCACATGATCATGTCGGCGTGGACGACGCGGCGGGATGATCGGAATTTCCTGCTCGATGTCTATGCGGAGACCTGCGATCTCGCTGCACCCTTTGGCCTGACGATTGATCTGGAGTTCCCCTCGTTCTCGCGGTTGCGCACACTTGATGAGGTGCTCGACATCGTGCGCGCAGCGGACCGGCCCAATGGCGGTATTCTGGTTGATACGCTTTACCTGCATTTGAGCCGGGTTGACTTGGGTGAGTTGCTGCACGTGCCGCAAGACTGGCTGCACTTCCTGCACATCTCAGACTGCCTGCCCGGTATCGCGGACACGCGAGAGGGCATGATCCAGCTGGCGCGAGATGCGCGTCTCTATCCGGGCGAGGGGTGGATCGACTTCAACGGCATCGTCGAACGCTGCCCGCCCATGAACTACTCCATCGAACTGCCTAACCAAAGTCGGCTTGCAGAGCTTGGGTATGAGGAGCATGCGCGGCGCTGCCTGCATCACGCCAAGCGCACCTTTGGCGAGGCGCGCTCCAAGCGCCGCGACCGCGTGAAGCTCGCGGCCTGATGGATCACCGTCAAAACACTGAAACCGCCCAAACCTGAAAGAGGTTCAAAATGCCCCGTGAGTTGACCGATGCAGAACGTCAGTTGGCAGACCAAATGATTGAGCGCGGCCGCAAGGCGATGGCAGAGATCGAAAATTGGTCTCAGGAAAACCTCGACCGCTTGGCGCAGGCCATCGGTTGGTTCGCTGGGAACGAAGTCACCTTTACCCGTCTTGCTCAGCAAGGTGTTGACGAAAGCGGCATTGGTGACCGCGAGGGGCGCCCGGCAAAGCGCTTCAAGATCCACATGGTCCTGCGTGACGCGCTGCGGCAGAAATCGACGGGGATCGTAGAAGTTGATGAGGCGCGTGGGCTGGTGAAATACGCGAAGCCGGCGGGGGTCATCGCGTCGCTTATTCCGATGACAAACCCGGCACTTACCCCGCCTGTTACAGGCATTTACGCTGCCAAGGCACGCAACGCGGTGATTTTCTCTCCTCATCCGCGAACCGCCAACACAACAGCGCAGATGACTGCAGTCATGCGGGAGGCCTGCCGAACCGTGGGTGCGCCCGAAGACCTGTTCCAGTGTGTGGAGCAGCCTTCCATTCCTTTGACCCAGTACCTGATGTCAGCGGCGGACCTGACATTGGCGACCGGGGGTAAGCCCATGGTTCAGGCGGCCTATTCCAGTGGCAAACCAGCCTTTGGCGTTGGTGCTGGCAACTCATCCATTGTCATCGATGAGACGGCAGATATCGAAATCGCAGCTGCCAATACCCGCATGTCCAAAACTTCGGACTTTGGCTCGGGGTGCTCTGCTGATGGAAACATCATCATCCAGCGCTCGATTTACGACCAGATGGTCAAGGCGCTGCAGGCAGAGGGGGGCTACCTCTGCAACGATGAGGAACGGGCGAAACTAGAAGCGGCGATGTGGGACGAAAAAGGAAGCCGGACCTTCACGACCATCGCTTGCCGCCCGCAACAGACAGCTGAAGTCGCCGGCTTTTCCGTGCCTGAGGATGCGAAGTTCCTCATGGTTGAGAATCAGGGCCAGATCGGCCCGGAGCACAAGTTCTCCAAGGAAAAGCTCACGACGCTGATGGCGCTTTACCACTTCGAAACCTTTGACGACGCGCTGGAGACGGTCCGCGCGATCTACGAAACCGGCGGCAAGGGGCATTCCTGCGGGATTTACAGCCACAACGATGCACACATCGACGCGCTGGCGCGCCTTGCGCCGGTAAGCCGGATGATGGTGCGTCAGCCGCAGTCCAAGGCCAACGCAGGTTCCTGGACCAACGGCATGCCCATGACCTCGTCACTCGGCTGCGGGATCTGGGGCGGCAACATCACCAACGAAAACGTCACCCTCAAGCACATGATGAACTACACGTGGGTCAGCCGTCCGATCCCGGAAGACCGCCCTTCGGAGGAAGAGCTGTTTGGTGAGTTCTTTGGAAAGGACGTCGCCTGATGCCTGCTTCAACAAAAACCGTCGCCGAACACCTGATCGATTTCCTTGAGCGTCGAGAGGTCAAGCACGTCTTCGGCCTCTGCGGTCACACGAACATCGCGGTTCTTGCTGCTATGGCAGAAAGCTCCATCGACTTCATCACGGTGCGCCACGAACAAATTGCCTCCCACGCCGCCGATGGCTACGCGCGGGTGCAGGGCAGGGCATCCGTGGTGCTGAGCCACCTTTCACCGGGGCTGACAAACTGCGCAACCGGCGTTGCCAATGCGGCGTTGGACTGCATTCCGATGGTCGTGATCGCGGGTGACGTACCGACCCACTACTATGGCAAGCATCCGCATCAGGAAGTGAACCTGCACGCTGACGCGGCGCAGTGGGAAATCTACCGGCCCTTCGTCAAGCGCGCGTGGCGTGTGGACCGGCCTGAGCTGATGGCCGACATTCTGGAGAAGGCCTTTCACCTCGCCGAAAGCGGGCAGCCAGGGCCGGTGCTGGTCAACGTGCCCATGGACGTCTTCAGCGCGGTGATCTCGTCTGAGACATTTGATCGTGTGGCGCAGAACGCGCGAAGCCTCAGCAAGCCATCGCTGGACGAGGACACGGCGCGAGAGATCATTGAGACGCTGGCGCGGTCGGAAAAGCCCGTGGCTTACGTCGGGGGCGGTATTTTGCTGGCGCAGGCCAGTGAAGAGCTCGCATCCTTTGTCGATCACATGGGCCTCCCCGTGGCGCACTCGCTTATGGGCAAGGGGGCGGTGCGCGACGATCATCCGCTGGTGCTCGGGATGACCGGCTTTTGGGGCACCGATCTGGTGAACCAGACGTGTTTGGAGGCCGATACCGTCTTCGCGGTTGGGACGCGGTTCAAGGAGGCTGACTGCTCAAGCTGGTACCCCGGCTACACCTTCAACATCGGCGGTGAAGAAGACCGCACCAAGGTCATACACATCGATATAGAGCCGCAGGAAATCGGGCGAAACTATCCGGTTGCGATCGGTGCAGTGGCGGATGCGAGGGCAGCGCTTCGGGTGCTCAATCGGGTGGCGCGGGAGTTGTACCCTGATGGTTTCAAGCGTGAGGCGAAGAGCAGGGAGATCGCGACCTTCCGTGCTGCCTTCCACGCTTCTAACCGCGAAATGGCGGAGAGCTCGGCCTATCCGATGATGCCCGAACGCATCCTAGCCGACACGCGTAAAGCACTCCCGGATGACGCCATCATCACCACGGATGTTGGCTGGAACAAAAACGGCGTGGGTCAGCAGTTCGACATTCTGACGCCGGGGTCGATCCTGACGCCCGGCGGCTTTGCCACCATGGGCTTTGGTCCCCCGGCGGCGATTGGAGCCAAGCTCGCCGCGCCGGATCGTGTGGTAATCAGTCTGGTCGGTGACGGCGGCTTTGGCCAGAACCCGGCCATGCTGGCAACGGCGGTGGAACTTGACCTCGGCATCGTCTGGCTGGTGATGAACAACAACGCCTTTGGCACCATCGCCGGTCTGCAAAAGGCCCACTACGGCCTCACCTATGGCACGACCTTCCCCGGCTCAGCCGGCAACCCGGCGAATGGCCCGGACTATGCCAACATCGCCGCATCCTATGGGGCGCAGGGTATTAAAGTTGGTTCGGCAGAAGCCTTGCTGCCCGCACTCGAAGCGGCCATCGCCAGCGGCAAACCCACCGTGCTTGACGTCCCCATGATTAACAATCCAACGCCCACCACCGGGCATTGGAACATTCTGGACATCTATTCACCGGACAAAGACGTCAGCCACGTGGCAACCTAGAGGAAAGCGCGGGAGCGCACGCGCGGCGTGCCGAGGTCTATTTGGTACGCCGGGCGTTCCCGCCTGACGCAGAAGACAGCACAACCTCATCCCCTTCCTCCAGCCCAAGGTTGCTGAAGAAGCAGGGCATGGCCTCCTCGCTGTTTCCGCGGCGCAGACGGACCTGGTTGAGGCCGCCGGTCTGTGCGCCGTCCAGCGACCAAACAGGCTCAACGCCGTGCGAAAGACCCACCGACATGACCGCCGGACCTCGCATGCGGTAGCAGATGTCAACGCCGCGCCCACCCGGATGTTCGCCAGGCGTGAGCTTTGGCTCGCCCAACCGCTTGGCAACAACCTCAAAGCCGTAACGGGCTTCAGCCACCTCCACCGGGCAGTTGAAGGTGTCGCCGTGGTTGGTCGAAAACATAGCATCATTGCCAGCGCGTTCCGGGGTTGCCCCCCAGCCGCCCATTTGCGGCTCGACCATGGTAAAGCGACGTCCGGTATCGGGGTGGATTCCGGCAATCACCGTGCCAAAGATCGACGCGAAATGCCCGGCTGGTAGGCTCTGCTCCGCGTGCCGTGCGATGCAGCGCCACAGCATGTCTACCAGCCGGATCCGGGTTTCGAAGTAATAGCCGTGCGGGGCGTCAGGTCCGGGATCGAAAATCGTGCCCGGTTCGGTGATCAACTCAAGCGGTGAAAACGATCCGGCGTTGGCGTAGCGATTGGGATCGGTCAACGCCTTGAACAGGATCTGACACGCAATCAGCGTGCCTTCACGGCTGGTGTTGTAGGGCCCTGCCGTGGCGGGTGGTGCGCCGCG
>CBFHUI010000061.1:0-16770 GCA_965658725.1 Alphaproteobacteria bacterium | reverse complement strand
GGTGCGAAGGGGCGGAAAACTCACTCGCTCGCAATCCGCGCAAGTCCGCGCCATCGCCTCCCCCCGTGTTAAGGCGTCAACAAAAGGGGCAAGCCAGCCCGCCTTCAAGTCGTATTCGAGCGACAGGTGATACGTGATCATAGCGCCGCCGACCTCCTCAGAATGGTGACAGCTGCCGTTGTGCAGACCCCGCCGTGGGTGTCGGCCAACGCATAGTCAGGCAGCTCGGCGGGCTGCAGTCCATCGTGATAACGGCCCTCTAGCACGCGCGCAGCCGTTGCGACCTGTGCCACACCAATCGCGCCGGCGGGGGCACCCTGCCCCATCAGTCCTCCAGACAGGTTGATTGGGCATCGACCCTCGGGTGAAAAGGCGCCGGCCCGCAGATCTTTGTCGAGAGAGTCGCTTAAACCCAGCGCGTCCAGCGCCTGCAACTGCGCACCGGCATAGGCGTCATAAACCTCGGCAATGCCGATCGCCGTCGGGCGGATCCCAGCAGCAGCGCAGGCTTTCTGCATCGCCTGTCGCTTCGCGCGAAAGGTCCCGGGCTCCGATCTTGCGCCCAGGTGCATGTGATCGGTCGCGCTACCAATGCCAACGATGCAGGGGGCCTGCCGACGAGGGCTGGCATCGACATGGGACAGGATCAGTGCTGAGGCACCATCAGAAAGCGGTGAGCAATGCAGTCGTCTATAGGGGCTGGCAACCAAGGCACTGGTCTCGATCTCTTCCGCCGTGTCGGTACGGGCCAAGTGGGCGTCAGGGTTGGCGCAGGCGTTGGTGCGGTTCTGGAGGGTAACGGGCGTCAGGTGGCTGTCATCGAGATGCTGAGCGGCGGCGAAATGCTGCCACGAGAGCGCATAGAGCGCGGTCGCTGACAGACCGGTTAGACCATCAGTCCAGTTATCAAAGGAAAACCCATAGAGCGTCCGAATTTCGTCGGCTGGCAGTCCCGAGGCAGAAGCATCGAGGCCAAGAACCAGAGCTTGCTTGATCAGCCCACTTTGGATCGCCATGACCGCGGCCTGAACCCCAGCCTGACCCGATGCGCCGCCACTTTCACAGCGCATGGCCGCGGCTCCAACAAGCCCAAGCTCGGTGGCGATAACAGAGGCAGGATTGAGCTGAAGCGCAAAAAAGTCGCTCTCACTGGACAGGTAAAGTGCCTCGATCTGCGCCGGTTCAAGGCCTGACATCTCCAGCGCACTCTCAAAAGCATCGAGCGCCCAGTCGCGGGGTCCTGTGCCATCTTTGCGCCGGTTGAATGGCGTTTGCGCCGCACCGGTTACGACAACTTTGGGATCCCACATGTCTGTCCGCTGATCTCCTGAATTAGGGCGGCTCATACCTATCTTTGACAGAACTTATTTGTATTTACAAGTCGGAGCCATGGGAATAGCTCATCGGTTGGTTTATAAGGAAAAACTATGAGATTTTGGCGCCATCTGAGCGGCGCGATCGCCGGGGTTAGCGCAGGCGCGCTTTACGGATGGAGCGCGCTGGCTGCACCGCTGCAACAGGCCTACACGGTGCAAGCGGCCCAAGTTGGTCAGGTGTTTTCCTTTGCCCTACTGAGCTTCACCCTTGCGGTGGTCGCTGCGCCTTTACTGCGGCGCAGGATGAGGCACGAGATGGCCCTCGCTGTCAGCGCAGCTACCGCCGGTCTGTGCACCGCCCTAGCGGCCTTTGCGCCCAACTTCACGGTCTTTATCGCCCTCTTCAGTGCTGGTTTCGGGACCACCAGCGGCCTGATCTACTCGACGACCATCGACATGGCGGCCCGCAGTGCCGTGCCTCGGATCGCCACACCGGTTTTCGTGGCCATGTTTGGCCTCGGTGGCGTGATCTTTGGGCCCTTATGGAAGATCCTGGTCGCGGCCGATTGGGGACTGAAAGGACTGCTGCCATTGTCGGTCCTGTTGCTACTCACGGGCCTGCTTGCAGCGGTAAGCTCGCGGGCAGTGACCGGCTCAACGGGTCAGGTGTCGGCTGGCAGCGCGCCCCTTCTGGTTGATGCTGCAGACGATGGAGAAGTCATCGCCCAGTCAGCCCGCCCCGGACTGCTGCTGCATATTTGGTTGATCTTTGCCACGGGCGCCTTTGCGGGACTGATGGTTCTGGGTTTGGCCGCAAAGATCATGGAAACAAGCCCTTCTACCCTGGTCCTGACCAGTGCTGTACTGGCGGGCGTAGCCTTCGCAAACACGGCAGGGCGCCTTTCTGGCGCTGTCTTCGGCGGGACCCGGAACAGCCCGCTTACAGCCATGCTGGTCTCCGCCATGCTCACACTGGCCGGTCTTGCCGCTGCCACGCTGACTGACAATTCGCTCACACTTGGTGCAGGACTGATGCTGATTGCAGGGGGCTATGGCCTTCTAGCGTCGGCAATCCCCATGCTCACGGCGGGGAGAACCCGCGCGGCAGACTTCCAGCAGCACTTCGGACTGGTGTTTACAGCCTGGGGCACCGCTGGCTTCATCGGCCCCTGGCTCAGCGGATTGATCTTTGATCGCTATGGGAGCTTCGGGCTTGCCTACGGGATCGCCGCAGCAACAACGCTGGCGTCGGTCGCTCTGGTCTGGGCTTTCAGACGGCGGCCTTGATCAGGCGTTGCAAACGATAACTTCCGGTATCGCGCAACCAAGTCCGTAACCGCGTTTCGCCCGCCTCTCCGAAAACTTGGACGGCGTCAGACCACAGCGCGCGGCCGCACATGAACCCGGAGAAGTTAACACCGGCTTCGTTGGCAAGTTCGAGTGAAGCTTCAAAGGCTTCAAAGGCCACACCCGCGCTCAGATAGACCAAATCCTTGCCGTCGGCGGGCTCTGCCGCGCGGCTGAACGCGTCCAACGCCTGGGCGCGGCTCATGTGCGGCTCGCCAAACCCTTCGACAAAGGCGAGGTCCACGGGCACTTCCACCTTGAGAACGTCAACCTGAAACCGATCATCAGCAAAGGTCTCCGTCGCCCGTGTCACAAGGTCAGGCTTGACCTCCGCATAGGCCCGACTGCCCGGTTCCAGCGTTCGGTGGTAGACCAGCGGCTCCATGAGGAACTTGACCCCAACCGCCTGGCAGCGCGCACCAATGTCTTCGACAATCTGGTGCTTGCGCATATTGAGATCAGGATCATCGTCTGGGGCGTAATACATGAAGAACTTCAACTGCCCGACACCCAGGTCGGGGAACTCTTCAATTGAGAGAAAGTCAGGAAGGACAGTAACGCGGTCCTCGTTCGAGATTTTGTAGACATCGGCCTCGTAGGCCAGCATCCGATCGCAGCCTTTCGGATAGGCGTTGAGCAGACCGGGGCCATACTCGGCGTCGAGCAGGACGGTCGTCGCGCCCTGTCCCAGTTCTTCGAGCACCGCACGCTTGAACGTCACAGGATCGTTGCTTTCGGCCCGAGCCCCACGGGCATCGCGGAGGCTAGCGGCAAGGCCGCTACCCGCGTCAACAGCAACCCCATGGATCCCATCAGCCATGGGTCAGTCCCCCGTTCCGGCGATGTGCGGGAACAGCGGCGCCCCGTGGCGGGCACGCCAATACTGCGCCATTTCAGCTGTCGGCGTGAACAAGGAGATCGAGAACCCGCCCATTTCCTGGGTCGTCGAATACGAACCGATCATGGGCGAATTGGTTGGAACACCCTGCTCTTCAAGGTAACCGGCAACCTCGCCGTAGATGGTCAGCAGCTCCATCATCGTCGTACCACCCGATCCATTGATCAGAACCAGTGTTTCCGTCCCTGCCGCAATCGGTCGATCCGCCAACAGCGCGTTGACCATATCCCGCACCAGCTCGCGCGCAGGTGCAATCTGCCGATGGCCAGCCCCACGCTCACCATGCACCCCCATGCCGATTGCGATTTCACCGGGCGGCAGCGTGAACATTGTCTCACCAGACAGCGGTGAGGTTCCGGGGAACAGCGCCGCACCCAGCGTGCGCGTCGTGTCCCGGACGGCCTCCCCTAACGCCATGAGGTCATCAAGCCCCATGCCCGCTTCAGCCGCAGCGCCAAGAATTTTGTAGATGAACATCGTTCCCGCTGCGCCCCGGCGCTCGTCTTCCTGCCCCTTGGGCGCAGAGGAAATGTCGTCGTACATGAGCAGGGGCCGGACATCGAGGCCCTTGTCCTGTGCCATGAAGGCCGCGGCATTGCCGTTGATCACGTCGCCTTCGTGCCGGGAAATGAGCAGGACAGCACCGGCCGGGCCCGCGACTTCATCGATCCCGTCAAGAATGGCATCCGGAGAAGGTGCCGTGAAAACGTCACCCACCACGTTGGCATCGAGCAGTCCTTCACCCACGAACCCCATGGCAATGGGTTCATGCCCGGAACCGTTCCCGATCAGCACCGCCACCTTGTCACCGTGGGTCCGTAGCGACTTGCGCCTCACCACGCGTGGGTTTGCACCCAGCGCGACTTGCGCCGGATAAGCGGCCACGTAGCCTGCAATCATATCGTCAGGCATGGTCTCGCGGGTGTTATAGACCTTGTTCATCCGCTTGTTAGTCATTGAACCGCCCCCCGGCGAAGAGCTTCAAAAGTTCGGCTACAGAAGTGGCGCCGGCGTCGACGTAACCGACCCCCGCCCCTTCGACGTACTTGGCGCGCCCGCGTTTGGCCTCCATCGCTTCAGTGGCCTCGCAGCCGGCCTCAGCCGCTGAAGCAGCCTCTTCCAGCGTCGCGCAAGCCGCTGCGGGCAGCAGGGCGTCAAGCATGGTTTTGTCGCCGGCTTTTGCCTGCCCCAGCATGGAAATCCGCTGCGCCGCCTTTTCCAGAGATGCCCCAACCGGAGCGCCGTCCTCGATCTGCACCAGCGCGTCAATTACTTGCGCGAACAACATGCCCGAAGCACCGCCTGCAGCCTTGCGAAAGGCTGTTCCCGGCTCGTCGCCGGCTTCTGCTGCGGCGCGCAGTCCCTTGACCATCGTTGCACCGTGGTCGCCATCTCCGGTGGCCGCATCAAGACGGTTCAGTGTCGGCTC
Organism: Alphaproteobacteria bacterium; assembly: GCA_965658725.1. Classification (GTDB taxonomy): domain Bacteria; phylum Pseudomonadota; class Alphaproteobacteria; order UBA7985; family UBA7985; genus UBA7985. The sequence goes on along the minus strand of CBFHUI010000061.1, from coordinate 11,780 downwards.
CAGCGCTTCGAAGCGCGCGGCCGCCTCTCGCAGTAGCGCGCTCATGTGAAGGTCGCCGTCATGAACGCGAGGCTCGCTGCAGCGGCTTCCTGCGCATCGGGCTCGATGTTGCGCCAGATGTTGAGATCGGCACTGGCAGGGTTGCCCGCGATGACGAACATCTCAGCGGTGATCCAGCCGTCGTAGCCCGCGGCGGCCAGCCCCTGCTGCACTTGATCCCAAGGTACGTGGCCCGATCCCGGCACGCCGCGATCGTTGTCGGAAACGTGGAAGTGGACCAGCTTGTCGGACGATGATGCTATCGCCTGCGCAAGGTCTTTCTCTTCGATGTTGAGGTGGAAGGTATCGAGCAACACACCAACCCGGTCGGAACCGGCCGCCCGCGCCAACGCACACGCCTCTTCGGCGGTATTCAGGAGATCCGTCTCAAAACGGTTCAGAGCCTCTAGCCCCAGCGTGACGCCTTCATTGTCCAGAGTGTCGCTGACAGCGGCGAGGGCCTTGGCAGACCGAGCCAGTCGCTCGGGCTTGTGGCTGGGGTCGAACTGCCCCCAGGGAGCGAAGAGAACGCCAGCCAGACCACGAGAGCCCAGCTTCGCGGTCGTCTCGACCGCCCACCGCAGGTAGGCAACGCCCGCAGCCCAAATTTCTTCATCAGCCGAGGTGATATCGTGCGCAGGCGAAAGCCCGTCGGAACACGTCACCTCCAGCCCGTGATCCGCAATCACCCGCCCTAAGGCTGCCGCTCGGTCGTCGGACATGCCAAGCAAGGAGATCTCGACGCCGTCGTATCCCAATTCTGCGGCATGGCGGATTGCCGGCTCGATGTCATCGGTCCAGCGCGCCAACCAAAGGCCTGTGTGAATGCCGAATTTCATGCTGCTCCCTCAACCCTCTTCATTCGGCAGCACCCAGATCTTCTCCGACGGAAAGCGAAGCATGATCGGGGAACCAGTGTCGTAGGTTTTGATGATGCTGGCGTCCGCAACGACGTGGAAGAGATGCGCGCCCACCTCCACCTTCAGCCGAGAATGCGTACCGACGTAGACGTGGCTGACAATGGTGCCAGAGAGCACGTTTTCGCCCGCTGCATCACAGATTTCGATATCTTCGGGCCGAATGGTGGCAAGCCCGGTGCCTGAGGCGAAACCTCTTGGCGCGTTCCAGACCCCCAGGTCGGTGGTGAAGCGCCCCTGATCCGCCGTGCCGCTCACAAAGTTCACACCACCGAAGAAATCAGCGATTGCACGCGATTTCGGGGATTCATAGAAGCCCATGGGTGGATCATACTGCTGCAGCGTGCCGTCGAGGATCAGCGCAATCTTGTCGGACAGAACGGCGGCTTCCTCCTGATCGTGGGTCACGAACAGGGTGGTGATCCCCATCTCCCGCTGAATCTCCCGGATCAGATCCCGCATCTCGAAACGCAAGTGTGCGTCGAGGTTACTCAGCGGCTCATCCAGCAACAGCAGATTGGGCTGTACAATCAGCGCCCGCGCCAGCGCGACCCGCTGTTGCTGCCCACCCGACAACTCCTTTGGTCGGCGGTCACCGAGGCTGGGCAGTTTCACAAGTTCGAGCATCTCGCCCACTCGGCGGTCAATCGTTGCCTGATCGACTTTGCGCATCTTGAGGCCATAGCCGACGTTCTGCGCAATGGTCATGTAGGGGAAGAGCAGATAATTCTGAAACACCATGACCGCACCGCGCTTTTCCGGCGCGATATTCAGGATCGACTGGTTGTCGAACAAGATGTCTCCCGAAGTCGGCTCCAGCAGGCCGGCAATCATCTTCATGGTCGTGGTCTTGCCGCACCCTGATGGACCGAGCAGCGCCACCAGATTACCGCTTTCAACCTCGAGGCTCAGGGAATCAATCGCGGGCTTCTCCTCGCCGGGATACCGCTTCGTCAGGGCGTTGATGGACAGGTGGGTCATGCGCGGCTCTCCAGAGGGATTTCGACAATTGCAACGCTGTGTGCGGGCAGGCTGAGTGGGGTGTTTATTGGCCAGTCTTCGTGTTCGATGGTGACCGCTTCGGGATCGTCTTCTGTGTTGAGGGCTTGCGGCGCTGCGCCCTGGATCAAATGAATGGACGCGGTGCCTGCGCGGTCGATGCCAGTGACATCGAGATCGACCTGGCGCTCCGGATCGCGATTAACCACGGACAGGTAAAGGGTTGCTCCATCGGCTGACCGGGTTGCCGCAGCATCGATCAGACAAACGCTGTCAAAGGCTGGCAGATTGCCCAGTTCAGGGGTCGCAACGGTCTCTGCACTGGCCTCACAGCCCACAGCATTGACCCCGCGATACCGGGTGTAGAGTTCCAGCACCAGACCGGTTGGCGTCTTCCACACCTGGGTCGGACTGACCCGGAGGTTTCCCATGACGTTGAGCAGGTTAAAGCTCGCCGACATCTTGATCCAAGCCGCCCGTTGCAAGCACGCGTTCATCAGGGCCCCAGCGTAGAGGGCGTCCGCCATGCTGTAGTTTTCGAAGAAATCCGGCGGCTTGGCTTCGACGTAGGTATTCCACTCATCGAAGATGATCGGCGGCGGCGGATCAGCGTGCTCACAGACGATTTGATAGGTCCGGTCGAGCATCTCTGTAACTTCGTGGGCGGAGGCGACCTTGGGCCAGTACATTTCCTCGACCGCCGGTGTCTTGTCCCGCTTTTCCGTGCGGATGGAGTAATAATGCACGCTGAGTTTTTTGATGGCATCGCCTGCGGTCTGGAGCACCAGCTCGTTCCAGTGGCCGTAAAGATTGGTCGGCGCGCCCACGGCGATCAGGTCCAGCGTCGGGTCGGCTTCCAGCATGGCGGCGGCATAGTCGAGATAGCGCCGGGCATAGGTTTCCGCGTCGCAGGTTCCGACTTGCCAATTTCCGAACTGTTCATTTCCGACAAACCAAGTCCTCACGGCGAAGGGCTCAAGACTGCCGTTGGCGGCGCGAAGTTTCCCCATGGGTGTGTCGGCACCGCCGTTGCAGTACTCGACCCAACGCGCGGCTTCGGCCGGGTCGGCGTTTCCCATGTTAATGGTGAGGATGGGCTCTGAACCCACGTGCCGGCACAGATCCATGAATTCATGGGTACCGACATCGTTTGACTCCCACGTGTTCCAGGCAGGATCGAGATAGCCCGGGCGGCGATCGCGGGGTCCGATGCCCTGCTCCCAGCGGTAGGCGGAAGCAAAATTCCCACCCGGCCAGCGCAGGAAAGTCGGTGTCCAGTCACTTAGAGTCTCGACCACGTCCGAGCGATGACCATCGAGGGTATGCGAGGGCATGACCGAAGTGCAGCCTATCCACAAACTGGCTTGATCCGCATGGGCAATCGAGAAGGTCGCATCCGCATCACTGGCGGCAAGGGTCAGACTGTGGCTGTATTCCTGCCATCCTGGGCCAACGTCATTGATCATCCACGTCTGATCACCCAAGCAAACCCGGACTTGCTGGCCCTCGCCCTTGAGCACGAGACTAATCGCGTAGGTAGCGCCCGCAACCAGCGTCAGGCCATCCTGTTGCACGCCGTGGAAATCGCCGTCGGCCTCTCTGATCGTAATCCGCTGGGATTGGTCACCGGTATAGAAATCGCTGTTGTCGTGGACAAAGAGCACGCGCTCATAGTCTGGAGCCAGCGCCGTCCAGGGCGTCACCACGCCATAGCTGGGGTTGTGATGCGACAGCCGTTCGTTCGCCCCCACGAACATCTTGTCATGGCCGAGAAACTTGCGGTTTTGCAGCAGTTCGGCCCAGTGCCCCTGATAGACGCAGCGTCCGATGTGTTCGAGGTTGGCCCCGTACAAATGATCGTGCACGCGCCCTCGATCAACGCCGAGGTCAATCGTGATGGAGCCTGAGTGTTTGGGATGGGGGGAACCGGGCATTTTACCTCTTATCTCTGATTATCGGCGCGCAGAATGCGGCTGCTGGAGCGATCACACACGACCGAAGCCACCGGCAGCGCTGGACTCGCCGGACAGGTATCGCGACGTCACCAGCAGGATCAGAATGGCCGGCGCTATAAACACCAACGAGATCGCTGCGATCATGGCGTTGTTGCCGCTTCCAGCAGCAGAGAACAGCAGCGCGGGCAGCGTTACCACCCGGCCCTGACCGATCAGGAAGGTCAGCAGATACTGGCTCCACGAGACCAGGAACGCGAACAGCGCGGCGACGAACAAACCGGGCAGGATTGCAGGCAGTGTCACGTCCCAGAAGATTCGCCAAGGTGGTGCACCGAGACTGCGGGCTTGCGCCTCATAGTCGGCATCATAGTTTGCAAAAACCCCACTGAGCGTCAGCACGACGTAAGGCATGACCGGCACCAGATGTACCAGAGAGACCCCGAAGACACTGCCGGCGAGGTCGATTGGAATGCCCGCATTCATCAACGCCATATCCCAGCGGATGAAGTTGATGTTGAGGCCAAGGCTGAATGCGATGGGTGGTACGATCGTCGGAGCGATGATCATGAACTCAACGATTTTCTTGCCTCGGAACCGATACAGGCCCAGCGCGCGCGCCGCTGGTAAGCCAATGATGACCGACGTACCGGTCACCAACGTGCCGATGGCAAGGCTGAGCCAAAGGGCTGAAATGACATCCGGCACCCCGGTCCACAAATCGATGAAGCTTTCAAAGGTACGGTCGCCCGGGCGGGGGATCAGCTTGAGCCGGACCCACGCTTGCAGGCTCCATTCCTTCGGGACCAGTTGGGGGTAGAACCAGCGGTAGGCAAAGGCGTTGATCATGAACGAGATGACCGGCGCCAGAAAGGCGATGCTGATGGCGATAACGGCAGCGTAGAAGGGGATGCGTCTCATCGGCTCAATCCTTCCGTACCGTGCGCGCGGTGATGTACATGTAGATGAAGATCAGCACGAGAACGATGAAGGCGATGATCATGCTCAGCGCCATGCCCTCAGCCCGCGCGTTGAGGTCGGGGTTGAGGAAGAAATCCAGAGACATGACCGGCAGCATCTTCGGGTATCCGACACCGAGGATACGCGGCACTTCGTAACTGCCAAATGTAAACGCGAAAACGATGATCGACGCCGACATCAGGCCGGGCATGATCAGGGGCAGTGTAACGGTACGGAAACGCTGCCAACGGTTGGCTCCAAGGCTCTGCGCGACGGCTTCATAGTCTTCGCCAAGCGACTGCAGGATGGCGAGGACAATGATGCCGAAAAAGGCGACTTCCTTCCAGATATAGGCGAGAATGATACCGATGCCGTAGGCGTCTTTGGTCAGCGCGGGGAAGTCACGCGGTGAAGTGACCAGCCCAAGTTCACCGAGCATCCGCGAAACCAAACCACTCTGGCTGAACAGCATGATCATACCAACCGCGATCACCAGATGCGGGATTGGCAGGTTGAGCTGAAAGAAGAACACCGCCAGTTTTTTGCCAAAGAACGTCCGGCGCAGCAGAAGCGCGACAAAGATGGCAATGGCGGCAGAAACGAAGGTCGAGCAGAAGGCGACCCAGAGGCTGAGTGTCAGGCCGGACCAGAACCGCCCTGAAAATTCTTCGGAGAACATGACGCGCAGATAGGCGTCGAAGTTGATGTCAGTCGCGCCGATGTTGGGATTGTAACCAAGGCTCTGCAGGAACCCGTAGAGCAAAGAGCCAAAAAACAGGATGCTGATCACAAGCAGCGTCGGCGCCAGCATCACCGCTATTCGGATACGTTCCCACTTCATAAGGCCTCTTTCGACTGCACGAGAAATCTGAATTTAAACAAAGGAGATAGGGAGGGAGCGCCAAAGGCGACGCTCCCTCTTTCAAGGTCTCGGACCCAAGTCTATTCTGGAAGTGGCTCGCCACGCAGAACGTATTTCTGCCAGTCTTCCTCGATCAGGTTCTGGTACTCACCAGCGATGTCAGCCACCAGTGAACCCGCCAGACGAGCCGGATCAGCCGCAGCATCTCCGAGGTTCATCATGGCGGTTTCGATGGCCGCAATCTGATCGGCATCGGTCACCCGCGATACATCGATCGCCCAACCACAACAGAAACCATTGGCGGGCTGAACCTGTGCGGCCTGACGATCAGGACGCAGAACGAGGTTTGCCGTAACCAGTGCCGCTGCTTTGTTGGGTGCGTTGTACGGAATGGCGAGGTAGTTGAAGTCGCCGATCATGTAGTTGTCGAAGCTGAAGGCTCGGGACGTCGGCGCAATCACACCGGCACCGATGTCCGGACCCGCACCTGCTGGGGACTGTGTAAAGGCAAACTCGACCTCACCATTGGCAAACAGGCTCTTAAAGTCCGCGTTGCTCTCAGGGTAGGTGTTGCCTTCACGCCAGAGGTTTGGCTCCCATGAAATCAGCTCTTTCCAAGTCTCGATACTCCACTTGTTGTACAGCTCCTCATTGAAGGGGCCGACCCACTGTTCGTGGTTACCGGACAGTTCAAACATCAGCTGCTTTACGAAGCGGGTCCCGATGAAGTTACCCGGACCAGGCGCAACGTAGCTGAACTGGCCAGGGTTGGCCGCAATCCAGTCGCCCAGGTCCGCGTAGGACCGTGGCAGCTCGGAATCGCTCAGGCGCGCGCTGTCGTACATGAAGTGGAACTGAGCACTGGACCAAGGGCTTTCCATACCCTCGACCGGCTTACCGAAGTCGAGGTTAATCGCCGGGTTTGCCCAGTCAACCAGCTCGGAATTCGGGATGTCCTCTGCCCACGGACCGTAGAGCAGGCCAGCCTGCTGCATGGTCTTGAAGTTCTCACCGTTGATCCAGATCATATCAACGGAACCTGCGTCACCGTCAGCACCAGCTTCCTTCTCAGAAATCACCTGGTTCACGGCATCAACCGTACCAGCCAGCGGCACACGCTCGAGGTTGATCCCGTACTCCTCCTTGAGGGGATCACCGTAGAAGGTGTCGACAAAGCCGTTGATGGCGTCAGAGCCACCCCACATGTACCAGTAGACAGTCTGACCCCGGGCCTCCTCCAGCACCTGATCCCAACTGTCGTACCCCGGAGGCGCTTCGGCATGGGCCTGCACCCCGAATGCGCTGACTGCGGACAGCAGCGCGACTTGGATTGTTCTCTTCAATGAAATCACTTTTCGAACTCCCATTTAGTGACTTTTTGGCTTTCCTTAGACATTGACCCCGTCGATTTGGACGTGATCGGCGTAAGGAACGGGTTGGATAAGCTGCATTCGGGTCCAGGCGGCGAGTTCCATAAGTTCGTTGCTCATATCACCCTGACCCATGGCGAAATGATGCTGGACGCCCTTGACCGTGAGCGTGTTTATCAAATCCCAAATGTCAATTTTCTGCCCGTTCATCGTAAGGTTGGAGACCCAACCTCGCGTTCCGTCGTAGCCCGCATCGGGGTGGTCTACGACGTCGGAGCCCAGCACCAGCAGTTGCTTGGCGTCCTCGTTCAAGTAGCTGATCGTCACGGGCTGCGGGGCGAATATCTGATCGCCTGAGACGCCGTAGGGTCCATCGGTCCCGTTTCGTCCCAGCGTCACGTGATCGACCCACGCAATGCCGTCACTGTTGGCAAAATGTCGGGGGGTCACGCCACAGTGCCACATCTGCACCGCCTGTCGGTCCGGATCCAGTGAGGCACGATCCAGAAGCGTTGACGACCCCTCTTTCCCCGAAATCAGGTTCAGCATGTACATGCTGATCGCGCCCAGAACGTCTCCTTCGCAGGAAACGGGGAAGTTATGATCGCTGCCCAGCCAGCTGTACGCCATGCACGGGGCAATGTTGTAGAGTTCCTGGATGGTGGACCAACACTGGACGGCCATTGTGTCCAGCTGCATTTCTTCCGAAGTATCCAGCAGCGCAAGATAGAAGCGCGTTACCCGCTCGAACGAAGCGGGATCAGACAAAGACACCTCACGCGCGACACCGCGGATCATGGCCGCAGCCGTCTCGACCCGGTTGGCGTCCATCGCCTCCGCACGCTTGACGATCCCGGCAAGGTCCATCTCCTCGATTGTGAGCCCAAGGTTGGCCTGCATTCCCGCGTCATCGGGCAACATGCCATCAAAGCCGGGCGAAACGCCGCCGATCCAGCCGACCCGTGCCGCACGAAGATTTTTTTCGGCCCGCAAAGCCTTGACGGTCACGGAAAACCGGGTGGCGAACTTCTCCTGCTCCGGGTTGCCAAAGAACCATTTGAAGGGAATCTCCCGGTCCTTGAAGTAGCTTTTGATCAGGCTGGCATAGTGGCTCATCGACACCATGGAGTGCAGTTGCACCGGGCCGTCGCGTTGCGGGTCGGGAACCGACCAGAGCCCGAGCTTGGGTGCGGCATCGATAAACGGATGCAGCTGTTCACCCATTGAGCAGGCTGCGTTCTGCAACAACAGAAAGTCGACACCAGCCGCCTTTATTTCGCGGGCGGCTTCCTGGGCCTGTTCCAGCGAGTGGATCGGGCGTTCGATTGCGACAAGGTCGAAGTCAAGTTCTTGGGAGAAGCCCTTGAGCGCGGCAATCGCGTTCTCGCGAACCCGGTACTTCTCAGCGAAGTAGGGTGTGATCGATACGCCGACGTAGCCGACCTTCAAACGGTGGCGTGCACTCATGGCTCCCTGCCCACTAAACCGGTCCAGATGCCCTACGCGTTTGATACCTCAGGCATGCATGAAGCTCATAGTATGGGCTCACAGGATAATTGCAATGACTAATTTGTAGTAACGTATTTAGTGATTTGGCTCAGGCGACTGCGGCTCGGATCATCTGTGCTGCTTTCTCGGCAATCATGAAGGTCGGCGCGTTGGTATTGGCCGATGTGATGCGCGGCATGACGGACGCGTCAACAACCCGTAACCCCTCCACCCCATTCACGCGGAGGCTGGGATCGACAACAGCGCGGTCGTCGCTGCCCATGCGGCAGGTACCAACGAGGTGGTAGACCGTGGCCGACATCCGGCGCACTGCGGCGATGATTTCCTCGTCCGTCTGATGCTCGGCACCGGGAATGATCTCACGTTGCCAGCGGTGACGGAAAGCCATCTGGTTATAGATTTCCCGAACCATCCGCAGCCCCTCCACCATCACCTTCTGATCACGATCGGTTGAGAGATAGTTTGTCGTAATTCTTGGGTCTGACAGCGGATTTGTGTCGGTGATCTGAACCGATCCCCGACTTTCAGGGTGGCACTGCCAGAACGACGTTGTGAAACCCGAGTAGTTGTGCAGCGGCATGCCGGGCTTATCGACGGAAAGCGGCATGACAAAGAGCTGCAGGTCAGGGTGACCATCCTCTGCGTACTTGGTACACGCCGCCCCGCCAACCTGCCCCGCGCCTACCGTCAGCGGACCGCGCTGCCCAATCAGCCACTCGAGCCCCATCTTGGCCAGACTGAAAGGATTGCGGACATGATCGTTGAGTGAAACGCCCGGCTCGGCAAGTTCGACAATTGTGCGCATCTGCAAATGATCCTGCAGATTTTCCCCGACTTCCGGCGCATCATGCCGGACGGGTATGCCGTGCTGCTGGAGCAGGGCGGCCGGTCCGATCCCACAAATCTGCAGCAGCTGCGGCGTCTGCACAGAACCACCGCAAAGGATCACCTCGACGTCAGCATGGACGGTATGGATCTGACCGCCTTGCCGGTACCGCACGCCCACGGCACGGGAGCCCTCGAACACGAGTTCAGTCACGTGCGCCCGGGTCTGCATCTCCAGATTGGGCCGCGAAAGCGCTGGATGCAGGAAGGCCGTCGCAGCGCTCTCCCGCCACCGACCACGGACCGACAGCTGGTAGCGCCCGACCCCATAGGCCGACTCACCGTTGAAATCCTCGTTGGACGGCAGGCCGTAGGCTCGTGCCGCATCCAGCCAGTCGTCGCAGGCGTCGTTCTGGTTCTTGAGGTCCGAAACGTGCACCGGTCCCTGCCCGCCCCGATATTGCGAAGGAGCGCCGCCGTAGGTCTCAATCGACCGGAAGTGCGGAAGAACATCTTGAAACGACCAACCGTCTGCCCCCAGCGCTTCCCATCGGTCGAAGTCCTGATGCTGACCCCGGATGTAGATCAAACCGTTGATCGAACTGGAGCCACCGACAACCCGCCCACGGGGACAGTCCATCGAACGGCCGGCGATGCCACCGTCGGGTTCTCCCCGGTAGAGATGCGACACACGGGAGTCATAGATGGACTTGTAGTAGCCAACCGGAAGCTTCAACCAGAAGCCACGATCTGGGCCGCCGCATTCCAGCACAAGCACGCGCGCTGAAGGGTCCTCAGTCAAGCGCGCGGCGAGGGTTGAACCGGCTGTTCCAGACCCGACGATTACGTAATCATAGCCCTTCATCAGGCCGCTCCCCTCTGACCAGCGCGCCGAGTTCACCCCCTGCTTTCCGCCTTGCACCATGAGAACACAAGCGGGGTTCAGAAATCAAATTTAGCCCCTGGCTGCTGATTTTTTGCAACAAAATCAGTCCCAGCTCTTGCTTGTTGGCGTGGTTCTGAGCCCTACTCCACCGTGTTGCGGGGCGGTAGTCTTGCGGCGCGCACCCTCAAAACGGCGAGGGAGTTGGGGGAGTCGAAGCAGATGATTGCCATAAATCGGATTCAGGCTTGGGCCTTTCGCAGTCCAACGCAAAAGCCGGTCGCCACATCGTTCGGCGTGATGCACGACCGCCCCGGTGTTTTGGTGCGTATTGAAGACAAAGATGGCGCCTTCGGCTGGGGGGAAATCTTTGCCAACTGGCCCGCTGCGGGCGCAGAACACCGGCTTCGGCTGCTGGAAATGGACATTGCACCACTGGTGCTCGGCGCAACGTTCCAGCACCCTTCTGAGGTTTTCACGCGCCTTGACCAAGATACCCGGATCCGGTCAACACAATGCGGCGAACCGGGGCCCTTCGCTCAGGTGATCGCAGGACTGGATATCGCGGTCTGGGACCTGGCTGCACGGCGCGCAGGTGTGGCGCTCCGCAAGTTCATCAGGCCGGAAGCGCCTGACCAAATCCCAGCCTACGCAAGCGGGATCACAGCGACGGATGCGGCGACCGTTATCCCCCGCGCCCGTGCTGTTGGTCACCAGCAGTTTAAGGTCAAAGTTGGCTTTGACATGGAACGGGACGTGCGCGCCGCTCGCAGCATTTTTGAGCAGGTGCAGCCCGGTGAATCAGTGGCCTGTGACGCTAATCAAGCCTGGACCCTCGAGCAATCGCACGCGTTCCTCCGCCTCGCGGGCGATCACCCGTGGCTCTGGCTGGAAGAACCGTTACCCGTGTTTGAAAGCGCTGAGACTTGGCATGCCCTTGCGACCGAGTCTGCAGTCCCGCTGGCGGGCGGGGAGAATCTGGCTGGGCACGCAGCCTTTTCGGATGCGATTGAGGCCGGCAATCTCTCTATCTTGCAACCTGATGTCGCCAAATGGGGGGGGATCACCGGCTGTCTTCGCGTTGCGCAGGAAGCCTTGGCAGCTGGACGCCGCTACTGCCCGCATTTTTTGGGAACAGGCATCGGTCTCCGAGCCTCCGCAGAGCTGCTTGCCGCCGTTGGTGGCGATGGCCTGCTGGAAGTCGACTTCAATGATAACCCCTTGCGTTCTGTATTTTTCGAAGGGGGAGAACCCGTAGACGGGGGCAAGTGGACCTGCACGTCAGACGTTGGCCTCGGCGTTGAACACTTGCCTGAAAACCTGCTCCGGTTTGAAACAATGTCCTGCGATTTGCGCTCTCGGGATCGTTTGCGTTGATCTGAGGCTTCAGCTTCTCATCTTCTCGCCCGAACCGTCGTAAAACGGCTGGAGTTGAACGGTCAGCGCATACAGCTGCCCCGCGAC
>CBFHUI010000060.1:0-16774 GCA_965658725.1 Alphaproteobacteria bacterium | reverse complement strand
GCGTTCGGGCAGCCGTCGATGATCGCGCCGGGTTCGACAAACATGCGGTTGGGGTCCACGCCCTGCCAGAGGCGGTCTTCGTCCGCATCGATGGTGACGATCTGCACGTCATAGAGCGCAAGCACGCTCAACGCACCGACCAGAGCGGCGTCTTCGTTGTCGTGCAGCACGATGATCAGAGGCGCGGGGGCTGGGACAGCGGCGGTGCGCTGCAATCGGACCAGCCGCCAGACAATCCCGCCCGCTACCACGGGCTCGTAACTCAGGCAGACATCGAGGGCGTTCAACGTCTCGGCGTGGCGGTGCCAGTCTGCATCGGCAAAGCGTCGCCAGTCCTCGCAGGTCAGCTCGCGCGGCACAGCGATTTCCTGAGCGGAGACCGGTGCAGCACAGACGAGTGCAGTTAGCAGCAGAGCAAGAAGTGGGCTTTTGAGCCAAAACGGAGCCATAGCCCGCTCTTTAGCATGATCGGGGCGGACTGATCACCCGCCCCGCACGCCAGAGCGGGCAAAAAGTGCTGATGGCATGGATCAGACCGCTGTCAGACCGCCGTCGATGGACAGGGTCTGCCCGGTCATGAAGCTGTTTTCATCCGAGCACGCCCAGATCATCGCCTGCACGATCTCGTCGACCGTGCCCACGCGGCGCATGGGAACGCGGGAGGAAATCTTGGTGTAGGCTTCTTCCTTGGGCATGCCGAAATGCCCGATGACGCCTTGCATGATCGGTGTGTCGGCGAAGGAAGGACAGATGGTGTTGATGCGGAGACCCCGGCGCGCGTATTCGTCTGCAGCGGCACGGGTGAGGCCGACGACAGCGTGCTTTGCTCCGCCATAGGAGCTCATGAACGGCGCGCCAAGGACGCCGGCGGCGGAGGCTGTGTTCAGAATCGCGCCCTTGCCGGCCTTCAGCATCACGGGAACCTGCGCTTTCATTCCGAAGAACACACCGTACGTGTTGACCTTGAACGTGATGTCGAACTCTTTTTCGGTGACTTCGTGCAAAGGCTTGGGGGGGTGGCCGCCCATGCCTGCGTTGTTGTAGGCCACGTCGATGCCGCCAAAGGCTTCAACTCCGGCAGCGACCAGCGCCTGATTGTCCGCTTCCTTGCTAACATCGGTGCGCAGCACGACCACTTCGCCCTCACAAAGCGCACGGGTTTCTTCCAGCCCGGCTTCGTTGATGTCACCCAGCACCAGCCGCGCGCCCATCGCGCTCAGCCGTTGGGACAGGCGTCGGCCGAAACCACTGCCCGCACCGGTGATCAGAACTGATTTACCGTCGTAGCTCATTTAGTCCTCCATGCTTATCCTAGGCCTACGCGCTGAAACAGCAGGGCGGGGCCATCGTCGTATTCGTGTTCGTCGGTCTCGCCAGAATTACACCAACGAGGAGTTTCTATGTCCAGCGGTACTATGCCCGAGGAATTGGCCAAGGGTTACAGCCGATTTGCCAGCAACCGTGCGGAGGCCGAACAAAACCTCTACCGCACTCTGGGCGAGGGCCAATCACCTCATACTTTGGTTATTTCCTGTGCCGATAGCCGGGTTGATCCGGCGACAATCTTCGGTGCAGCGCCGGGGGAGCTGTTTGTGATTCGCAACGTTGCGAACATCGTCCCTTCCTGTGAGACCTACAGCGACGACCCGAATTCCAATCTGGCAGGGACTGCGGCGGCGTTGCAGTTCGCGGTGGATCATCTGCGGGTTTCGCGGATCGTAGTCATGGGCCACGGCAAGTGCGGCGGGGTCGCGGCGGCGCTGGGTCACGCCCAAGCTCAAGCTGCCGGGAAAGAGGCTGGCGCGCCCAACTTCATCGACAAGTGGGTCGGCTTGATGGCCGAGGACGGACAGGCGGTCGTTGCTGGTGCCGAAGACGGTGCGAGCGGCGCTGACCTGCAAACCCGCCTCGAACACGCCAACATCCGCTCGTCGATGGCGCGGGTGCAGTCCTTTGACTTCGTCGTTCGCGCCATGGAAGAAGGGCGGCTCACCGTACACGGTGCTTGGTTCACGATTGGCGAGGCGCAACTGCACTGGCTCGGCGAAGACGGCACCTTCGCGCCCGTCACACCTTAACAGCCCCGCTCACCAGCACAGCCCTGCAGACCATCCGAGGGCAAAAAGAACAGGACCAAACCACCATGGTTGAATCAGTCGTAATCACCAGCGCGGCGCGAACCGCCATCGGCAGCTTTGGCGGCAGCCTCAAGGACGTGTCCGCCATTGACTTGGGCACCACCGCCGCACGCGCCGCGATCGAGCGCTCGGGAATGGAACCGGAAGCGATTGGGCATACGGTCATTGGCAACGTCATCCACGGCGAAACGCGTGATATGTACATCAGTCGGGTGATCTCGGTGAACGCTGGTGTCTCCAAGCAGGCCCCGGCTCTGACGGTCAACCGGCTGTGCGGTTCGGGGTTGCAGGCGATTGTCTCCGCCGCGCAAACCATCATGCTCGGCGACTGCGAGGCTGCACTTGCAGGGGGCGCGGAAAGCATGTCCAACGGCGGTTACATGCTGCCCCGCATGCGCTTTGGTGCGCGGATGGGGGAGAGTGCGGTGGTGGATATGATGCAGGGCGCGCTCCATGATCCCTTTGGCCATGGCCTCATGGGCGTAACGGCGGAAAACATTGCCGAGCGTTACGGCATCGACCGCGAGGCGCAGGACGCTTTCGCGCTCGAAAGCCAGCGCCGCGCCGCAGCGGCGATCGAAGCGGGCCGGTTTAAAGAGCAAATCGTCCCTGTGGCGGTCAAATCCCGGCGCGAAACCATCGACTTTGACACGGACGAGCATCCACGCACCGTGACGGCGGAAAAACTCGGGGCGATGGCGACCATCTTCAAGGCAGATGGATCGGTCACGGCTGGCAACGCATCGGGGATCAACGATGGCGCAGCCGCGCTGACCCTGACCTCCGAACGCGCCGCCGAACGGCTGGGCGCCACGCCACTGGCGCGCATCCTTGCTTACGGCCATGCCGGGGTTGAGCCCGATGAAATGGGCGTGGGACCGGTTCCTGCGGTCAAGGTTGCGCTGGCAAAGGCGGGTTTGACGGCAGCGGAACTGGACGTGGTGGAAAGCAACGAAGCCTTCGCCGCTCAAGCCTGCTACGTCAGCCGCGAACTCGACCTCGACCCCGCCCGCGTCAACCCGAACGGCGGCGCGATTGCGCTGGGCCACCCCGTGGGCGCGACAGGTGCGATTCTGGCCACAAAAGCACTCTATGAGCTGCAACGCACCGGCGGGCGCTATGGTTTGCTGACCATGTGCATTGGTGGCGGTCAGGGCATCGCTATTGTCATTGAGAACCTGCAGGGCTAGGTCGTAGGGCCCTTACTGGCTCGTCCCTTCAAGATTGAAAGCCGAACTGTTGTTAGAAGATACGGAATTTCAGCCGACACCGCTGACCCACAACGACTATGACTTCCGGGTGCCGCCAGCGGTTTCGCTGCGCAACCTGGCCATGGTCGCGCTGCTGGGGGGCTTTCTGCCAGACGAGCGTTTACTCTATCCCGACCGGGGCACGGGGCTGCAGATCGTTGATATTGGCGGCGGACCGGGCTTCGTGTCGAACGCCATGGCGTTTTCCTACCCAACAGCCAATTTCACCACCGTCGACCACAACCCGGAACTGTCGCAATCCGCTGAGACGCTGAAAGACAGCTTTGGCCATAGCAACGTTTCCGTTCACCACGGTTCGCTGGCGTCTTTCAACGACACCAACCAAGGCCCTTTCGATGTTGTGATGAGCATGGACACCTACGGTCAAATGGTCGAAGCCGACCGACCGGGCGTGTTCGATACAATTTCGCAAGTGAAGGACGGCGGTTTGGCGCTGTTCTCCTACAACTGTGCGGTGTTCAACGAGCAGTTTGGCCCGTTCCGTGAGTTCCTTAAGCTGTTCGCCGTCACGCAGGGTGACAAGCCAATCGAGCAGACCCGAAGCGCCATGCATCTGATGCAGGAACTGGTGCAGGAAGAAGCGGGGTATTTCTCCCAAGTGCTGATCGCCGACCGCTTCCGCCGTTCGTACAAAGCCGGTGCACGCAAGGTGTTTCAGGAGTTCATGAACGTCGAGTGGGAAAGCTTCTACGCGCATGAAATCATGCCCGAGTTCTTGGGCCGCGGCTTCCGCATGTGTGGCGACGCTGCGCACCTGAACAACGCCAAGGCACAGGCCCTGCCGCGTTCCATGGTCGAGCGGCTCAACCGCTATCCCAACCGGATCATCAGCGAAACGCTGTACGACTTCTCCGTCAATCGTTCCCACCGCACTGATCTTTATATCAAAGGCCGAGAGAAGCAGGCGCACTCGGCGCTGGTGGAGTTCTGGTCGGATGCCAAGCTCATGCTTCGGTCCAAGCGCGAGAACATTCAGCTGGAGCGGACCTTCCGGCTGAACGAAGAGCTGCGGCTCAACCCGGCAAAGTTCAACCCGGTCTTCGACGCGCTGGCTGCTGGCCCGGCCCACATGGGCGCGCTGCGCAAGCTGTTCCCGCAGGGGCCGGAGGGCGATACCGAAATGCTCGACATCGTGCGGATCGGCCACGCATTGGGTTACCTCAACCTCTATCACGGCGAAGACCTGTTCGACGATCCGGATCAGGCGGTGCTCGACTTTGATCGTGGCCTGACGGGCTGGTTGGAGCAGACCAAGGCACCTGCGCAGCATCTGTTCCTGCCGCACTTCGGCGAGTTCCGCGCTGTCCCGCCAGCAATGTACGCTCTTGCTGTTTCAGCCCGTGAAGGCGGCGACGATAATCTTGAAGAGCGCGCAGCACTGCTGCTGCAAGACATCATCAAGCGGCAGGTCGAGGCCGGGCTCGTTGGCGGTGACGGCGGGATCGACAACGCGGTTGAGCGTGTCCAGAACGTGCGCCGACAGTTCGAAGGCGGCTTGCGTCCTATGCTCGAACGGGGCGGGTACTTCCGCCCCTGGTAAGCCTTAGTCCTCGGTAAAAGGGCTGGGCTGGGTCGCGAGGAAGCAGCCGGGATTAAAGCCGATGAACAGGCTGCCACCCGGCGCAGGCATGATCACCGACGCTTCAGTTGAGAGAGCCGCCAGCGCGCGGTAACAGGTCCAGGGTGCCTTCCCATGGCGTTCGGCCAAGCGGCCGCAAGTGCGCGGGTCGAGCGTCAGAGCGGCGATGCGTTCAGTCACCGGCGAGCGCGGAAATCGCTCGGCATAGAGAACGGTCCAGGCCAGAAGGTGCTCCATATCGCGGACGTAGAAGGAGGAGGCTTCCTCTGTTTCCCGCGCCGGGTTCAGATAGCTGGGCCGCTGGGCGCTCGCATAGCGCTTGAGGCTATCCCAGTCTTCGAGGTGGTCGAGCACCGTTCCTGCAAGATCGTGGATATCCCGGCCCATCCGAGTGATGGAGCCCAGATCGACGTCCTGTTGCTCTGCGCGCAGTACGGCGACTAGCATGGCGGAGAGCAGCGCCGCCTCCTGCATCAGCGCCATGTCACCGGTCAGGCTGTCCTCGCGGATCGAGCCATCGACGCGAGTTTTGTCTAGCGCAAATTCATAGAGGTCGAGGCCCTCGTAAAAGGTGCGCGGATCGCCAGTAAGCGCCCCTGTCGTCAGCACGGGCAGAACAGACAGTTGCGCTGCGCTGTGGCCGAAGCGGAAGCGGTCGGGAAGGGCCTCATTCCGGCGTACGACGCGCTTATAAATGGTCACGCGTCCGAACAGAAAGTCTGTAATGGCCTCTTCCTGGCGCGGCGGAATGTCGATGAAGTGACGGGCCGTGGAAAAGGCGCTCACCATGGCGCTGAGCGCGATATTCGTTTGCGCTGCCAATGGCTCAAAGGCCGGATCTTGCCGGTCGATCGCTGGCCGTAACCCCCAGAGATCGACGAACAGTTGCAAGTGATCGACGATGGTCTGACAGGCTTGACCATCGCCAGTCAGGCAGGCGTCACTCTCGACGCTGTAGCCCTGTGCGAGCGATTGGTACCAGGGCAGGCTGTCTGCCGTCTTTCCTTCGTGCACGCCCTCTGGCCCGACGCTAAGGATCCGGGGCATCCGAGCGCTCAGCCCGGCGTGTCCCATGGGGTTGGTGCAATAGGCTCGGGCGATTGATGGGTTCTGCGAGAGGAAGGCGCGGCGCGCGTCGAGGTCGATCAGGGCGTGGCCCGGCTCAGGCAATCCGCCCGCGGCACTGGCCTCGGGCAGGGTAAACAGCACACGCCGGGTGGTCGGGCCGAGGTTCTGTGCTGGACCAAGCCCCAGCGCCGCCCGCTCGACATTGACAGCACGCCGCGTGCGTCCACCCCACGCGCCATCGACTGCGCCGATGTCGTGACCGCGGGCGAGCAGGATCTTCTGCACCAGCTTCACGCGATCGAATTCCAGTACCTCAGCCACCCCGTGAGCCGCGCCACTCGTCGCGCGCTCGCGGGTCTGAGCATGGGCAGGATCCGCGCTACCGAAAGACAGACACAGAGGGAAGAGCACCGCGCACAAGAGCGACAGTCGCTTGGGCAGGCCAAAGGGTAGAGCGCCGGGGTTCACAGCATGACTTTCTATACAGAGTGACAGCGGGCTGCCGGGTCAGCGTCTTAGAGTGCGGAGCAACGCATCGCGGACAGATCGTCAACTCAATAGAAATTAAATCGAAATAAAAGTAAATATGTAGGGCGATAGTGATAAGATTATGCGGTGTCTGTTGAGACGCCCCGCAACAGGTTTTAGAAGTTCGCCGCCTGTGCCGGAACAAAGGTGTCATCCAGCGCAGAGAGTCGCTCGCACAGCTCGTCCAAACGGCTCAACTCGTGGCGATAGAAATACGCTGCAGAGAGCATTTTGCCTTCAGCGTAATCGGCCGAGACTGTGCCGCCGGACAACGCAGCGGCGACGGACTTGGCGTGCATCCACGCCATGACGATTAGACCAAAGGCGTCGAGGTAAAGCGTCGCTTGTGCCATGGCGTGGCGGGGGCCGTCGGCCTGCATGGCCCCGCCCAGTGCGCCGGTCGCGGTCCCAAACTGCGCCATGGCTGCGCCCAATTGCTTGGCCAGACGAGGTTCGAAGCCTGCTGCCACGGCGGCTTCGAGGTCTGCACTCACCAGCGCCGAAAACGCGGCCAGCGCTTTGCCGCCATCGCGCATCACCTTGCGCCCGAGCAGGTCCATGCCTTGAATGCCGTTGGTTCCCTCGTGGATTGGGTTCAGGCGGTTGTCACGGTAGATTTGCTCGACTTGGAAATCGCGGGTGTAGCCGTAGCCGCCGTGGATTTGAATTGCTTCGTGGTTGGCGCGCAGGGTCACGTCGCTGATCCAGCCTTTGACCACGGGGGTGAGCAGATCGAGGATGGTGTGCGCGCGGCTGCGCTCGGCTTCATCGGGGTGGTGCTTCTCTATGTCCACAAGCTTGGCGGCGTAGAGGCAGAGGGTCAGTGAGGGCTCACATAGCGCCTTTTGCGCCATCAGCATGCGGCGGACGTCCGCGTGTTCGATAATCATCACTGGCTTTGAGGTCGGGTCACGCTCGTCGGGGTGGCGGCCCTGAGGTCGCTCGCCGGCGTAGCGCAGGCTCTCGGCATAGCCCGCCAGTCCCAAGCAGGCCGCGCCCAGACCAACGCCAATCCGAGCCTCGTTCATCATGTGGAACATGTAGGCCAGCCCCTGACCCGCCTCGCCGATCAGCTCCCCAACACAGCCCTCGTCTTCGCCAAAGGCCAGAATGGTGTTGGTCGTGCCGCGGAAGCCCATTTTGTGGTTGAGGCTGATCAGGCGCACATCGTTGGAAGCGCCGACTTCGCCTTGTGCGTCCACGCGGCGCTTGGGCACGATGAAGATCGAGATGCCTTTGGTGCCCGCCGGTGCGCCTTCGACCCGGGCGAGGACCAAGTGCACGATGTTCTCCCCCAGCTCATGGTCGCCTGCTGAAATCCACATCTTCTGGCCCTTGAGCCGGTACTTGCTCGGCTCGCCTTCGATGGGGAAGGCCGTAGTGCGGATGTCGGCGAGGCCCGATCCAGCGTGGGGTTCGGATAGGCACATGGTGCCGTAGAACCTGCCGGCGAGCATGGGCGGGAGCCACTGCTCCTGCTGCGCTGCGGAGGCGTGCGCCTTGATCAGGTTCGCGGCACCGACGGTCAGGAAGGGATAGCCCGCCGAGGATACGTTTGCGGCCTGAAAGAAGGCCGAAGACGCTTGCGCCACGGTCCACGGGATCTGCAATCCGCCGTCGGCTTCGTCGTGGTGGGCGGAGAAAAAGCCGGCCTCGCGATAGGCGTCCATGGCTTCGGCGACTTCCGGGATCAGCTCGACCACGCCATTAACCACGCGCGGCTCGTTCAGATCGCCCTTGCGGTTGTGCGGCGCAAAGTAGTCCCCGGCGACTTTATCGGCGGTCTCGAGGATGGCTTCATAGACCTCGCGGCTGTGGTCCTGATAGCGCGGCATCTCGGCAAGGTCGTTCACGCCTACCACGTCAAACAGCGAAAACGCGATCTCGCGCGCCATGAGTTCAGCAATCTGCACCGGTCTTGTCTCCTCAGTCCCCGCGCAGTCAGTCCTGCGCCGTTTTCCGGAACGTGCTTGGACTGGGTCAGGGGGTCAAGGCAAGCAAAAGCCGCAGGCGGGGGCTGGCTGTTACCATGGCGGTCAGGGGAAGTAATCCTAGCCGCTGATCCCGCGGGCTTCGAGCACCCCAGCCTTGACCGTCTTCTTGTCAATCTTCTCCGTCGCACCGCGCGGTAGCGGAGTGTTGGAGAACAGGATTTCAGCAGGGATTTTGAAGCGTGCCAGGCTTTGCGCAGCGTAGGTTTGGATATCCTCGGCGCTCGCGCCCGTGCTCTCGGGGCGCAGGTAGACCATGGCCGCTACTGTCTCCCCCAGTCGCTCGTCCGGCAAACCGAAAACTGTCACGTCGCGCACTTCAGGATGGGCGTGGATGCAGGCTTCGACTTCGAGGCAGGAGATATTCTCTCCGCCACGCACGATGATGTCCTTGGCCCGATCAACGAGGAACAGGAAGCCGTCTTCGTCGATGTAGCCAAGATCACCACTGTCGAACCAGCCGCGCGGGCTGACGGCCTTGGCGGTGTCTTCAGGGCGGTTGAAGTACTCCATCATGATCGACGGACCCCGGAAACACACCCGGCCCACTTCGCCGGTCGGCAGGTCCACGTCACCTTCGTCCGCGTGCACGGCCAGTTCCATCACCGGCCCGGTAACAGGGCCCGTGCTGCCGGGCTTGAGCAGGTAGGAAGGCCCCCCGTTGATCGCACCGAGCGCGTTGGTCTCGGTCAGGCCGTAGCCGATGCGCGGCGTGGCGTGTTCGAAGGCTTCATGCAGCGCGCCAACGTGTTCGGCGGGCCGCGCCGAGCCGCCGCCAGCGACTTCAACCAGGGTGGCGAGGTTATAGTGCGTGCGCTTGGGGTGCCGGAGGATCTCAAACGACTGTGTGGGCACGCCGAGGAAGTGTGTCACGCCGTGCTCTTCGATGAGCTGCAAGGAGACTTCTGCGTCCCACTTGTCCATCATTACCAGCTTGCGCCCTGTTCCAAAGCAGCCGAGCATGGAGGCATGACATCCTGTAACGTGGAACAGTGGCACGGGCAGCAGGATCACTTCCTGACCGTCCTTGAAGACCGGCAACTCCGTCATCAACGCACCGATCGCCCGCGCCATCAGCGCCCAAGAATACAGCGAAGAAATCACGCCACGGTGCGAGCTGAGAACGCCTTTTGGGTACCCGGTCGAGCCGCTCGTGTAGAGAATAGTCGCGGCATCGTCAGCGCCGCGATGCGAGGGCAGGGCGGGTTGACCGCGGAAGGCGGTGATCAGCGCCTGATACTCTGGTGAAGGTTCAAAGCGGTGGCGCAGGCACAGCTGCGCGATGCCCAGAGCCTCGCACGCAGGCGCAGCCAGCCCCGCGCGCTCTCCATCGCAGAGCAGCAGCTTGGAACCGCTGTCTTCCAGCCCATAGGCCAGCTCGTCTGCCGTCCACAGGGAATTGAGCAGCACCGCGACCCCGCCACAGAGTTGAATGGCCATAAAGGCGATCACCCATTCGGGCGAGTTGCGGGCGCACAGGCTGATTCGGTCGCCGGGACGGATGTCGTAGTCGGTCTGCAGTCCTCGGGCGAGCCAGTTGGCTTCTGCACGGGCCTCGGCGTAGGTGTCGGTCTGCTCCCCCAGCACAAGAAACGGGCGGCCGGGAAAGGCATCGGCGCGCGCGAACCAGTCAGGGAGGGTCTGGGGGGCGCGGGCAAAAACGGTCATGTCACCCCGCCCGCCGATGTCTTCGCGGGCGAGTTCAAAGGCCGGATCGTCGCGGGTCATGGCTTCCATCCGCTGATGCAGCGTGAGCATGCTCGGCAGGGTGGATACGAAGCGATTGTACTCCGGCTGTGACGACATGCTGGCTTTCTCCCTCTAAACCGCGCACCTGACACAGCAGCTCCTCCACGGCTGTATCTGCGCTTTGTCCGGATCAGAGTGCACTGGTGGGCAAGCGGGATGCAACTTGAAAGTAGGGGGTGGTTATGGGGGCTTGCCTCAGGTGCCATTGCCAATGACCAAAGGCAGCGGTTGGCGAGGGTCAGCCGTTGGTCAATCTGCGCTTAATGGGGCGAGGTTGTGGATTATGTGACGAAAGTGGTGCACATCCGCCAGTCCAATTGCTAAAATTAGGTTAAACAGGAATTGTTTGTTCTATTATAAGACGTTGAAGCGTAGGCCAGAAACCAGCAACAACAAAAAAACCGCTTCCACCGCACAGGACAGCAGCCAAGAGCGCAGGGTCAGAGAGCCCAATCCAGCGGTGCGGAAGTTTTTCGGTGAGGAACGATGATGGTTTTAAGGGTACTGCTGGTCGGCTTCGCCGTCGGCGTAGGCATGATGTTTTCCAGCCGCGCACTCGCCCATCCTGCGTCGTCGCAGGATGATGGCAGCGGTTATGACCACCGTCGCATGGTCATCGCCAATTACCCCATTGAAGTCATCGAGCCGGGCATGGGTTATCAGGCCATGCCAGCGACGCCCGCACCCTATCCAGCGACCGTTGGCAAGCGCACGGTGATCGCCAACTATCCGATCGAGACGACCACGGAATACCGGCACGTCTCGACGACCGTGCTGCCCGCGACAACGGTTTACACCGGCCCGATCCACGCAGCCTCGGTTCCCATGCCTGCGCCCATGCCAGCCGGAGTGCCAACCCTCTCGGTTGAGCCGACAGCGCAGTATTTCATCGTCGAACCTCAACCTTTGGCCGTTCCCGTTGCGGCTCCGGTCTACGCCCCGGCACCCAAGCCCATTGTGATCACGCGACCCAAGCCTGCGCCGGTTGTGCGCACCGGTTTGAAGCCCTTCGACTGCGTGTGCGCCCGCTCGGCCAGTGGCAAGCCGGTCAAGGTCTACAACGTCGCTTCCCACCGCGCGACGGTATCGGTCGCGAAGGTTGGCGGTGGCAAACGCACCGTGGATGTGCGCGGCTTTCATCAGGGTCACTGGCGGGTGTCCTATACCCCCATGGGCGAGAGCGGGGTGCAGTACGGCTGGGTGCGTCAGGCTGATTTGACCTGCAAGGAAACCCGCGCCTATCCAGCTCGCTACTAGGGGCGTTGCAAGCGGGCTGAATCGGTCATTGAGGCGCGCGCTTTGGCCGTCGCGGGAGGGCTTGCTTATGGAGTGCAGAGGGAGAGACTTCTGCAAGCTGGCGCTGCTGGCTGGGCGGTCAAACTTCATGAAAATGCAACATCGTCGCTCTAAATGCGGACCGAGTTGGGACTCCACCCCTGTAACGAGTTGAACTGAACCCCTTGGCATGGTGTAACGCGGCGGTTCGTTTCGCTTTTGCGGGAAGGGGAAAGCATGTCGTCCTATGTCTTCACGTCGGAATCGGTGTCCGAAGGGCACCCGGATAAGGTCTGTGATCAGATTTCAGATTCGATCGTCGATCTGTTCCTGTCCCGCCAGCCCGAAGCTCGTGTGGCGGTCGAGACGCTGGCCACGACCAACCGCGTCGTGCTCGCCGGGGAAGTCCGAGGCGATGTAACCCACGAGGAAATGATCGCCTCCGCCCGCCGGGTCATCAAGGACATCGGCTACGAGCAAGACGGGTTCCATTGGCGCGAAGCAAGCATCGATTGTTACGTCCACGGCCAGTCCGCCGACATCGCGCAGGGCGTTGATGAGGGCGAGGGGCTGTTCACAGAAGAGGGCGCAGGCGATCAAGGCATCATGTTCGGCTACGCCTGCAAGGAGACCCCGGCGCTCATGCCTGCGCCGATTCAGTACGCTCACGAAATACTGCGCAAGCTTGCGGCTGTCCGCCACGGCGGGGAAACCCGGCTGGGCCCCGACGCCAAGTCGCAAGTGACGCTGGCCTATGAGAACGGCCACCCGGTGGCGACCACGAATGTTGTCGTCTCCACCCAGCACGCTGCTGAGGCAACCGACGCCCAAGTGCGCGAGATCGTCCGCGCCGTAGTTGCGGATGTGCTGCCTGATGGCTGGATGCCGTCGGAAGATAATTTCTACTGCAACCCGACCGGCCAATTCATCATCGGCGGCCCGGACGGGGACGCGGGCCTGACCGGGCGCAAGATCATCGTCGATACCTACGGCGGCGCTGCACCGCACGGCGGGGGGGCGTTTTCGGGCAAGGATCCGACTAAGGTAGACCGTTCGGCCGCCTATGCCGCGCGCTATCTAGCAAAGAACGTTGTCGCGGCCGACTTGGCTGAAAAGTGCACGATCCAGCTATCCTACGCCATTGGCGTTGCCGACCCGCTGTCGATCTTTGTGAACACTTACGGCACTGGCAAGATTGACGAAGCACGCATTGGCGCGGCGGTGGGCAAGGTCATGGACCTGCGCCCCAAGGGCATCCGCACCAAGCTGGGCCTCAATCAGGCCATTTACGAGCGGACGGCCGCCTATGGCCACTTCGGCCGTGACCCTGAAGCCGACGGCGGCTTTTCCTGGGAGCGGACTGATCTGGTCGAAGCACTGAAGGCTGAACTCTCCTGATGCAAGACCGCGGCAAGCCGGAAACGGCGACTTTTGACGTCACGTCCATGGGCAACGCCATCATCGATGTGCTGTGGCAGGCGCCGGAGAGCGTGATTGACGCGCAGTCGCTGAACAAGGGCACCATGACCCTCATCGACGAAGCCCGCGCCGAAGTGCTGACCGCGGTCATGGCCGAGGACCGGCTGATGGAATCCGGCGGTTCGGCTGGGAACACGGCGGTCGGTCTGGCGGGACTGGGCGCACGCTCGGCTTACGTGGGCAAGGTCAAGGACGACGCGCTGGGGCAGGCCTTCAAGCAAAGCTTGAGCCGCACGGGTGTGCATTTTGAGGTGCCGTTCAGCACCGATGGACCGGCAACCGCGCGCAGTCTGATTTTCGTTACGCCCGATGGTCAGCGGACCATGAACACCTTTCTAGGAGCCAGCACCCAACTTGCTCCGCGCGACATCGATGAAGCCCTGATTGGCGGTTCAGCTGTGACCTATATGGAGGGTTATCTCTGGGATCAGCCTGAAGCCAAGGACGCCTTCCGCCTCGCCGCTGATATCGCGCACCGCAACGGGCGGCTGACGGCGCTGTCGCTGTCCGATCCGTTCTGTGTGGATCGCTGGCGGGCAGAGTTCCTCGACTTGATCGAGACCGGCACCATCGACATCATCTTTGCCAATGAGGACGAGTTGATGAGTCTGTTCGAGACCCGCGATCTGGACGCTGCGCGCCAGGCGGTGCAGGGCGCAAACGTGAAGATGACGGCCTTGACCCGCGGCTATGAGGGCTCGGAAGTGCTCGTGCCGGGGCAGGACAGCATCCGTATTCCCGTGGTCGAAGTGGTCAAGCGGGTGGACACCACAGGGGCGGGTGATCTCTATGCTGCGGGCTTCTTGTATGCCTTCACCCAAGGCCTCGACCTGGCCACGTGCGGGCGCTATGGCTCGCGCGCGGCGGCGGCGGTCATCCAACGCGTCGGTGCGCGGTTGGAGAAAGAAGATCTGGCGGCAGTAACAGCCCCATAATCTTGTCTAAAGTTAAACATTTTCTCACCATTCCGACCAAGGCGTGTTATAACGACTTATATTGCAAGCTGTCGGTTTTGTGCCGTCAGTGATGTTTTTGTGCTCGGGGAGCACTGAACTGGCCGTGCCGCATTTTCGGGGTTTGAGCGGATCCGTCGGCGTTGTTTGGGAGTTATTTATGGTGCGGACACTGGTTCGTCGGTTTGCCCTTGGGGTCACTGCGGTAGGTGCCGCGCTGGCTTCACTCATGTCCCTGCAAGGCGCTGCGGCGCAGGATGCCGCCTTTAAAGGCCCGGATACGCCGGTTGCCTTTATCATGGACGCCTCTCGCTCGATGCTGGGTGAGGTCGAGGGCCGCCGGCGCATGGATGTCGCGCGCGATGCCATGCTGCAACTCGCACCCGGCCCGCTGCAGCAGGGGCGGGCATCGCTGGTCAGCTTTGGCAATGATCGCGTGAACGAGTGTGACACCATTCCTCTGATCCATCCGTTTGGCGCGGATAGCGTCAACGCCACCATCGCCGCGATCCAGACCATTGAGCCCGCCGAGCCCGCACCGGGCGTGCAGTCGCGCATTGGCTCGCCGCTGTATCGCTCGATCGAAGTTGCGCTGGAAACGCTGCCTGCTGACATGGAGTCTGGGTCCATTGTCATGGTGACGGACGGCGTGGACGCCTGTGACCGTGATATTTGTGAGTTGGTCCCGCTGCTTAATGAGCGAGGGGTATCGGTGGATATTCTCGCGATCGACGTGAACCCCAACCTTCTGAATCAGCTTGCCTGCGTACCGGCTGGGACGGGCGGGGCCTTGCTGCCATCGGACAACCTGCCAACCATCGAAAGTTATGCCCGCTTGCTCAGCCGCGCAGCCGCACCTGAGCCCATAGACGTGCAGCCTTATCTGGACGAAATCGGGCGGCTGACGGCAGAACTTGCCGCGATGAAGCAGGAGCGGGACGACCTCGAAAACCTGCGCCGCCAACTGGACGCCGACCTGCTCATGGTCTTTGGCGAGCTTGATGACGCTAATGAGCAGATCAAAGCGCTGAAAGCAGCGCTCGCGCGTGCGCAATCCCAAGGCGTGGACACGGCAGCGCTTGAAGCCGAGCTGGAAGAAGCGCGCTTGATCATCCGTCAATTGCAAGACCGCATCGTCGCTCTGGATGCCGCGGTTCAGCGCTGTGAACGAGAGCTGGCGCAGGCGCAAGACCGGATCAACGCGCTGGAGTCGACCGAGCCCGAGGTGGTGGTCCGCGAAGTCACCGTGACCAAGATCGAACCAGACCCCCAAGTCCTTGCGGACTTGAACGCCGCGAAGGCGACGCTCGACGCGCTGGGCTGTCCTTTTGACCAGATGGACGCCTGTGAACCAGCCGGAAATGCGCAAGACTCGGCTCTTCTGGCCGAGCTCGACCGCGTGCGCGGCCAACTGAATGCTGCGCGGGCTGACATGAACACGCTGCGCGCTGACCGCGATGCAGCGCTGGCTGGTAAAGCAAGCGCAGATAAGGCGGTTCAACGCATGATCGACGGCCTCGCACTGACCGCATCGACCTATGAAAGCAACGCGGGCGAGGGCTACAGCTGGGCTGATGCCGTGGCGAGCAACGCCGAGGCCGGACCGGGTCTCGCCAGCGTGCGGGCGAACCGGGGCTTGATGGCCATGGTATCGCGTGAGCAGACCATTCAGATCATCCCAAGCGATACCTCAGGCTTGCAGGGCGAAGTCGATGCGTTAAAGGCGCAGGTGGCGGCACTGCGCGGCAATCTGCGCGATGCCAACGACACCAACACCGGCCTGCGCGGGCAGTTGAACGCCGCGCTGGGGCAGCGCGATGCGGTCACGGTTGAGCGCGACGAACTCATGGCCCTGCTGGCCGGGGCGGCGGACCGGGCGTCCTTGCTCGCCGACGAGAGGGATGCTGCGGCCAAGCTCGCCGAGGACCGGTTGGCCGAAATTCTGCGTTTGACCACAGCTCTGACTGCGCAGGGCGAAGACTTGCAGGCGCTGGCCGGGGACTTCAACAGCGTGGAGAGCCAGCGCTCTGGTCTTCAGCGTGATCTGGAACAGGCACTGCTGGTGATCGACGAGCGTGACGCGACGATCCAGTCTCTGACTCTGAACATCGAAACGCTCAGCACGGATCTCGGCGCGGCGACCGACCAGCGAGACGAGGCGATTTCCGACCGCGACTTGTTGCTCGAAGAGATCGCAAAGCTTGACCACACCGTGGAGACACTCCTCGCCAAGAACCGCGAGCTTCAGGCCTTGATGGATGTTCTGTCTGCGGAAGCAGCGCAGGACCGGACCGCTGCGACAGAAGCCTCGGCCGCGATGGACACGCTTCGCATCGAGCTTGACCAGCGCACGGAGGGCCTCGCCGCTGCGCAAGACCGCTCAGGCCTGCTGGAGCGTGAGCTTGCTGAGTTGCGGGTCATCCTCTCGCAAATCGATGGCGAGCTCACCGACGCCCGCAATTCCAGCACGGCGGTGAGTGAGGAGAATAACTCGCTGGTTGTCGTCCTTCAGGAACTGCGTGAAGACATCATCGCTAAGGATCAAGCTGCCCAAGACGCGAGCAGTCAAATCAGCACGCTCACCGTGCGGATCAATGAACTCGAAGCCGCCGGGCTCGAGAACGAAGCTTTCTTCGATATCTTGATCACACAGTGCACGGCTCTGCTGGGGCTCGAGGGTGATGGCGGTGATGCGCTGGACCGGGAGACGCTGGCTTACGAGTGTGCCGCTGCTTTCGAAAGC
>CBFHUI010000059.1:0-17380 GCA_965658725.1 Alphaproteobacteria bacterium | reverse complement strand
AAAGCGACGTGCAGATCAGCGCGGTTGAGGTCTATGTCAGTCGCTTGCGCTCCAAGCTTGATCAGGCCGATGTCGGCATCGTACTCCGCGCGATCCGAGGCTTTGGTTATCGCATCGACGCACAAGACGAGTCGGCCGGATGATTGCCAGCCTGCGCCTTCGCATTCTGGTCGTCGTCGCGATTGCACTGCTGCTTGCGACGTTGATCGGTGGGTTTCAAGCACGCCGGAGCGCGCAAGAACTTGCGCAGAACCTGCAAGACCAGAACCTGCGGGCTATGGCCTTTGGCTTCTTCTCCTCGGTTACAGCGTCCCAAGGCTCCTGGGTGACGCCCGAGGAGCTTTCGGACTTCATCCCACCCGACGTGGACCAGTACTTTTACCGCCTCATTGGTCCCAAAGGGTCTTACATCTCCGGCTACAACTTCGTTCAGGTTCCCGTGCCGGATAACGTGGAATCCGGTGTGGCCTACTTCGCTACATGGACCGACGGCAGCGGCGCGACCTACCGCGGCGTGTCGATTTCAGCCTTTGTCGATCAGTTCGAAGCGCCAGGGTGGGTGACGCTTCAAGTCGCGCAAAGCACGCGGGGGGCGCAAGGGTTGGTGGCTGAGCAGATGCAGTCCTACTTTCTGACCGCTGGCCTGATCTGTATCGGCGCGCTGATCAGCGCTGTGATCATCCTCTCGACCATCTTCCGCCCGCTCAGCCTGCTGACCCAGTCGGTGGCGCGGCGCAGTCCTGAAGACCTCTCATCGATCCAGCAGCCTGTTCCCGTCGAAGTGCGCCCGCTGAAGGAACGGTTGAACTCGCTGTTTGAGCTGGTCCGCAACGAGCAAGACGCCAAAGACCGCCTGATCTCCAACGTTGCGCACCAACTGCGAACGCCGCTGACCACAATCCGTGTGCGCACTGACCTCGCCCTCAACGCCAATGACCCGCAAGTGCACCTTGAAGCGCTGGACCGAGAAGCCGAGCGGGCAGGGGTGCTGGCCTCCCAGTTGATGAGACTGGAAAGCGATGGTGGAGCGGCGGAGCTGGGGGAACTGGACCTTGCGGCCCTGCTTTCGAGCCTGCTTGAGGATTGGTCTATGACCTTTGTGAAGGCTGGGGTGAAGCTGAAGTTTGAGGTCGTAGAGGGTGCCGAGGGCGGGATGATCATCGGCTCCTCGCTGTTGATCGAAGAAGTCCTCTCCAACCTACTCGACAACACCTTGCAACACGCCAACGCTAAGTCAGTAACAGTCGCTGTCAACGGCTCGGTGATGGAAGTTTGGGACGACGGAACGGGTGTGGACGAGCGCAGTCTGGGGTGGGTCTTCGAACGGTTCTACAAGGCCAGCGAAGGCGCAGAAGCAGGCTACGGTCTGGGACTGAGCATCGTCCGCGAATTTGCCACGCGGATGGGGGCAAAGGTCCGCGCTGAGAACCGTAACGGCCTTTGGGTCGCGGTGGCGTTTCGTGTGGCTGAGACGGGCGTTTCCGCCGCGCATTAATCTCGTGCGTCACCTGCGCCAAGACATTCAAAACACTGCATAAATCAGACCCAGCCGAGGGCCGCTGATGGTCGAGATGCGCCCTGCCGCTTACTCAGCTTAAGGGCGCAAAATGTAAGGAGGAATACTACGAAATCGTTTTCGGTTGACTCCGTAATCGATTTCGGCAAAGGATAAATTAGGGATTGAGGAGACGAAGCATGCGGGGCAAGGCCACCGATGCATTGAAGGGGAAGGTCAAGCGCGCCACGCTGGCGGAGGTTGCGCAGGCTGTTGGCTTGGCCAAACCAACCGTTTCCCGCGCCCTCAACGACTACCCTGACATCTCGGAAGAAACCAAGCGCCGTGTGCGTGAAACGGCGGCTTCGATGGGCTACGTGGCGTCCTCTCGGGCGCGGCAGTTGCAGAAGGGGACGACCGATGCCATCGGGCTGGTCATCAGTTCGGCTTCCGTTGGTTTGCAGTCGGCCTATCAAAGCGAATTTACCTCTGCACTCGCCGCTGCGCTGGACGGGCACGGGCTCGATCTGTTGCTGCACTCGGTGGCAGACCCGGTGTCGGAGATCGACACCTACAATCGCCTGTTTCAGCAGGGCAAAGTCGATGGCTTCGTGCTGATGCGAACGCGCTGCGATGACGAGCGGATCCGGTTTCTGAGCGAGCGTGGCGTGCCGTTTGTGACCCAAGGGCGAACCGATGCTAGTGCTGAACACGCCTGGATCGATATCGATTCCGAGCGCGCCTTTGCCGATGCCGTTGCCTTTCTTGCTGCGTGCGGACACCAGCGGATTGCCCACATAGCCGGCGACCCGACGATCTATTCCTCGACCCTGCGCGACCAAGGCTACCGCCGCGGCTTGGAGCAGGCGGGTTTGCCTTTTGACCCGGAGCTGGTGCTGCCGGGCGAGTTCTCCGCGGCCTCGGGCCGTCTGGGCGTCAAGCGATTGGTTGATTCAGCCGCTGGCGCGACCGCCATCCTCTGCGCCAACGACGCGACCGCCATGGGCGCGATCAGTCAGGCCGTCGAGCTGGGCATCGCGGTGCCCGAACAACTCAGCGTCATGGGATACGACGGTGTCCGTATGGCCGAAATGTTTAGCCCTCCGCTCACCACGCTTTCGCACTCAGCTGCGGAATGTGGGGAGCGGATTGCTTCCATGATTGTTGGTCTGGTGGGGGGAGATTCCCCGACCGATCACCAAGTTTTGCTGCCTGCCCAACTCATCGAACGTCGTTCGACTGGGCCTGCAGCAAATGTCTGACAAGGTAGTTCAACGGAGGAGATCAAAATGACCTTGTTCAAGAAGATATCGCTGAAGGCGGCTCTGGGTGCAGCAGCTGCTGTTGCGACCCTGGGTGTAGCTCAGGCGGAAACCATTCAGTTCTGGACCACCGAGGAGCAGCCAGACCGTCTTGCGAAGCAGGAAGCCATGGCTGCAGACTTTACGGCCGCTTCCGGTATTGCGGTTGAGGTGATTCCAATTTCTGAATCCGAAATGGGCACCCGCGCGACGGCTGCTTTTGCGTCTGGCGAGCTGCCTGACGTGATCTACTACCCCCTGCAGTACGCTCTGCCTTGGGCAGAAGCGGGCGTGATTGACGTGGATGCGACCACTGAAGCGCTTGAGAACCTCGGCATGGACACGTTCCAGGCGGGCGCTCTCAACATGGCAGCCTTTGACGGCTCCTACGCGGGTGTTCCGGTTGATGGCTGGACGCAGCTGGTTGTGTACCGTGCGGACCTGTTCGAAGCCGCTGGCCTCGCTGCACCTGACAGCTACGCTGACATCGTTGCGGCTGTCGAAGCGCTGCACAACCCACCAGAGATGTTTGGTTTCGTTGCACCGACCAAGGTGGACGAAGGCTTCATGTCTCAGGTTCTGGAGCACGTGATGCTCTCCAACGGCGTATCGCCGGTCAACAACGACGGTCTCGCGCAGCTTGATGAGCAGGCAACCACCGAAGTTCTGGAGTTCTACAAGACCATCGTAGACGCTTCTCCTGAGGGCGAGCTGTACTGGAAGCAGTCTCGTGAAATGTACTTCGCGGGTCAGGCTGCGATGATCATCTGGTCCCCGTTCATTCTGGACGAGCTGGCTGGTCTGCGCGATTCCGCTCCACCAACGATCAACGACGATCCACAGTCCCGTGAGCTGGCGTCCAAGACGGCTGTCATCACCACGCTTGCTGGCCCATCCAACCCGGATGGTGCAGCTTGGGCTGACGTTCGCTACTTCGGTGTAAGCTCTGATGCTGACGCTGACTCCGCGATTGCGTTCATCGAATACTCCATGTCTGAAGGCTACGAGCAGACCCTGTCGATCGCGCCTGAAGGCAAGTTCCCTGTGCGTCAGTCCGACGGCACCAACCCAACCGCTTACCTGGATGCCTGGGCTAAGCTGCCAGTGGGTGTGGACCGCAAGGCGCCACTGGGTGACATCTACCCAGCTGACGTGATTGCTTCCATCGCGTCCGGTCTTTCGACCGCTAACCGTTGGGGTGTGAAGGAAGGCCAACTCTCCCTGGCCTCCAAGATCAACAACTCTCGCGTTCTGAACACGCTGGTTCGTGAGTACGTTGATGGCGTTCGTGGTGCTTCCGAAACGGTTGCAATGATGAACGAAGAACTGGGCAAGATCGAGTAATCGAACCCACCTCCCACGGGCGGCCCTTGGTTCGGGGGCCGTCCGCACTGTGTTCCGGTGGGAAAGGGTGTAGTGCTACACCTTTCCCACCCGGTTCCTTCCAACTGACCTTTTTGGGGATACTTCGTCGATGACTGCAACGTCACCATCGATCGGCGATACGCCTGTGGTTCACACGCCCGGGCGATTGAGCCGGCGCGAGAGCCGCTTGGCCTTTGGCATGACTGTGCCATCGGTGCTGATGGTCATGGCCATCGTGCTGTTCCCCTTGCTGGCAACCTTCTGGATCTCGATCAAGCCGATTGAGCTGAGCGATCTGCGTGCCCCCGAAGTTCGGGCGCGGGAACAGGTGCGGGGAGATGCCAATGCTGCCGGTGACGACCTCATTCTGCGCTACAAGCTGCGCAACTCCAGCCGTGACAAGGACGTGCTCAGCGTCACTTTGAGCGACGTTGTTCCTGCCGGTCTGGACCCCCTTGAGCTGGATCCGCGCTGCACGCTGGATGCAATGCGGCAGTTGTTCTGCGATCTGGGCGACTTTCCGCCAGGGCAGAGCGAGACGCTCGACATCCCGGTCCGCGTCAGCCAGAGCTTTGTAGACAACCCCGTGAACGCCAAGGACAGCGACGTCGTGGTAAATGGCAGCAGTATCAACCCGCTGCTGACCACCGAGTTGACCTTTGACAATTTCCGCCGGGTTTTCGGCGTGCGCGAGTTTGGAACCGTGCTTTGGACGACCTTTGTCTACACCATCGGCGGGACGGCGGGGGCCTTGGTGCTCGGTCTGTTTGCAGCGTTGCTGCTGAACCAAACCTTTCGCGGGCGGGCGGTTTTCCGAGGTTTCCTGCTATTCCCCTTCGTGGCGCCGGTGATTGCGGCGGCCTTTACGTGGATCGTCCTGCTTGACCCGTTTTCCGGCTCGCTCAATGCGCTGCTGATGCAAATGGGCGCGGTTGATGAACCGATCAATTTCTTCGGCGTGCGGTCGGTGGACGTGCAAGTCTTAGGCCTGACCATTCCGGTACCCATGGCGCTGAGCGTGGTGATTGCCTTTGAGGCCTGGCGCTACTTTCCGCTGTCCTTCCTGTTCATCCTCGCGCGGATGCAGTCGATCCCGCAAGACATGTATGAGGCCGCCGATATGGATGGCGCTTCGCCGTTCCAGAAATTCTGGGCGCTGAGCCTGCCGCAGCTGATGGGGATCATGGCGGTGCTGTTCCTGCTGCGCTTCATCTGGACCTTCAACAAGTTCGACGACATCTTCCTGCTCACCGGCGGGAACGCGGGTACCCGCACGCTGACGGTGCAGGTCTATGAGCAAGCCTTTGCACTGAGCAATCTGGGGGCGGGCGCGGCGGTGGCGGTGCTGGTGTTCGTGCTGCTGGCGCTGTTCGCTGCGGTCTATTTCCGGGCCATGCCTGAGGAGGAGGGGCTGTGAGCATGAATGCACCTTCCCGCTTTGACAGGCCGCTGGCGACACTCGTGCTCGCGGCGATCAATGGGGCCTTCTGGGGGTTGATCGTCTCCATCGTTATCGGCGCTGGACTGGCGCTGCTGACCGGGCTGGAACTGCGCCCGCTGCTGGGGCCGACGCTGCTGGCTGGGCTTGGGTGCGGGGCGGTTCATGCCTTCTTCCGTCGAGACGCGCTGGCGTGGCACGCGCCGCAATCGCTGGCGTCTGCCGGAGTGTTTGCCGCGCTGGCTTTGGCGCTGAGCCTGGGCCGACCTTACGCGGTCACCGTGACTGAGAACCCGGTGATCTGGCTGGTTGCACTGGCGGCCGGGACGGCGGCGACACAATGGGTGATCGCGGCCAGCCAGCACCCCATCCGCTTTGGCCAGATGAACCGCTTCCGGCGCGAACAGGCAATGATGCTGTCGCTGCGCGCCTTTGGATTTGTCTTCTTTGGCGTGATTGTCATGCTGCCGCTCTACGTGCTGGTGATGACCAGTCTGAAGACGCAGCAGGCGCTGCTCGCCAATCCGCTGGACTTGCTACCGTCCTTCGAAAACGGCCTGCTGGGGCCGCTGCGGTCCTATATTGAGTTGTTCGAAGTCTACAATTTCGGGCGCTATATCTGGAACTCGGCGCTGATTTCTGTGGCGTCGGTGGTGATTACGCTCTTATTCGCGGTCCCCTGTTCCTACGCCGTGAGCCGGTTGAGCTTCCCGGGGCGTTCGACGCTGTCGCGGTCGATCCTGATGATCTATCTGGTTCCAGCGATCGTGCTGGTGATCCCGCTCTACGCGATTTTTGCCAAGTTGGGGCTGCGGGACAGCCTGTGGGGGCTGCTGGTCGTCTATCCGGCGACAACGCTTCCCGTCGCACTCTACATGCTGCAGGGCTACTTCCGCGGGGTTCCGGCGGAGTTGGAAGAGGCGGGCCTTATGGACGGGTGCTCGCGCTTGCGGGTGATTTGGTCGATTACGCTGCCGCTGTCCGTGCCGGCGCTGGCCAGTGTGTCGCTCTATGTCTTCATGATTGCGTGGAATGAGTTCCTCTTCGCCTTCATGTTCCTCGACGATCCCAAGATGTTCACGCTCTCGCGCGGGGTGGTGTCCTTGGACAGTTCCGAGGTGCCGAGACAACATCTAATGGCGGGGGCCGTGGTCTCCACGGTGCCGATTGTCGTTATTTTTCTGTGGGCCGAACGCTTTATGGTTCAGGGCCTGACTAGTGGTGGGGTAAAGGGTTGATGTCGCGTTTTCAGGAAGCCTTGGACATTCTCAAAGCCAACGATCGGGGTGAGTTTTCAGTGCCGACCCATGGGCTTTACCCGGTGCAGTTCAACTGGGATTCAGCGTTTGCGGCGCTGGGCTATCGGCTCTATGCGCCGGATCGGGCGGTGCGGGAAGTCGAGTTACTGCTCGAGGCGCAATGGGCCGACGGCATGGTCCCGCACATCATCTTCCGCGGTGATCACGAAGGCTACTTCCCCGGTCCAGACGTCTGGTCCACCGGTCAGCCGATCCCCACCAGCGGCATCACCCAGCCGCCGGTCGCAGGCTCGATCCTGCGCCGCTTGATCGAGGCGGGGGTGCAGGTTGATGCCGGGCGGCTGAGCACGATGGTGCAGCGACTGGCACGCTGGCACGACTGGTTCACGCGCGCGCGCCAGTGCGCGGATAGTGGCGCTATTCTGGTCATCCATCCCTGGGAATCCGGGCGCGACAACCTCAGCGACTGGGATGACGCCATGGCGGCGGTCGCGCCGAACACGGGATTGGGCGAGTACCGCCGGCGCGACCTCGAACACGTGGACGCCAGCCAGCGGCCGACCAAGGAAGAATACGACCGCTACCTCACGATCGTGCGCTTTGGCCGCGACTGCGACTGGGATCAGGCGCACTTGGGCCAGCACAGCCCCTTCCGCATGATCGACCCGGGGATGACCGCCATGCTGCTGCGTTCGGAGCGCGATCTGGTATGGCTGCAGTCGCAGACCGGGCAGGATATCGGCGCGACAAAGGCGCGGATCAAGCGGCTGGAAGAAGGCTGGCAGTCGCTGTGGAACAGCCGAGTCAAAGGCTTCACCAGCCGCAACCTGATCACCGGCGTGCAGACCGATGCAGTCTCTGCCGCATCCTTCCTCGGCCCCTATGCGGGCATGATTGACCATCTGGGCGAGACGTTGGACCACTTCGACCGGATCGCACGAAAAGTCGAGTATATGATCCCCAGCTTTGACCCCGGCTCTCCGGGCTTTGACCCCCGCCGCTACTGGCGCGGCCCGGTCTGGCACGTGATCAACAACCGGATCGGTCTGGGCTTGCGGGAGATCGGGGAACTCGACCGCTCCGAGCGGGTGCGTCGAGACACCGCGCGGTTGACCGAAAAGGCGGGCTTCAGCGAATACTTCAACCCTCTGACCGGCGAAGGGCTGGGCGGTAAGCAGTTCACCTGGACCGCGTCGGTTTATCTGGACTGGGCCTGCGATCAGGCTGGCGACGCGCCGGTGACGTAGCGAACGGGCGCCCAGCCCGGCGACGAGCCGGGCGGGGGCGAGACGGGCAGCAACGGCGCGGTCAACGACGCGACAAGACGGCAAAAGAAACCGCAAGAGAGCACAAGGAAAGCAGAAACGATGTCGGCCATCACCATTCAGGGTCTGCACAAATCCTTCGGTGCAGTGCATGTCATCAAAGGCGTGGATCTGCAGATCGAGGACAAGGAATTCGTGGTTTTTGTCGGCCCATCGGGCTGCGGCAAGTCCACTATGCTGCGGCTGATTGCGGGCCTTGAGGAGGCGTCGGCCGGGTCGCTGCACTTGGGCGAGACCGATGTCACCAGCCTGACCGCGCCCGAGCGCGGCTTGGCCATGGTGTTCCAGTCCTACGCGCTCTATCCGCACAAAACAGTGGCGGAGAACATGGCCTTTCCCTTACGCGTGGCTGGCGTGCCCGCCGATGAAGCGCGGGCCAAGGTGCAGGAGGCGGCGACGATCCTGCAGCTCGAAGCGCTGCTTGACCGCAAGCCCAAGGAGCTCTCCGGTGGTCAGCGCCAGCGGGTGGCGATCGGCCGCTGCATCGTGCGTGACCCCAAGGCTTTTCTGTTCGACGAGCCGCTGTCGAACCTTGATGCCGCGCTGCGGGTGGAAATGCGGGTGCAGATTGCGCGCCTGCACAAGCAGCTTGCCGCAACCATGATTTACGTGACCCACGACCAGATCGAAGCCATGACGCTGGCTGACCGGATCGTGGTGTTCTCAGAGGGCCGGATCGAGCAAATAGGCGCGCCGCTGGATCTCTACGAGAACCCAGCGAACCTGTTCGTGGCGACCTTTATCGGTTCGCCAAAGATGAACATTCTGGCGGCGTTGGCCCTGCAATCAGCGGGGATCAGCCTGAGCGGTGGCCGGTTTGGTGCAGTGGGTGCGGGCACCGTCGCGCACTTCGGGATCCGGCCAGAGCACTTGAGCCTGAAGGCCGGTGAAGATGCGGGCGAGAACCGGCTGGTGGGGCAGGTTGGGATTTTCGAGAAGCTCGGCGGGGACAGCTTTTACCACGTTGACGTGGCGGGCATCGGCACCTTGGTGGCCCGCACGCCGCCCAGCGCTCAGTTCAGCGAAGGCGAGACGGTGACACTCAGCGTGGACCCGGCGCACCTGCATGGCTTCGGCGCGGACGAAAAGACGCTGGCCCCGACGGGCTGACGCCCGGCGCAAAGGAACAGCGGGGGCGCAAGTGCGCTGTCGAGGGAGTCTTGATCAAACGGAAAAAAGCGGAGACCCTTCGGGCCGTCCGCTTTTTGCGCTTTTGCTTTAGCCCAACAAGTTGGGCAGAAAGAGTACGATTTGTGGGAAGGCGATGAGCACCGCGATGGTCGCGACGTCGGCGATGAAGAACGGGGACGCGCCTCGGAACACGTCCTGGACCGAGACCTCTGGCCGGACCCCCGCCACCACGAAGCAGTTCAGCCCAATGGGCGGTGTGATCAGGCAGAGCTCGGCCATTTTCACCACCAGAATACCGAACCAGATCGACGCATCGCCGCCGTCCATGCCGAACACGCTGTCCGCCTTGCTGACATCCTCGCCGCCGTTCAGCGCCATGACCACCGGGAACGTGATGGGCAGGGTGAGGATCAGCATGCCGATCGCATCCATGAACATCCCCAGCACCACGTAAACCGCCAGCACGGCCAGCAGGATCACAATCGCCGGCTGGTCGAGGCTGCCGATCCAGTTTTCCAGGAACATCGGCACGCGCGCGAAGCCCAGGTAGCGCACGAAGATCAGCACGCCCCAGATCATCGCGAAGATCATCGCGGAGAGCTTTGCCGCTTCCATCAGCGCTTCGCGCAGCTGGCCCATCTTCATGCCGCGGATCAGCGCGACGGCCAGCACGACAAAGGCCCCCAGCGCGCCCGCTTCGGTTGGGGTCGCCCAGCCGGTTGAGATCGACACAATGATCACCAGCACCACGAACAGGATCGGCAGAGTGCCGGGCAGGGCGGCGAAGCGCTG
Organism: Alphaproteobacteria bacterium; assembly: GCA_965658725.1. Taxonomy (GTDB): domain Bacteria; phylum Pseudomonadota; class Alphaproteobacteria; order UBA7985; family UBA7985; genus UBA7985. The sequence goes on along the minus strand of CBFHUI010000059.1, from coordinate 7,274 downwards.
CTTCCACGTGAACCCGCCAACCGTTGGCCCCACGCTGGGGCGCACCTTGGCGATACCGATGATCAAACCGCCGTAGATCAGTGCGGAGACCAGGCCGGGCAGGAAGCCTGCGAGCAGCAGGTCACCCACGGATGTTTCAGTGATAATGGCGTAGACCACCAGAATGGCCGACGGCGGGATCAGCGACGCGAGCGTCCCGCCCGCGGCCACGACGCCAGCGGCAAAGCGCTTGTCGTAGCCAAGCTTGAGCATCTCCGGGATGGCGATGCGGGCAAAGACGGCAGAGGTTGCCACGGACGCGCCGGAGACGGCAGCAAAACCCGCCGTGGCGAAGATCGTTGACAGCCCCAGCCCGCCGGGCAACCAGCCCAGCCAGCGTTTCGCCGCTTCAAACAAGGCGGTGGTCAGACCCGCATAGTAGGCCAGAAAGCCGATGACGATGAAGGTCGGGATCAGCCCCAGCGTCTGGGCGGCAAGCTTGGAATGCGGGGTGAGCCCGGCGATGTTGATCGCTGTCAGCATGCCGTCCCACAGGCCCTTGTCCTTGAACACGGCAAAGTGCAGCGTGAGCCCAACAAAACCGATCAGCGCGGCGGCAAAGGCCACGCGCATGCCCAGAAAAACCAGCACCAGCATGACGCCGGAGAGAATGAGAACGAGGTGAATGGGTTCCATGGATCTAGTCCTTCCCCTCCATCCCTGAAACCGCAGCGGCTTCGCGCTCGGCTTGCTCGGCCGGGGTTTCGATCACCGGGATGGCGATGGGGCGCTCTTCGCCGGTGACGATGGCGCGGAGGTAGGCGACCAGTTGCAGCGTCAGCCGCGCTTCAAGCAGCAGAAACATGACGAACAGCGCGCCTTTGATGGGCCAGAGCGGCATATTGATGTCTTCGGTGCTGTCCCCCTTGGTAAAGGCGCGCACCGAGTGCAGCCACGCGCCCCAAGTCAGCGCAGCGATCCCGAGGATTGTCAGCGCGGTGAGCAGCGCTTCGACCAGCCATAGAACGCGGCCTTTGATCTGCCCGATAAAGAGGTCCATGCGGATGTGACCGCCGACCCGCTGGCAGAAGGCAAGGCCAAAGAAGGCGATGAGTGGAACAGACTGTCCCATGAGATCGAAGTATGCGTTGAAGGGCCGATTGAACACGCCCCGGCCCACGATGTTGATCACCGAAAACAGGACGATGAACAGGACAAGGATGCCAGCGGCGAGGTTGAGCCAGCGCTCGACCCGGTGCAGCCCTCGATCCAGCAGGGAAAGCGCGGAGGTGTCTTCCCGGACGGCATGATCGGACATGACTTCAGTCTCGGTTGTTCGAGGATAAGCGAGCCTCGCCCGCCGCGTGATGTAGCAGGCGAGGCTTCTTTATAGACCGCGCGGGTCTTAGTCGGCGAGCGTTGCCTTTACGAGGTCATAGAGCTCCTGACCCGGGACACCAGCGTCGTCCATCGCTGCAAGCCAGTCGTTCAGCACGGGCTCAGCGGTGGCTGCCAGGCGGGCAACGTCTTCGTCGGAGTAAGCGAGCTTGGCAATGTTGCGCTCGGCTACAACGGCTTCGAACTTGTCTACCGACACCTGGTAAGCGCTCAGGTAGTGGTCGAGGGCTTCGTCAACCGAACCCAGCAGGGCGTCGCGGTGCGCGTCGGACAGGCCATCCAGCGCGTCCGTGTTGACCACAACAGGACAGTTCACGGTGCCAGGGTTGAGGTTGGTGGTCCACCACTCGGACTCGTCCACCACTTTGAACGACAGGTGCGCATGGGGTGCGAAGGCAGCGCCCTGAATGGCACCAGACTCCATCGCGCCGAACACTTCACCGGCGCCCAGGGACACAGGCGATACGCCGATACGCTTGAGGGCGTTACCGATGCCGCCGGTGGCGCGCACGGACATGCCTTCGAAGTCTGCGAGGGTCTCAGGCGCCTTGCCCTTGCCGGCGATGTTGTACTGCGGCAGCGGCGAAGGCATCAGAAGCGTCGCGTTCCAGCGCGCCAGATCGGCAACGGTGGCAGGGTGGCTGTAGACAGCCTGGCTGACCTTGATTTCAGTCTCCAGATCACCGACGCCGAGGAATGGCAGTTCCAGAACCGTGATGGTTGGGTTCTTGTCGCGGTGGTAGCCCGCACAGAACTGCGCCATTTCGAACGCGCCAACGGAGATACCGTCCAGGTTCTCACGGTTCTTGGACAGACCGCCGTAGGACAGGTTCAGCGTGAACTCACCGCCGGTCTTCTCGGAGACCAGCTCAGCAATCTTTTCAACGTGCTCGGTAAAGGCCCGGCGCTTGCCCCACAGGGACACGTCCCAGGACTCAGCAACAGCCAGAGGTGCAGCAGCAGCTGCAACTAGCGTGGTGACGCCGGCAGCGAATAACTTTTTCATGGATTTCCTCCCTAGATACTCAGGCTCAATCTTCGTGCTTCGACGCTGTTGGCGCGCGGAGCAAGACTGTGCACGATTAATCTTTCACAGCACGACGGGCAGGACAAACGCGCTAAGGGTCTGAAAAGAAACGAATTTCAAAATTTGTTTTTGGCTCTATCTGGCACCTTTCTAATAATCGGCAACATCTTGCCGATTATCAGGGATCGCTGCGACGCACGCCCAGACGCGCCATTTTCTCATTCAGCGTCCGGCGCGACAGGCCCAGTCGGCGCATGGTCTCCTTGACTGACCCGCCGCTTTCGGCGAGCGCCTGTTCGAGCAAGTGCCGCTCGAAGGCGCGGACGCGATCAGACAGCGGTTGGGCCTCACCGCCGACCAGGGGTAGGCGGCTGAGTGGCGCAGTACGGGGCGCGGTGAGGATGGCGCGGATGGTCTCGACCAGCGCTTCGGGATCGACCGGCTTTTCGAGGAAATCGACCGCACCCAGCCGCATGGCCTCGACCACTTCAGGCGTGCTGGCCATGCCTGAGATCAGGAAGACAGGCAGGTCAGGGCGCGACTCCCGCACCCACTGGGTCAGTGCCAGCCCGTCGTCACCGGGCATCTTCAAGTCGGTAATCATCAGGTCAAAGGGGTCTTCGCACAGGCGCCCCCAGGCTGAAGCTGCATCACTGGCTACGGTGACTTCAAAGCCCTCCACCCGGAGAAAACGCGCGTGGGCGGAGAGCACGTCGAGGTCATCGTCGACCAGCAGGATGCGCGGGGCTTGGCGATCAGTCATGGGCGGGTAACCGGACAACAAAGCGGCTTTGGAAAGGTGCGCTCAGCGGGGCGTATTCCAGCGAGCCGCCTGCGTCTGCCACGATCGACCGCGCCAGCGACAACCCAAGCCCCAATCCCTTATAGAGCGGCTTGCCCGATGCGAAGGGAGTGAAGAGATCGCCTTGCAAGGCTTCGTCCACACCCGCTCCATTGTCGGTGACGATGAGCAGCACGGCCCCGCTTGATGGGGTCCCGGCCGCATCGACTTCGCGCATCAGACGGAGTTCTATCTGCGGCTTTTCCAGCGCCTTAGTTGCGTCGAGTGCGTTGGTGAGCAGGTTGATCGCCACTTGCTGCATCAGTACATCGCTGGCTGCAACATACAGGGGCTCTTTGGGCAGGACGACGGTGATGGCTTCTGAGGCGCGCGGACGCTCCTGCGCCATGACGGCTTCAGCAGCACGTGCGACGGCGCGCAGGTCAAGCGTGCTGGTCTGCGCCTCCTTGCGTCGAGCGAACAGGCGCAGGGTCTCGATCACCCGCGCGATGCGGCTGGCGGTGTTCTTGGACTGGCCGACGATGGACTGCACTTCTTCATCATCCCGCTGCAACTTGCCCAGCGTGGCGAGGTTGAAGCGCAGGCTGGCCAGCGGCTGGTTGATCTCGTGGCTGATCGCTGCGGACATGCGACCGATGAAGGAGAGGTTTTCTTCGGCAATAAGTTGGCGTTGAGCGGCCTGCAGCTGCCGGCTTTTCTCGGTGACCTGTCGGCGAAGCTGGGATGAATAGCGCAGTTGCAGTCGGACCAGCAGGAGGCCGAGCACAGCGATGGCAAGGATCGCGCCGCCGATGGCGAACAGCCCCAGCGCGCGGTTGAACACTGCCCCTCTGCCGCGCAGGGCGAGCAGGGTCCATTGCTCGACCCCGCTGTTGGTTTGCGTGGTCAGGAATTCCGCCCCACCCGCGTGCAGCCAAGCGCCTTTCCGCACGATGGGGGCGGCGGTGTTGAGGGTGTAGCGGCGCTGTTTGTCAGCGCGGATCAAGGCGTCCTGACTTAGGGGAGACAGGGGGGTATAGAGCAAGCTTGGCTCCGTGCTCAGAATGATGACCCCCAGATCGTCGGCTACGAGCAGACGGCGATCTGAGGCGCGGTAGCGGTCGATGAAGCTCTCCAGATCCAGCTTGACCACCACCACGCCCAGATCTTCTCCGGCGGCGTCCGTCATGGCGCGGGCAAGGAAGGAGCCTGGTAGGCCGGTTGTCGCACCGACGGCATAGAACGTGCCTTCACGGAGGTCGAGTGCCCGGCGGAAATAGGGACGGAAGCCGTAGTTCCGGCCAATAAAGCTGGTCGATTGGTCATAGTTGGACGAGGCAACGGTCCAGCCTTCGGTATCCATCAGAAAGCTGAACGCCGCGCCGGATTGCTCGGAGATGCGGGCGAGGCTCTGGTTCGCGGCGAGAATGTCAGCAGGCAGACCGCGGGTCAGCGCGCGTTCCAAACGGGGATCATCGGCAAGCACGCGAGGAAAGAAGCGCAGGCGGGTCAGTTCGCGGTCCAGATCGGCTGTTGCCTGAACCCCTTGGGCGCGCAAGGTAGCGCTATCCAACACCCGTGCAAGCCGCCAACTGCCCGCGGCGATAAAGGCCAGCGCCAGCCCGAGCAGCGCCAAGGCCGTCACCCAACCAGACAAAGACGTTCGCGATCCGCTTGAGCCGCGCGGGGCGAGGTGTGAGGCGGGGCGAGAAGGGGCAGCTTGGGGCTTAGGCGGGGCGTCTGTCATGGGCTTTGACCTAGGGGCAAAAGCGCGGGGCGGCAAGCCTTGTACGCTGGCTCGCTCAGTCGGTTTTGGGTGCGCGCTTGTCCGGTCGAGGCGGGTTGCCCAGCGGCATCAAGCCCAGCACGAAGCCCATGCGGAAGAGGTGGTGCATGGTCACAAAGGCCACCTCGTAGCCCATTGCGACGGCCAGCAGCGACAGCTCCGACGCCCCGCCTGCGGAGACGGAAAAGAAGGTGCGGGCAAAGGGTTCATCGCTGATCATCGCCATCCCCAAGGCCCCGGCTGCCGCCAGCCCAATCATCCACAGCGCAACCGCATAAGCATCGGGCACATAGCCGCCCAGTTCGCGGAAACTCACCTGCGCCATCCGCGCGCCGATTGAGGAGCCGAGCACGACCTGCAGGAAAGCCACGCCTTCAAAAGGTCGCTCGAAGGGTAGAACGCCAAAGCCTCCCCACACGGCAGACAGGATCATCGGACCCAGCAACCAGACCATCGGCAGCCGCATCGCCTTGGCCCCAAGCACGCCAATCAGGGCGAGCAGGCCAAGTTGCACCCATGTAAGCCAGCCGGTCTCCCAAATATGGACCTGCCCGCCGGGGACAGCGCGGCCGTTGAAATCGTCTACGGTCAGCCAGACGACGATGGGCGAAAGGATGAAGACCGTGGATACGCGGATCAGGTGGATGAGCGCGACGATGTGGTCTCGGTCGGTGTAATCGCGCGCGATGGCGATGACTTCGCTCAAGCCCGCAGGCTGCGCTGAGAACCACGCTGTTGCCCGGTCATAGCCGCGCAGGTAGCGCAGGAAAGCGTAACTGCTCCACGTCATCACCAATGACAGCGCCGCGAGGAGCAGCAGCGTGGGCCACCAACTCGGGATTTCGCTGACGATGCCCGGGGAGACATAGGAGCCGAGGATCACAGCCACGGCCGCAAGCGCGTACTTTCGCAGGGCGGGGGCTGGGTCGAGCAGGCGGCTCACCGGCTTGAGCAGTCCGCCGATGATCCAGCAGAACAGTACGGAGCCGAGCATGAAGGGCGCAGGCAAGTTGAGCACATAGAACACAATCCCGCCCAAGCCGCCCAGCGCGTAGGTGCGAAACGCCCCGGCGAAGACCGCGCGGCTGTATTCGTTCGCCGTGCTCAGGACTTCCCCTCCGGGTTCTCACGCGGCACAGCGCCCCAGCGCTTCAGACCCACCCAATGCGGCCGGAACCATGCTTTGCGCGGCCCGGCAAGCAGCCAGTCCAACGGAGTAAATCGGATCAGCACGTAGTAGAGCGCAACCGACGCTATGAAAGTTGCCAGCACCGTCGGCCAGAACGCCTCTCCCGCGGACCAGCCCCACGACAAAAAGATCGCACCCAGACCCACCGACGGATAGAGGTGGAGGATATAGATGCCATAGGACAGCGCGACGAACCAGCTGACCACGGCATTGGGTCCGCGCAGCACGCGCAAGCTCAACCCGATAAAGAACAGGCACCAGCCGGCGGTACTGATGGCACTGAACGGAGCCCATTCAAGCCAGCTGCCCTTGAAACCTTCAAGCGCAAACAGGGCTTCCATGGCGAGCAGCATGCACAGGGTCGCCACGATCAGACTGCCGATGATGACGGGCCAGCGCTGGATGGTCTGGAGCACACTTCTGTGCTGATAGAGCGCCGCTCCGATGGCAAAGATCAGGGCGTAGTAGGCAAAGGAAGGCAGGTGGAAGTCGCCCAGCCGCTCGGGAATAATCGCCCATCCCTGCTCCCGCGCCAGCGGTGTCAGCGCGATCAGAGGCAGCAGATAGAGGCTTGCTGTCGACAGTCGTTTAGCGGGCCATGCCAGCCCGCGCGCCACTCTTGCAGCCCCACTTGACCGGACGAGGATCCACGCAAAGGCTGAGGCCAGAGCCGCGATGCCCATCAGGTAGTAAAGAAACCACAAGTGCCCCAACTCCCCCTTGTAGGGAGGGGAGAGCAGGTCCAGCGCCGTTGCGAACACCAGCAGCGCCAAGCCGATCCGCAGCAGACGATCCCTGAAAAATCCGCCCGCGCCGCGACGCTCCAGAATCATCGCGCCAAAAAAGCCGGCAAGGACGAAGAAAACCGGCATGCGCCACTGATGGATCCACCCCATAAGCAGGTAGATCCAATTGGCTATGCTGTCCTCCGGCACCGGTTCCAGCCCCATGGAAAGCGCAACTTCAGGCAGGCTGTAGGCCATAGAGGCGTGCATTAGCAGGCCCAGCATCATCGCCACCGCGCGCAGCAGGTCCAGACCGTGATAGCGCTCGGGCTTTCCAGTCGGTGTGGACGCGGGCGGGGCGGATGTGGTCATCGGCGGTGGTCCTCTTC
>CBFHUI010000058.1:0-17849 GCA_965658725.1 Alphaproteobacteria bacterium | reverse complement strand
GGAGGAAATAGCCCGGAACCGTGCGACCGTTCAGTGGTTCGATCAGCACGGTGCGCCCACCCGCCTCGGCCCGATCGCAGGCATGGCCAAGGGCAGTTCGAAACGCGGCTTCTGCGCGTGCATCCCCTTCAGGCGCTTTGCCAGCGAGCACGTGCACGGCCTGGGCGTCGATGGCTTCGGCGTAGTCGAACGCAGCATCAATGGCGGCGCGCGCTTGGGCTTCGCGGCCGGGCAGCGCTGATAATCCGAACTCGCCCGCTTCAACATCGCCACGCGCGCTGTTCAGGCCCAGCATAACCAATCCGGTCTCCGCAAGCGCCTCTCGGACCGCCGCCGGGTCTGTCTCATAGGGCCAATGGCATTCCACCGCGTCAAAGCCCGCACGGTGTGCGGCGCGGATTGCGTCGGGCAGAGGGTACTCAGTGAATAAAAAGCCAAGGTTGGCGGAAAAGGCAGGCACGGCAGGCCCTCGTCTCAAGGGGTCAAAGCCCCATGGTCCCCAAAAGCAATGGAAACTCAAGCCACACGCAAAAGAAGGGGAGGCCTGCACCGCCGGCCCGTTGCGGAAAATGGCCTGGTCATCCTAGGGTTTTCGACGTGTTTTCAGGGAGATAACGCCGTGGCTGAGGTCAACTTTGCCCTCATTTTTGCCGCCGGTCTGCTCGCAGCCGCCAGCCCCGGACCCGCGACGCTTGCCATCGCTGGAACGTCAATGGAGCGGGGGCGGTTGCGCGGGGTGGTGATTGCCTTGGGCATCTTTACCGGGTCGATCACGTGGTCGATTTCCGCCGCGGCAGGCATTGGGGCGATCCTGCTGGTCAATGTCTGGGTTTTCGAAGCCATTCGCCTGATCGGCGTGGGCTACCTGCTGTTCCTCGCTGTGCAGGCGGCGCGCAGTGCCCTGTCGTCCCGTGCGCTCAACACCCGCGCCGTCCGGGGCAGCGTGCGACGCATCTACCTGCAAGGCCTGTTGCTGCACCTCACCAACCCCAAGGCCGTGCTGTTCTTTGGCTCGCTCTACACCATCGGCATCCCGCCCGGCGCGCGGTTGGATCAGTTGGCCGTGGTCATGGTGGGGATCGCATCAATCAGCCTGACTGTGTTTGTCGGCTATGCCCTGCTGTTCTCCACCCCTGTTGCGACCCGCCTCTACCTGCGCGCGCGGCGTTGGTTTCAGGGGGCCTTTGCCCTCGGTTTTGCAGCGGCAGGGCTCAAGATCCTTACCGCGCGGCTGACAGGCTAGCGCGCGACGTTCAGCGCCTTCTTCCGGCATGGGCAAAGTGTGTCGCTTTGGCTATTAGGGATCAGGTTTTGCAAAAGTCGGTTTGTTGATGTTCCGCGATTTCTCGCTCTCTGCTGCTTACACAGGCTTACTGGCCTCCTTCGTTGGCTATTCAGCCTCCTTCGCCATCGTTCTCGCCGGGCTGACAGCCGTCGGTGCAAGCGAGCAGCAAGCGGCAACGGGGCTGTTTTTCGGCGCCATGGGGATGGGGGTTTGCAGCGTCATCATCCCGGCGCTGACCCGCACGCCTTCGGCCATGGCCTGGTCCACGCCCGGCGCAGCCTTCCTCGCCTCGACGGCCAGCCTACCCGGCGGTTTTGCCGAAGCCGTCGGGGCGTTCATCGTTACCGCCTTCATGATCATCATCACCGGGCTGATACCAGCGCTGGGACGCTTGGTCTCCAACATCCCCAAGCCTGTCGCGAATGCCCTGCTGGCCGGGGTGCTGCTCAAGCTGTGCTTTGCCCCGGCGCTGGCGCTTGGAGCCGTACCGCTGCTGGTGCTGCCCGTGCTCATTGCGTGGCTGATCGGGTTGAGCATATCCAAGCTCGCCGCGATGCCGCTGGCGTTGCTGGCGCTCATAGGCGTACTGGTCTTCGGCGTTGATCTCAGCGGCGTGCTGAGTGGCGGAGAAGACGCCGCCGCCCTGCTCCCGGCTTTCGACTTTGTCCGGCCCATGTTCACCCTGTCGTCGGTCATATCCGTTGCGCTACCGCTCTATCTGGTCACCATGGCGGGGCAGAATATTCCGGGCTTTGCGGTGCTGGAGTTGAACAACTTCCCGGTGCGCCGGCAGCCCCTGCTGCGCCAGACCGGTCTGGCCAGCGCCATCATCGCACCCTTTGGCGCTGTGCCCGTGAACATGTCGGCGATTACAGCAGCGATGATGTGCGGAGAGGAGGCCCATACCGACCCACGGCGACGCTACTGGGCGGGGATCGTGTCCGGCTTTGGCTACATCACCTTTGCTTTTGCCGCCGGTTTGATCGCGCGCGTGGCTGCCGTTGCACCGCCGGAGCTCATCACTGCGATTGCTGGACTGGCGCTAATGCCTGCGCTTGTCGCCGCGTTCACCCGGGCGTTCGAGGACAGCAAGCAGCTCGAAGCCCCCGCCCTGACCTTTTTGATCGCGGCAAGCGGCATGACCTTGTTTGGTGTGTCTGGGGCCTTCTGGGGGCTTGTGGTCGGCGCAGTGGTGTGGATCACGAAGCGCGCCAGCGCGGGACGAAAGGCCTAAGCCCGCCCGCGCGCAAAGGCAGCAATCCGCACGCAGGCTTCATCGAGAAGCGCATCCGGGACCGTCAAGCTCAGGCGGATCCAATCCTCGGTGACGGCTCCGAACGACGACCCCGGCATAGCGGCAACCCCCGCCTCTCGCAGAAGCGACAGGGCGAAGTCGTAGCCGCTCAGGCCGCTCGCGCTGACGTTCACGAGCACGAACATTCCCGACTTCGGCGCATTCACCCGCAAGCCGCCTTGCCCGTCGAGTTGTGCCGTCAGGCGGGCGCAACGGTTCTGGTAGGACTGCCGCAACGATGCCGCCGTCGCCCCGTCGCCTCGCAGTGCACTCGCCGTAGCATCTGCGATAAAGGGCTGGTTGCCGAAGAGCATGGTTTCAGCCAAAGGCAGCAAAGCGTCCATCAGCGCCTCCGGCCCCACTGCCCAGCCCGAACGCAGGCCCGGCGCCGCGTTTGATTTGGAGATCGAGGAACAGGCGACCGTGTGCTTGGCAAAGGCTTCGAACTGCATGGGAGAGACAAAGCGTTCGCCGTCGAAAATCAGATCCTCGTAGACCTCATCACAGACCAGCCAAAGATTATTCTCCCGCGCGAGTTCTCCCAGAGCACGGGCTTCCGCCTCGCTCAAGATCGCGCCGGTTGGGTTGTGGGGGGCGTTGAGCAGAATGGCGCGGGTGCGCGGGGTCAGAGCGGCGCGGACGGCGGCTGTGTCCACGGCAAAGTCTCGCGCAGCGTCGAGCGGCACGGGGACCAGCGCCGCACCGGCTGAAGCGATGACGCCTTCGTAGGTGGCGTAATAGGGATCGAACACCAGCACGTCATCCCCAGCTTGTACCAACCCGCGCATGAGCGCATAGAGCGCGGTTTGTGTGCCGGGGAAGCAAAGAAACTGCTGGGGCGAAAACGTCCGGCCGCGGCGCTCCGTATAGCGCTCGGCCAGTGCGTTGAGGAGCGACGCCTCCCCGCGCCCGTTGGAGTACGTCGTCCGCCCCTGCGCCAGCGCTTCAGAGATCGCCGGAGCAATGTCGGGGCTCATGGGCTGATCCGGTTCGCCAATGGTCAGGAAAAGCACGTCCTGACCCGCAGCCTGCAAGCGGCGAGCCTCTTGGTGGATATCCCACTTCGCGCCGCCCAACGCCGACAAACTGCGAACAACATCAGTGACTTGCACGGCCCAAGGCTCCCTTCACGACTGGCGGGATGGCTAGGGGCGATCCTCGCATGGTCTGATGGAAGAAATCTGCGCGGTTTCGTACATTGTTGCAACCGAATAGGTGCGCATCTCGGCGCTGGTCATCCAATGAACGCTTGAAGGCGGGGCAGCGCTAAGGGTGTACCAATAGAATGCTGGATCGATGCCAACACTAGCGTAATAGGCCAGATAGGGTGCGTGACTGGGGTGGTCTCTGGGCAGATCGCGCGCCGGCGCGCTGAACATGCCGCGCGACCAAGCATGGACGCCGACGCACCCGCCAATCTGGATCACGCGATCGGTCCCGGCGAGGAAGAAATCTGTTCCCCCCGACGCGATCACGCCGTCGGCGGGCAGCTCCGTCGTCATCCGCGCTGCGCGGACCATAGCAGCGGCTTCGAGGTTGGCGGCGTCATCGATCGAACCGGGAACGTCCACCATGACGATGCGGCTGAGACCGGGGAACTCTTCCATCGCCTCGGCGAGGTCGCGCGGGGTTGCGCTGGTGATTACACCGCGCATGTAGAAACCATCAGCGCCCGGTTCAAAGGTCGCCTTGACCACCCGGCCAGGACCGAATTCGAAGTACACATAGGCCGCGAGGATCGACAAGCTGAGGAGCAGCGCGATCCACTTGAGCCAATGCACCACCGAAACCGGCATGCTCCGCACCCCCTGACTGTGCCTTTAATCCGGGGACTCATGTCGCACAGAGAGCTAGTGCAAATCGACTATTTTTGCGGGACTAAGGTGGTTGAACGGCTGTTTTGAGGCTTTCTTGCCGCTTAAACGAGGGCAAACCAACCCTATTGCGGGTGATCGTCCTTGGCTCTCGCCCTGTGGGTGTTCTCTCGCCAGATCAGCAGCACGCCTGCGCCCACGATCAGGATCGCGCCGGGGAAGAGCGTATCGAGCGGTGCTTCGCGGAAGAACAGCCAGCCAAAGCCCAACGCGGTCAGGATTCCCAAATAGCCAAAGGGTGCAAGCACCGCAGATGGCGCAATGCGGTAGGCGAACATGAGCAGCAGCACTGCCACCCCGCCCGCCATGGACATACCAAAGATCAGCAACGCATCCGACCAGCCGCCCAGCGGCGAAAACCCCGTGGTCAACAGCGCCAGCCCAAACCCGCCAACCGCGCTGGCCAGCGAAGAGTAGAGGTAGAGCAAAGCGCTCGGGATTTCGTCGGAGAACAGGCGCACCGTCACCATCGAGTAACCATAGCAAAAAGCCGCAACGATCGGCAGCAAGGCGAGCGGGGTGAAGGTCTCCGACCCTGGCCGCAGCACCCAGATGACCCCGGCAAAACCAATCAGTACCGCCGATATCCGCCATGGCCCGACCCGGTCGCCAAACATCACCACGGCCATAACGACCACGAACAGGGCGTTGGTTTGCGCGAGCGCGGAAATCGTCGCCAGTTCCAGCTTCGACAACGCGGTATAGAACGCCAGTTGCGCCACAGTCACCGTGACCCCTCGGAACAGCGCCAAGCGCCAGCGCCGGATGATGAGGGTTTGGCGATTCAGCTTGAACTCCCCAAGCGTGAAGATGACGATCAGGGAGGGAATGATGCCCAACGTGTTGCGGTAGGCCGCCAACTCCGGCGGGGAATAGCCCTGGCTGATCAGAATGCGGACGATGATCGCCATGGAATCGAAACCGATGATGGAAAGCAGCACCATGCCAATGGCCAGCAAGGTGCGGCTTCTGGTTTCGATCATGACGCACCCCCCTCCCTGCTCGGCGTTCCGGTCTCTTGTCCTTCACCCTGCCCCAGCCACGGCGCGGCAGCAAACAAAAGCGTGGCGCTAGGCGATGGCCGGGGGGATCAAGACGAAGTTGCCGACGTGTTGCTTTTCGAGGAAGAGCTGTTGAGCGGGTACGATCTGATCCAGCGGAAAGGTGCGCTCGACCAGCGGCTTGATCGCTCCGGCTTCGATCAGGCTAACGAGCCGTGGGAAAACGGGCTCATCCCATGCCGTTGAACCGATCAGGGTGATGTCTTTGAGATAGAGATCCCGCATATCCAGATCGACGATCGGCCCGGCAATGGCGCCGGAGGTGGTCAACCGACCGCCGCGCTTGAGCACCTTGAGCATGGCCGGAAAGCCTTCACCGGCGACATTATCCACCACCACATCGACTGAGAACGCGCCCAGCGCCGCGCCGATATCCTCGCGCCGGTCCAGCGTACGGTCTGCACCCAGCGCCCGCACGCGCTCGGCTTTGCCCGCGCTGGTCAGTGCCGTGACCTGCGCCCCGCGCACCCGCGCCAGCTGAACAGCAGCCGAGCCTACCCCGCCCGAAGCCCCAGCGACCAACACGTGCTGCCCCGGTCCGACCCCGGCGCGGTGGAGCATGGTTTCTGCGGTGGCGTAAGCACAGGGAATGGTCGCCAGCTCAGCGTCGCTCCATGAGCAGGAGACGGGAAACACCTCGCTCGCCGGTACCCGCACAAACTGCGCGAACGCTCCGTCAAAGTCCGAAGCCATCCACAGGCATTCGAGGTCGTCGAAGCCCTTCGAGCGCATGCAGGCCCGGACAAGAACCCGCTGCCCCAGTGCCAGCCGCGCCTGATCGCGCGCGTGCAGGTTAGCGCCGAAGCCAACGATTTCCCCACAGCAATCGGTCCCCTGAATGAGCGGAAACGGCGTCTTTCCCGCCCAGCCGCCATCCTCGCGGTTGCCCGTCACCGCGTCAGAGGCTTCAGCATCAGTGGAGACCGACACGTCAGCAGAGTACCAGCCCAGGCGCGTGTTGATCTCGGTGTTATTCATCCCGGCCGCCAGCACCCGCAGCAGAACCTCGCCCTCGCCCGGCGCAGGGGTTGGAACATCACGGTAGTCGAGCTTGTCAAAGCCGCCGTTGCCGGTGGTGACAACGGCTTTCATGGTGGCAGGCAGCGAAGGGCTCATGGGGCGGCTTTCTCGGGGAGTGGCAGGGGCGAAATGGAGGGACAGGCGGTTAGGGGTGCGTCAGTTTAAGCTTGTGCAGGCGCAGGCGAAAGCCGTGTAACGAGCAAAGACTGGGTAGCCTGCTCCAAACGAAAAAAGGGACGCTGAGGCAGCGTCCCTTTCTCTTGTGTCGCGTCGCAGGGCGAGGCAGCGGCGGCCTTAGGCCACCTGCTGTGGGCGCATGTCGCTGGGGTCGATGCCCGCAACGGAAACCGGCTTTTTCATCGCGTCGCGACGGAAAGGCTCGCCCAGTTCTTGGTTCAGCACACACTCGATGAAGGTGGTAACGCCGTTCTCCATCTGCTCCTTGATCGCCGTGTTCAGAGCGTCGGTGAGCGCGTCCATGCTCGTCACTTGCACGCCCTTCAGGCCACAAGCGTCCGCGATCTTGGCGTAGTTCACATCAAGGTTCAGCTCGGTACCCACAAAGTTGTCTTCGAACCACAGCGTCGTGTTGCGCTTTTCCGCGCCCCACTGGTAGTTGCGGAAAATCACCATGGTGATCGGCGGCCAGTCGTTGCGGCCACAGGCCGTCATCTCGTTCATCGAGATGCCGAACGCGCCATCACCGGCGAAACCCACCACAGGCACATCTGGCTGACCGATCTTCGCCCCGAGGATCGACGGCAGACCGTAGCCACAGGGACCGAACAGGCCCGGCGCGAGGTACTTCCGGCCCTCATCAAAGCTCGGGTAAGCGTTACCGATGGCGCAGTTGTTGCCGATATCGGAGGAGATGATCGCCTCCTTGGGTAGCGCGGACATGATCGCGCGCCACGCCATGCGCGGAGACATGCGCTGGGGCTGGCGGTCGCGGGCGCGCTCGTTCCAGTTCGTGCCCGGATCATCGTCTTCGTGGTCCATGGAGGTCAGCTGCTGGGACCAGCGGGACTTGGTTTCCGCAACCAGTGCCGTCCGCGCGTCACGGCCCGCATCACCGGCCGTCGGGGACAGGCGCGCGAGCAGCTGTTCAGCGACCAGCTTGGCATCGCCCTGAATGCCCACTTCGACGCGCTTGGTCAGGCCGATGCGGTCAGCATTGATGTCGACTTGGATCAGCTTGGCGTCTTGGGGCCAGTAGTTGATCCCGTACCCTGGCAGGGTTGAGAATGGGTTCAGGCGAGTGCCGAGCGCGAGGACGACGTCAGCCTTGGAGATCAACTCCATGGCAGCCTTGGAACCATTGTAACCCAGCGGGCCACAGGCCAGTGGGTGGGAGCCGGGGAAGGCGTCGTTGTGCTGATAGTTACAGCACACAGGCGCATCCAGCCGCTCAGCGAGTTCTGCAGACGCCGGAATGGCGCCCGCCAGCACGACGCCGGCGCCGTTGAGGATCACCGGGAACTTGGCCGAAGACAGTAGCTCAGCGGCGCGGTCAATCGCGCTCTGATCACCAGCGGAGCGGCCAATACGAACGATCTGCGGCAGCTCGATGTCAACCACTTGAGTCCAGAAATCGCGCGGTACGTTGATCTGCGCCGGCGCTGAGCCGCGGAAGGCTTTCTCGATCACGCGGTTAAGCACTTCAGCGATCCGAGAGGGGTCGCGCACCTCTTCCTGATAGCAAACCATGTCCTTGAACAGAGCCATCTGCTCAACTTCCTGAAAACCGCCCTGCCCGATGGTCTTGTTCGCAGCCTGCGGCGTGACCAGCAGAAGCGGGGTGTGGTTCCAGTATGCGGTCTTGATCGGGGTGACAAAGTTGGTGATCCCGGGACCGTTCTGGGCAATCGCCATGGACATCTTACCGGTCGCGCGGGTGTAGCCGTCCGCTGACATGCCCGCGTTACACTCGTGAGCGCAGTCCCAGAACTTGATCCCCGCCTGCGGGAACAGATCGGAAATTGGCATCATCGCCGAGCCAATGATCCCAAAAGCGTGCTCGATGCCGTGCATCTGAAGCACTTTTACAAAGGCTTCTTCGGTCGTCATTTTCATAGTCTGGTCCGTCCCTTTTCGTCCTACAGCCTCGCGGCTGGGGTTCCCGTGGAGTGGCGCGCCCTGCGGCCTTTACAGCGCCTGCCAAAGTCGCCGCCCGAAGGCAGGCAAGCCGTGGCTGAGAGCAGCGCAATTGCTGTCTGTTAAGGGCAAAATTTTTGGAACTGCAAGCGCCATTTCCTGCATTGCGCCCTTGAATTGTGCGGGGCAGGATTGCTCTCCGTTTTTCGAGGATTATTTTGCGTTTTTGCTGTTTTTTGGGACGCATTTTTGCATTTGGTTGCATTTTCTGTAGAGACTCGCAGGCGGAGGCTCTCTGCCAGCTGTTTTCTGCCTCTTGTTGGGAAGGGGTTCCCCCGCCCTTGGAATTGAGGTTTACTATCCCGGAAACCTGCTGCTGTCCTCCGGCTTCGGAGCCTAGCGGCCCGCTCCCCAGAAATGGCTTGATACTTCAGCACCAAGGGCTTTATGGCGCAAACATCGATCCTGACTGACTCTGCGTTCGCAAACGACGAGACCAACGGCGATCCGCGCCCGGACAAGGTGCCGACCACACTGCGCGCGCTGATCGTGCTGGAAAAGGTGGCCGAGGCAGGCGTTCCCGTGACGCCGACCGAGGTGAACCAGTCCCTCAAGCTCACCAAAGCCACCATTCACCGCATCTTCGCCTCGCTGGAGGAAGAAGGCTTTATCCAGCGTGACATCGACGGCCGCTCCTACTCGCCGAGCACGCGCTTGCGGAATCTCGCCTTTGGCGTGGTGTCATCGGTGCGGTTGCGGACGGCGCGGCGGGCAGTGCTGAACGCGCTTGCGGAAAAGCTGGGCGAGACTTGCAACATCGCGCTGCCGGATCGGGATGGGATGATCTACCTCGACCGTGTCGAGACGAAATGGCCGCTGCGGATTCAACTGCCCATCGGCACGAAAGTGCCCTTTCACGCCACCGCGTCGGGTAAGCTCTACATGAGCACGCTCGCAACCTCGCACCGCGAACGGCTGGCGCAGTCGCTGACCCAAGAAGCACCGCTCACCGACAACACACACCGCGACGCGGCGTCCCTGCTCACCGACCTCAAGCGTACGCGGGTTCGGGGATACGCTGAAGACAACGAGGAATTCATGCTCGGCATGGTCGCCGTCGCGGTGCCTATTCTGGATCAGAACAAGCGCCTTCTCTCGACCTTGTCCGTGCACGCACCCTCCCAACGCATGACGATCAATCACGCGCGAGACGTGGTGCCGCTGCTCAAAGATGCCGCCGAAGAATTGCGCCAGCTGCTGCTTTCCAGCTAGCGGGTCTCGCGGATCAGCGTGCCATCGGGGCTGAGATGGATGCCGCATTCGAACTTCGATGGCATGTCGGCCCAGCGCCCGTCCCGCATATCCTGCCCCGCCTCGATCGGCACCGTACACGGCGCACAGCCAATGCTGGCAAAGCCAAAGCGCTCCAGCGGGTGACGGGGCAAGTCGTGCTCGTAGAAGTACTGCTCCACCCGTTTTTTTGACCAGCGCGCCAGAGGGTTGATCTTGATGTGCTGACCGTCGCGCTCAATCACCGGCATGAAAGACCGCAACCCGCCGTGGAAGCGTTTCCGGCCCGTGAACCAAGTGTCATAGCCCTGAAGCGCGTCACCCAGCGGAAGTGACTTGCGGAGCATGCAGCACTGATTGGGGTTGGCTTTATGCAGCGTCTTGTACGGATCCTCGCTCAGCGCCAGCGCGCTATCGGGCTCAATAATGTGTAGATTAAGGCCGAGCGCTTCGCGCACGTGCTCGACATAGGCCAGTGTCTCGGGAAAGTGCTGGCCGGTGTCCAGAAAGAGAACCGGCGCATCGCGACGCAGGCTGGTCACCAGATGGATCATCACCACCGATTCCGCTCCAAAGCTCGACAACAGCGCAAAGCGGCCCAACCGAGGATCATCGAGCAGGGCGCGCAAGTCCAGATCCTCAGAATCACTGCGCTCGAGAAAAGCGTCAGTGAGATTTTGAACCAGTTCATCCTGAGCGCCCTGAGGCCAGGCAGCAAAGTTGGTTTCGGTAACCATGGGGCGTTAGCCTTCTGCAACAAACGGTGACACCTTCACAATGAGAGAATTTTTTCCTGTAACAAGAGGATTTACCGGATTTCATAGGCATACTTGTACTGATTATGGCCTATCATGCGAAATTTTTTCTGTTTTTTTCTCTAGAGGCGGAACGTTGTCTGCGCCAATCGACTGTCTGATGAACGCTTTGCTTATCTGGTTTCTCTTATTGACTTAAAGATTTCTTTAATTAAGTATCTGGTTAACAAAAGGACCGAACATCATGCACACCATCTTCTCCGCACTGGGCGAGGAAACCCGATTGAGGATCTACGTTCTGTGCAAAGAAGCCGAATTGAACCTGACCGACCTCTGCCAGGTACTCGGGCAGAGCCAGCCGCGTGTTTCCCGCCATCTGCGGATCCTGCGACAGGCGGGCCTGATCGAAAAACATGCCGTAGGCCAGAACATGTTCTTCCGTGCCTTGCGCCGGGAGCCGCTGGCGCTCGACTTGCTCAAGCTGGTCGAACGACACAGCGACCGCCACGCCCAGTTGCAGGACGACGTGCAGCGGATGCAGGCCATGCTGGACATCCGCGCGACCTTTTCCGACAGCCTTGAGCGGGACATCAGCAAGGCGGACGAGGCCGCAGACTTTCTCTATTCCACAGACGAGTCAGCCTTTGCGCTGCTCGACTCCCTCGCCCGCCAGACGGGTACAATCGAGCGCTGGCTTGACGTCGGTTGCGGCAGCGGCGGACTGCTGGAGGCGCTGGCCGAACATTGCGTTGAGGCCGTAGGCGTAGACATCTCCAAGGAGCGCATCGCGGTGGCTCGAACGCGGCTGACCCGTGCGGGGCATAAGCACTGCTCGGTGCAACTGGGGGACATGTACGGGGTTCCGGCACCGGACGAGTCTTTCGACTTCGTCACGCTGCACCGCGTGCTGATCCACGCCGATGCGCCGCGCGATGCACTGGTGGAGGCCGCACGCCTGCTCTCGCCCCACGGCACCCTCGCCGTCATCGACTACGCCAGCCATAGCCACAAGGACTTCGGCGAACGCTTCGGCCATCGATGGCCCGGGTTTGAAAAGGCGGACCTGGTGAGCTGGGCCACGCAAGCCGGGCTGCGTCTGATCGAAGAGACCGGGCTGATCGGTGAAGGCGTGACCAGCCACGTTCTGGTGTTCCACAAAGCCGCCAACGCCGACGGGATCGAACAGCAGGACGAACGGGCGCGCGGTCATGCTTGAGTTCAGCACAGAGTTCTTCCCGCTCACCACCCCCGGACCGCTCAAGCGTCTTAGCGACACGTGGCTGAGCCTACGCTCCGCAGGCGTGAACGGGTATTCCCTGACCTTCGGCGCACTGGGTGCGGCGCAGGACAAGTCAACCGACTGCCTCAAGTACCTGCGCACCGTGGACCGGAAAACCCGACCCGTCATGCACCTGACTTGCCGCGGGCAGACGTGGAAAGGGCTGGATCGGCGGTTGGCGCAGTGGCAGCGGCTGGGGGTTGAGCGGGTTCTTGCCTTGCGCGGCGATGCCTTTCGCCCGCGCAATGACGGTCCAAACAACACGGTTGAGCTGGTCGAGTTCCTGAACGAACGCGGTTTGCGCACCTCGGTCGCCGCCTACCCCGACGGCCATCCCGACGCCGCGGATTTCGATACGGCGCGAGAACAGGACTGGCTGATGCAAAAACTGAACGCAGGCGCGGATCAAGTCGTGACGCAGTTCACGCCCAATACCGACGGCATCCTGCGCCTGCACGCGGACCTGCAAGCCTATGATCCTGCTGTCACGCTCAAGGCCGGCGTCATGCCGATCGCCGATTGGCAACGCTATCAGACGCTAAGCGCACGGTGCGGGATCGCGCCGGAAGCGGGGGAAACCCTGCTGTTCGACGCGCTGCCCGAGGACAGCCACAACGCACTCGCGCTCGGTCTGGCCTATGCCAACATGCGCACGCTGCGCGCGGCGGGCGTGCGCCACTTTCACCTCTACGGCCTCAACAGCGATCGGCTCCTGCTGCCGCTGATCCACAGCTTGCGTGCGCTGGATGAAGCCGAGGCCGAGGCAACCTTTACCAACCCAACCCACCACTAAGACATCTGGAAACCAACCATGCCCCTGGACCGCACTCTCCCTCGACTGGACACGTGGGAAGCCTTCTTCTCCGCCCTGCCCTTTATCGCCGCTGATCCGGCAGCCGGACGGCGGCGGTTCTGGCCGCGTGGCGCGAACCGCCCAATGGACGCAACCGATGCCTGCTCAGGCGGACAGCACAGCGGCCTGCAGCGCGGTGCTGCTTGGGCCAGCAGCACAGTCGCGGCCCTGCGCGGCAGCGACAAGCGCGGTGTTCTACTCCGCATCCTGCGCGACATGGAGTTTGAAAGCGCCGAGGCTGTCGGGTTTATCAGCGAGCTTGAGGAGCTGTTGGTTCAGGACGCTGACACGCTGTCTTGATCGTCCAGACCGTCGAAGCGGATGTCCAGCGTCGACGCCTCTTCGACGCTGCAACCGCTCCGCCGGGCAATGCGGAGCAATTCGGCAAAGGCGCGG
Source organism: Alphaproteobacteria bacterium (assembly GCA_965658725.1). Lineage (GTDB taxonomy): Bacteria > Pseudomonadota > Alphaproteobacteria > UBA7985 > UBA7985 > UBA7985. The sequence goes on along the minus strand of CBFHUI010000058.1, from coordinate 4,648 downwards.
GCTTGGGGAACGAGCCCCAGCGAGTCTCCGGGCCAGCGGCTCAGCGGCTGCAGCCGGGGCAGGACGGCCAACCCGCGCACACCGCCCACCATCACCGCTGCCATAGCTTCACCCATGACCGTACCCGGCACTGCGCGGACAGTGGTCGGGACACCTTCCATTAGCCCGGAGACCAAGCCGTCATCACGGCCAAAGAAGTGCAGGCCACTGGTCGAGCGCGGATTACATTCGAGCGCCCGGAACTGCCCGTGCGCGTCACGCCGCAGATCCACCGACACCGCACCCCGCAGGTCCAACCCCACCGCCATGGCATCCAAGAGTGGTTGAACCGCCCTGTGCACGGCCTCACTGGCGGCCTCAAACACCACCCCAGCGCCGACGCCGCCCCGCAGGCGGATGCGCGGGTGATAGGTTTGACTGGCCAAGACGCGCCCCGCACCCATGAGGGTTGAAACGCAGACTTCCTCGCCCGGCAGATAGGCCTGCGCCAGCCATGGTGTGCGGGGACTGATACGGGACGCCAGAGCGGCGCGCTGTGCCGCCGTTGGCCGGACCACAACGTCGGTGGCAAAGCGGGAGAAGCACGGCTTGAGCACCCAGTCTGCTCCCCCCTCCAGCACCATTAGGTCATCCGTCGTGCTCAGGCGGTGGAAAGGGGTGGCGAAGGCGGGGGCGTGTTGGCACACCCACTGGGCAAAGTCCGCCTTGTCGTGGACCTTCACCAGCGGTTTGAGACGCGGGGCCTGCAACCCCTCTCGCCAGGCTGCGCCTGCCGGGGTCTCTGCCGCGCGTGCGATGTGAAAGATCTCCTCACAGGTCGGCAGGATCGCTTGCACACCGTGCCGCTCTACGATCTTTGCTAAGGCAGCGGCCAGCGCGCCCGGCGCGGTTTCGCGCGGCGACGGCAGGGGTTCAAAGGCTGCAACCGCTGTGCTGAACCGCGCCAACGGCGCGCGCAGGCTATCCGCCGCAATAACCCGCCACCCTGCCGCCGCGAACAGGCGGCACCAATGCAGCGCCACTGGTGCCCGCGCCCCGGTGATCAGCACCACCTTGCCGCTTGCGCTCCCGCTCACGCGCGCAACCGCTCCACCCGCCGCAGCTTGCGCGCGAACAGGTCGTCTGTGGTCAGCGCTTCGAGCGCGATGTCTGCCGTGATGCCCCGCGCGGTTAACAGCGCGTCCAGCGCGGTTCGTGCCGCTGGGGCAGCCGCGTTTTCAAGGGCTGGCAAGCACAGGACCAGCTTGCCATCCGGGCGCTGTTGCAGGCGAAAGTCTGTGATCGCCGGGTCGGCATCAAGGATCGCATTGCGCAGCACATCGGGCGTCACCATCCGCTCCCCGAACCAGAAAACATCATCCTGACGCCCCACCACGGCTTCCACCGCCTGCAAGGGCGAGCCGCAAGGACAGGGCTCTCTTGCCAGCCGCAGCAGGTCGTTCATCTGGTAGCGCGCCATCAGTTGAAACCGTCGCGCAAGGTCGGTCACGCGCGGGCTCACCAGCCTGCCATCACTGCCCGCCACCGGCTCCAAATCAAAGGCAACGAAGTCTTCGGTCAAGTGCAGCGTGCCGTGGGCGCAGGAGACCCCAAACAGGCCTTCGGTTGCCATATAGATCTGTCCCAACCGCACACGGAAGGCGGTTTCGACGGCCTGCTGATCGGGTGGGTCGAGAGTCTCTGCGCCTGCGAAAACGTGCCGGGGTTGCAGGCGGTCGAGATCGGCATGCTCGGCCAGCCAACGGAGCACTTTGGGCGGCGCGATCATCACGCTGGGCGCAAACTGCTCCAACCTTTCCCGCCACGCTTCCGGGCCAGCGGTTAAGTCGAAGAAGGCCAGTTGCAGCCAGCGCGACTGGTTGCCAGCCTGATACAGCGCAGAGTTCTGAGGCAGGATCACCGCCACTCGGTGTCGCCGATGCCAGACATCTGGCAGGCCCTTGGCGAGGATGGTTCCCAGCCATTGGTAGCGCTCAGCATCGGTGATCAGATACAGCCCGCGATTGCCCGACGTGCCCGTTGACGCGCCACAAGACAGGCCCGGCCGAACCTGCCCCTGCTCTAGCTTGGCCCGGACTTGCTCGGCGCTCAGTTCGGACTGATTGAAAGCCGCGAAATCAGCCATCAGCGCGGCCTTGTCCATGCGCAGAGCATCGGGGTTGTGATGGGGGAAAGCTTGGGTGACGTGTGCGCGCCAGCGAGCCCATTGCTGGCGCTGGTGGCAAGCGAGGTCAGCGCGGGTGGGCAGGCGCGCAGCCAGCCAGCGCGCACGGGCAAAGGCGCGGAGCACTGGCAGCGTGGCGTTAAGCGACATCGAAGGGGGTGTCCGCCGGGTCGTGACAAAACAGGGTCTGCCCCCCGGCCCGCTCAAAGGCGCGCAACCGCGCGAGGCTTTCTTCCGCCGCCGCCACGTCACTCGCAATTCGGCGCGGCAGACCGCTCAGCGGCGCACTGTGGCTCAACGCGCTGAGCACCCAATGCGCATCGACGGCGTAGAGGGTGGCTGCGTCGTGCAAAAAGACGCCAACGTGTCCGGCTGCGTGGCCTGCCAGTGGAACCAGCGAGACCGCATCAGGGACCACTTCCCACCCCTGACCCAGCCCCAGCGGCAGGCTCACCCTTGGGCGGTCTTCGATGGCGTCAAGCCGGTCGCTGTAGTCCTCGGGCAGCAGTTCAAGGAAGCTCCCGTGTGCCAGCGGTCCGCGCCAACCGGCGCGCTGCACCGTCTCCAAGGCCTGGCGCGAGCCAAGGAAGCGCGCGCGGGACAGAGTGCGCAGCTCGCTGATGTGGTCGGCGTGCAGGTGAGTGACGATGACGGTCTGCACGTCTTGCGGCGTTAATCCCTTTGCCGCCAGCACTGCGCCGAGCTGTCCTTCTTCGCGCAGCGTGGCGCGGAACAGCGTGGTGTAAAGCCGAAGACCCAGCGACTTGGACTGTCGAGCAGCAGAGGCATTTGTTGGGCGGCCATAGCATCTTGGCCCATAGCCCGTGTCGATCAGAGTCACGCCCCAACCGGGAAGCTCCATAAACCCCCAGCGCACCTTGAGCGGTGTCGACGCCCAGCCGCCGTGCGGGTCAAACAGCCTCGCGGGCGCTCTGATGGTGGCAGCGTTGTACAGCTCAAGGCTTGGCATGGTCGTCTCCGTTCAGGGTCGCTGCTCTCACCGCGGCGAGCGCGGCGTCGATGCCGTCTTCCAAGGCGACTTCCTGCCGCCACCCTAGCCCTTGGCGCGCCCGGTCGGTGTTTAGGGTCAGCGAGTAGGCGAAGAGACCGGCGCTGTAACGGGTGAAGCGGGGCTCGACGGTCGGTGAAACGAGCCCGTGCCACCATTCCAGCGCCTGCGCCGCTGCCAGCACGGCCGGGGTCGGCACGGCTCGCCAGCGCAAGGGAAGCGCCAACCTGTCGGCAATCTGCTCGACCAGCGCGCGCAAGGACACTGCCTCCCCACCCGCGATGTTGAAGGTGCCCTCCACCTCTGGCCGCTCTAGGGCGCACTGGATCGCGCCGCACACGTCGCTGACGTGGGTCAGATTGGTCTGCGCCGCTCCCCCTCGCAGCAGAGGAAGCGGTCCTGCCGCGATTGCCCTTTGCAACCGGGGCAGCAAAGCCGTATCGCCCGGACCATAGAGCGCGCGCGGGCGCAGGATGATGCTGCTCAAAGGCGACGCCGTCACCAGCCTTTCTGCCCGCGCCTTGGTGGCGGCATAGGCGTTGATTGGGGGGCCTTGGGGGTGGTCCTCGCGCAGGTCGAACTGATCTCGGAAGGCGAAGTAGAGGGCGGGCGTTGAAATATGAATGAAGCGCGTGACGCCCTGATGCTGAGCCCAGTCCAACAGGGCGGCAGTCGCGTGCACGTTGGCGGCCTCAAAAGCGGCCTGCGGCCCCCAAGGCGCTGAAAGCGCGGCCCCATGCACCACGGCGTCAACCGGGGGCAAAGCAGACAGCGCCTTGGGGCCTGCGCTGAGGTCCACAGGAACAAAGTCAAAGCCCGATGGGCCCCGAGCCGGGTCGCGACCAGTCCCGATCAGGGAATAGCCGCCCGCATGCTGGAGCCGGCGCAGGCAATGTCCGCCCAGAAATCCACTCGCCCCTGTCACCAGAACCCGCAAACCGCCACCCCCGCCTGCTCAGGCGACCAACGCAGCAGCGCCGAACTGCACACCAGCGGATGTGCCAAGCATGAGCACCCGCGCGCCATCTTTAATGAGCCCCCGGCTTCGGGCCTCGCTAAAGGCCAGGGGGATCGATGCTGCGATCTGGTTACCGTGGGTGCGGGTGATATCGACGTAGCGCTCCGACTGCACCCGAAAGGCGCGCGCCATGTGCAGCAGGCTGATCGGGCTGGCCTGATGCGGAACGAAGACATCGACGTCCTCCGTCCGCCAGCCAATGCGGTTCAGAAACCCATCCATAAAGCCCGCAAACTCGCCGCGGACCAGCCGGAATAGCTGCGCCCCGCTCATCTGGAAAAACGCAGCTTCGAGGAAGGCTTCCGTGTCGTCGTGGGGACTGTTGGCGGTGCCGCCGACGGGGAGTTGGCAGGCTTCATAGGCTGAGGGAAAACTAGTAAAGGCGGTTCCGACCAAGCCGCGATCTTCAGCGGCCCCAGCACGGGTTTCCGCGCCGCCCGCTTCAACCACCCAGGCC
>CBFHUI010000057.1:0-18036 GCA_965658725.1 Alphaproteobacteria bacterium | reverse complement strand
AGCGCCCGGCGTCACGCTGCTGCTCACTGGCCGCAATGAAGAGCGCTTGCATAGGGTTGTCGAGGCTTGCCAAGCCAAGGGCGCCACCGTCGTTCCAGCACTGGTTGACGTGTCCGACCGCGAGGCCATGGACCGCATGCTCACCGACTTTGACCGCGAGACACCGATTGACCTGCTCATTGCCAACGCAGGCATTGGCCACGGGACGGGCAAGTATCTCATGGAGCGCGCGGAGCAGACCTATGAGCTGTCCATGATCAACGTCATCGGCGTTTCCAACACGGTCATGCCGGTGATCAATCGGATGGCGGCGCGCGGTCGGGGTCAGATTGCGCTCATGGCTTCGGTCGCCGGTTTTGCGCCGATCACGCAGTCGCCCTCCTACGCTGCGACCAAGGCATATGTGAAGCACTGGGGCGAAGCGCTGCGTGGGCGGCTTAAGCCCTTTGGTGTTGAGGTCACGACCATCTGTCCCGGCTATGTCAAAAGCGCCATGACCGATGCCAACAACTTCCGCATGCCCTTCCTGATGGAGCGCGACCGAGCGATTGACATCATGAAGCGCGGGATGGAAGCGGGTCAGGTTCGGATCGCGTTTCCTTGGCAGGTCACTTGGTCTGTCGGCTTTCTCAGCACGCTGCCGAGCTTTATCGGTGCGTGGCTGAACCCCCTGCGCCGCAAGCCGAAACTTCCGCCTATTGACTAGGCGCGTCTTCGAGCACGCGATGCGGCGGTAGCGCTTCGACGGGGCGCGGCTTGGGTGGGTTCGGCATGAAACGGTGGAACTCACAGGCGCGCCATTCCTTCACCCGCTGCTGATGCTGCTCGTAGGTCTCAGTAAAGGCGGTTGCGCCGTCACAGCCTGCGACGAAGAAGATGTAAGGTGTGTCCGCCGGGGCCAGCGCGGCTTGCAGGGCTTCAACGCCCGGGTTCGCGATCGGGCCGGGTGGAAGGCCGTCATGGCGGTAAGTGTTGTAGGGGTTGGAGCTGTCGCTCAGTTCCGAGCGCTTTAAACCGCGTCCCAGCCGGCCGGTCCCCTCGGAGAGATAATAGACCAGCGTTGGGTCCGCTTGCAGCCGCATGCCCAGCCGCAGCCGGTTGCTGTACACGCTGGAGACCAGCGGACGTTCGCTTGCGATGGCGGTTTCTTTTTCCACGATCGAGGCGAGGATGAGCGCGTCTTCCTTGCTGTTCACCGCCGCGTCTGGCGCGCGGTTGGCCCAGGCTTCTTCGAGCGCGGCATCCATGGCAACGACCATGCGGTCGAGCACTTGCTGGCGGGTTTCGTTGAGGGCGTAGGAGTAGGTATCGGGCAGCAAAGAGCCTTCCGGTGGCACGCTGGTCACCTCCCCCGTCAGGCCGGGGGCCGAATTCAGGCGTGCGATGGCATTCAGGACCGTGACGCCTTCGGGCACCGTCACAAAGCGGTTCACGGCCTTGCCTTCGGTCAGAATGTCGAGGATATCCGCAGGCGCGGCGCGGGCAGGGATGAGGAACTCCCCAGCCTTGATGCTCGACGCATCACCCCGGATGCGGGAGAGCAGGATGATTTGATCCGCGCTGTTCACCAGCTTGGCCGCTTCCAGATCTGCAGCAACTTGCGACAGCCCCGCACCGCGCGGCACGACAAAAGTCGCATCCAGTGTCGCACTAGCAGGCGGTTGCATCCAGAACGCACCAGCGCCCAGCAAAGCTGCCGCAGCGGCGGCGAGGATCGTGCCCATGGTCACTCCGAATTTGAGAATGAATTTGAACACGGGAAAAGTGTCCGTCTCCGCAGATGTTAAGCAATCTTAGGGCCGACACACGTCAGAAAAGGCAGGCTAGCCACCAAAAGTCGAAAAGATCAGCGATCCATTCGTACCGCCGAACCCAAAGCTGTTTGACAGTGTCGCACGAATTTGGCGTTCGCGAGGCTGATTTGGCACCAGATCCATGTCGACCCCATCGTCAGGGTCGTTGAGGTTCAGGGTGGGCGGTGCGACCTGGTCGCGGATCGCCATCAGGCAGAAAATCGCCTCCATCGCGCCCGCTGCCCCAAGTGCGTGGCCAACGGCGGATTTGGTGGAAGACATGGACATTGACTTGCGGTGGTCGCCAAACAGGGTCCGAACCGCACCGAATTCGGCCATGTCGCCCAGCGGGGTCGAGGTGCCATGGGCGTTGACGTAGTCGATGTCGTCCACGTTCATACCGCCTGAGCGCAACGCCGCTTCCATGGCGCGGCGGCCGCCGTTGCCATCTTCTGGTGGTGCGGTGATGTGGTGCGCGTCGCCGGACATGCCGTAGCCGCGCACTTCCGCGATGATGTTGGCCCCGCGTGCTTTGGCGTGCTCGAGTTCTTCGAGCACGACGACGCCAGCGCCAGAACCCATGACAAAGCCGTCGCGGCCCTTGTCCCAAGGGCGGGAGGCTTCGGTCGGGCTGTCGTTGTATTTGGTCGAAAGCGCACGCGCAGCGCAAAAGCCGGCAACGCCGATTTCGATGATGCCGTGCTCTGTCCCGCCAGCAACCATCACGTCCGCATCGCCCAGCGCAATCATCCGCGCGCTGTCACCGATGGCGTGGGTGCCGGTGGTGCAGGCGGTGGAGTTGGCGTGGTTCGGGCCGCGGAATCCGTACTTCATGGAGATATGCCCCGAAGGCAAATTCACCAGAATTGCCGGAATGGCAAAGGGAGACAGGCGGCGCGCGCCTTTGGTGAGGACGGTCTCGACGGCGTTGGTGAAGCTCTGAATGCCGCCAATGCCGGAGCCGATCATGACGCCGGTGCGGTTTTGCGCTTCTTCGTCGGCGGGGGTCCAGCCGGACATTTCAACCGCTTCAGTCGCGGCCGCGAGGGCGTAAATGGTGATTGGGTCCACGCGGCGGCGTTCCCGCTCCGGCATGACCGCATCAACATCGAGGGCGAAAGGGTCGTCCGCCTTGACGCCGCCCACGATCGGCACTTCACCACCGATGCTGGCTGGCAAGTGCGATGCATCAAAGCCTTCGATGCGGGCGATGCCGCTTTCAGCGTTCAGAATACGCTTCCAGACGTTATCGACCCCGGCCCCCAGCGGTGACACCATACCAACGCCGGTGACCACAACACGGCGCAAACCGGTCATGCTCTACCCTCACCCGTAAGGCAGAACGGCGCGAAACGCGCCATTCCGTCAGTCAGTCAGAGAAGCGCAGGCTTAGCCTACTGCTTCGGAAATGTGCTTAACGGCATCGCCAACGGTGCCGATTTTTTCTGCAGCGTCGTCAGGAATTTCGAGGTTGAACTCTTCCTCAAACGCCATGACCAGCTCAACGGTATCAAGGCTATCCGCGCCCAGATCGTCCACGAAGCTGGCGGACTCTACAACTTTGTCTTCTTCAACAGACAGGCGCTCAACAACGATTTTCTTAACGCGATCAGCAACGTCACTCATGGTCAACATTCCTATGGTTGTTCGGTGAATGGAATAGGATGGCGTCCCTTAACACAAGCGATCAGCAGGCCAAACCACACTAAGGCGTGTCTGCTGACCGCTTTGGCTATAGCATGGCCATGCCGCCGTTTACGTGCAAGGTGGTTCCGCTCATGTAGCCGGCTTCTTCGCTGGCCAGGAAAACCACGGCGGCGGCGATTTCTTCAGGCTTGCCCATGCGGCCTGACGGGACGTGGGAAATCTGCTCAGCAACCACTTTTTCTGGCAGGTCAGCGGTCATGGCGGTCTCGACGAAGCCCGGCGCGACACAGTTCGCGGTGATCCCGCGAGAGCCGACTTCGCGCGCGATCGACTTTGTCATCCCGACGATCCCGGCCTTGGAGGCCGCATAGTTCGCCTGCCCCGGGTTGCCCATGAAGCCAACCACGGACACCACGTTGATGATCCGACCCCAGCGGCGCTTCATCATCCCCTTCATCGCACCGCGACACAGGCGGAAGGTCGCGGAGAGGTTGACGTCGAGCACTTGATCGAAGTCGTCGTCCTTCATCCGCATGGCGAGACCGTCCTTAGTCAGACCGGCGTTGTTCACGATGATGTCGATCTGACCGGCGGCTGCTTCCGCGTCGGCGAGCATCTTCGCTTCGCTTTCCGGGTCACCCAGCGTGGCAGTGAGGATGTGGCAAGTTGCACCTGTGCAAGCCGCTGCAGTTTCTTTGAGCGCGTCTTCCCGGCGCCCGGTCAGCACCAGCGTCGCACCCTGCGCCGCGAGTGCCACGGCCGTTGCCCGGCCAATTCCGCCAGATGCGCCGGTGACAAGCGCGACTTTTCCAGTGAGGTCAAACATACTTCTTCCTTGAAATCAGGGGGTCTTAGCGGAGGCTCTCAGCGAAGGCGCGCAGGCCCTCTGCCGTGCCGACGGACTGGGCCGCGACGTCCGGCGCGATGCGTTTGGTCAGCCCGGCGAGCACCGCGCCCGCGCCCAGCTCGACCAGCTCGGTCACGCCCTGCGCAGCCATCCACTCCACCGACTCACGCCAGCGAACGCGGCCTGTTACCTGCTGGACCAGCAGGTCGGCCGTACGGGCGGGGTCGCTGGTGCTCTCAGCCAGAACATTGGCGACAACGGGTAGGGTTGGTGCGCTGATGCTGGCGGATGCGAGGGCTTCGGCCATAGCGTCGGCAGCGGGCTGCATGAGGGAGCAGTGGAAAGGTGCGGAGACGGGCAGCGGCAAGGCGCGCTTGGCTCCTGCGGCCTTCATCGCTTCGCTGGCGGCTGCAATCGCCTCGGTCGCGCCGGAGATCACGACTTGCCCATTGGCGTTATCGTTGGCGACTTCCGCCACGCCCAGAGCGCTGTCGGTGTCGCCGAGGACAGCTTCGACTTGTTCCATGGTCAGGCCCAGAACGGCCGCCATGGCACCTTGTCCCACAGGAACGGCCGACTGCATGGCCTTGCCGCGCAGTCGGAGCAGGCGGGCGGTGTCAGCGATCGACAGGGCGCCAACGGCGGCGAGGGCGGAGTATTCGCCCAGCGAATGCCCGGCGACGAAGCTGCCGTGATCCTTCAGCTGCACGCCAAATTCGGTTTCCAGCGCACGCACGGTGGCCAGCGAGACGGCCATCAGCGCGGGCTGGGTGTTCTCCGTCAGCTTCAGATCGTCGTCGGAGCCTTCAAAAATCAGCGCCGAGAAGGTCTCGCCCAGAGCCTCATCGACCTCATCAAAGACCGCTTTGGCGGCTGGGAAGGAGTCGGCCAGATCCTTGCCCATTCCGATTTTCTGACTGCCCTGGCCGGGAAACACAAAAGCCCGCATGTCCTGCACCTCAACAAATTACGTGCTGTACTCTTTATTTGCAGGGGTTTATGCGCCGGTGGAGGCCCGCTGGCAACCAGCGCAGCGGGTTTAGCTGGGTATCACGGGAGCCATGCGTCGCGGCTGTTGTCAGCGCGCCGGGAGCGGTCTACACCACCGCTGCTCAACCACTCCTTGCCAGGTCATGAGCTTTATCAAACGAGCTGGCTGTTGGTCGCACCGCTTTCGGGGCGTCCATATTATCCAAAGGGAGTCATATAGAATGGCTTTTTACGAATGCGTCTACATGGCGCGGCCGGATGTTTCCCCGACTCAGGTCGAGGCAATCACCGAGCAAATTACGTCCATCATCACTGAATATGGCGGATCTGTTCACTCCACGGAGTACTGGGGCCTGAAGTCCCTTGCCTACCGCGTGAAGAAGAACCGTAAGGCGCACTACGTGCTGATGAACATCGACACCAACAACGACGGCAAAGCCGAGATGGAACGGAACATGTCGCTGAACGAAGACGTTCTGCGCCTGATGACGCTTCGCATCGAGGAAATGCCTGAGGGCCCATCCATCCAAATGCGCGCCAAGGCGCGCGGCGATCGTCCTGACCGGGGTGATCGGGGTGACCGCGGCGATCGTGGCGATCGTGGCGATCGTGGTGATCGTGGTGGCGACCGTGGCGAACGCCGCGAACGTCGCGACGCTGAATAAGAGTTAGGAAGAGGATAAAGACTATGGCTCGACGTCCCTTTACCCGTCGCAAGAAGTCCTGCCCGTTCTCTGGCCCTAACGCTCCAGTGATCGACTACAAGGACACCAAGCTGCTCAGCCGCTTTCTTTCCGAGCGCGGCAAGATCGTACCCAGCCGGATCACGGCTGTTTCCGCGAAAAAGCAGCGTGAACTCTCCCGCGCCATCAAGCGCGCCCGCACGATGGCCCTGCTGCCATACGTGATCGGCTAAAGCGGAAAAGGAAAACAAGACAATGATGAACGTTATCCTTCTCCAGCGTGTCGATAAGCTCGGCCAGATGGGCGACGTTGTAACCGTTAAGCCCGGTTACGCGCGCAACTTCCTGCTGCCGCAAGGCATCGCCCTGCGGGCGACCGACGAAAACAAGGCTGTTTTCGAAGCCAAGCGCGCGCAGCTCGAAGCGGACAACCTCAAGCGTCGTGAAGAAGCGGAAGACATGGCTGGCCGTATGGAAGGCCTGTCCATTCCGATGATTCGTCAGGCGTCTGACACCGGTCAGCTTTACGGCTCGGTTACGACCCGTGATATCGCGCAGGGCATCTCCGAAGCGGGTTTCACCGTTTCGTCGGGCCAGGTGCTTCTCGACCGTGCAATCAAAACGCTCGGCGCGCACCCGATCCGCTTGAAGCTGCACCCGGAAGTTGACCTGATCGTTCAGATCAACGTTGCCAAATCTGAGGAAGAGGCTCTGGGTCTGGTTGTTGAGGAAGAAGAAGACGATTTCGGTAACGATCTCGAATTCGGTGCTTTCGACAACGAAGACGGCGATGTGGTTATCACCCGCTCTGATGCCGATGAAGCGCCTGCTGAAGAAGCAGACGCCGCAGAAGCAACGTCCGACGACGAAGACTAAAACTGCGGGCTTGGTTCCCCAGTCACTAAAAAAGGCCCGGTGCAATGCGCGCTGGGCCTTTTTCTTTTCTGGCGCATTCGCGCGCTTAAGCGGACCCTTTTGGCCCTACCAAAGAGAGACGCAGGGGATTTTTGAGGTGTCAGCGCGGTCTTTGTAGCGCTGCGCGATCTCAGTCACTTCTGCCATCAGGCCGCCTTCCAGCGTCGTGGGGTTCAGGCCGAGTGCGAGGAACTGCGCGTTGGCGACGTTCAGGTCGTTCTCCGCTGCTTCTTTGCGAGGGTTTTCCAGCCGCGCCACTTTCGCGCCGGTCATCCCGGCGATCTGATCCGCAAGGTCGCGCACGCGGTGGGTCTCTGTCATTTGGTTGAGGATCCGCACCCGCTCCCCCTTTGCCGGCGCGCTTTCCAGCGCCAGCTGAACACAGCGTACCGTGTCCTTGATATGGATAAAGGCCCGAGTCTGCCCGCCCGTACCGTGCACGGTCAGCGGATAGCCCACCGCCGCTTGCATCAGAAAGCGGTTCAGAACGGTGCCGTAGTCACCATCGTAGTCAAAGCGGTTGATCAGCCGCGCGTCGCGCTCGGTTTCCGGGGTCTGCGTGCCCCAGACGATGCCTTGGTGCAGGTCGGTGATCCGCAGAGCGTCATTCTTGTTGTAGAAATGGAAGAACAGCGCGTCTTGCGTCTTGGTCATGTGATAGATCGAGCCGGGGTTGGCGGGGTAGAGGATCTCCGTCTCGACCTCTTCGCCAGGCCGCACCTCAACCTTGATCGGCAGGTAACCTTCGGGAATCTGCATACCCGCGGTGCCGTAGCCATAAACCCCCATCGTGCCCAAGTGCACCAGATGGATGTCCTGACCGGATTCAACCAGCGCCGCGCACACGTTGTTGGTGGCGCGCAAGTTGTTGTCCACGGTGTAACGGCGATGCTTCGAGGACTTCATGGAATAGGGCGCTGCCCGCTGCTCGGCAAAGTGCACCACGGCGTCGGGCTTGGTTTCAACCAGCAGCGCAAGGAAGCCGTCGTAGTCCAAAGCCAGATCAAGGTTACGGAAGCCGATTTCCTTGCCGCTTACTTCGTTCCACGCCTGCAGGCGGATGCCCATGGGCTGGATCGGGGTTAGCGACTGAGCCTCGAGTTCGTTGTCGATGTTACGGCGGGAGAGGTTATCGACGATGATCACGTCGTGGCCTTGTTCAGACAGGTGCAGCGCTGTCGGCCAGCCACAGAAGCCATCGCCGCCCAATACCAGAACTTTCATGCAAAACGCCCTTCTAATGAAGATAATGAGCCTTCCATAAAGAGCGGATTGGGGTTGGAGAACAGCGACAGCGCGACAAGTCTGTTCAGCGTCTAGATGCCCGAAAGACCCCAGCAAAGCTGCACCCTGTCCATCCTCTAGCCACATAGTTTTGGTTTTATCGAGGATGCTAGAGTGCGGATGCCGCAATGTGGCTGAAATAAGGCAGTCATGCCCGAAAGCCCTTAAGCTTCATCTAGACAGAGCCGCGCAAACAAGGGCGCTTTTTCGGCGTCCGGGTCACAATCGCCTCAGTGAAAGCCGCGCTGCTTGTCCGCTCATGCCTGCGCCTCTATCTAACTAGGATGGATTTTGGAGGCACGACTGCATGAAACTCACCCACGGACTGGCCTATGCCGTCTCGGCCCTGACGCTTGCGGCGGCGACGCCCGCTGTTCATGCGCAGTCGGGCGATTTTCTTGCCGCTCTTGTCGCCACCCGCGCCAGCGATGCTGAGAACGCGACGGCTTACCTCTCCGACGCTTTGCGCAAAGATCCTGGCGAAAAGGCTCTGATCCGGCAGCAAATGACGATCCTGACGATCGAAGGCGATTACGACGCAGCGCTGCCCTATGCCCGCGATTTTCTTGAGATCGACCCTGCAGACCCTCTGGCCAAAACCATCGTTCGCAATGCGGCGATGAAGGCCGGTGACTGGGATGCAGCGCTTCAGACCCTGCCCCTGCCTGCGGAGTCTCGCCTCGACGCCATTATCGAGTCCATTGCTTTTGCCGCTGCTCACACAGGCGCGGGCGATATGGACGGGGCGCTGACAGCGATTGAAGAGGGTTTGGACGCCATTGGTTTCGTCCCGCTGGGTCACTATGCCCGAGGTCTGGTGTTCGGTGCCATGGGTCTGTACGAGGACTCCGCTGACGCCTTTACAGCCTTTATCGGTCAAGACCCCTTCCAGTTTCCCCGCATGGCCCAGTTGACCGCGCACGCGCTGGAGCGTGTGGGCGACGAAGCAACCGCCACGATGGTTTATGAGGCGCTGCTCGGGACGGGCCTGCGCACAGCTGGGGAAGAGGGTCTCGAACGGCTTGCAGCGGGAACCCCGGTTCCAGATAAGCTGCAGCTGCAGCCTGTCGATATTTACACCGAGCTGATGTTCGTCATCACCCGATTGATTGCCAACCAGGATCAGGCGGCCGTCGCCTACCGCTATGCGCAGGAAATCGGTTACTTGCTGTCGCCGGACTCTGGTCTCTACCCCGGATATACCGAACTCATTGCTTCCTCCTTGCTGGAGTTGGAGCGGTTTGAGGATGCAGAGAAGTTCTACGCCGACCTTGAAGACATCGAGGAATTCCGGCTCGCCGCCCTGCTGGGGCAGGTGCAGGCGCTCTCGGATCAGGAGCGCTACGACGATGCCTTGTCTGTCTTGTCGGAGGCTGAGGAACTGCTTGGCGGCGCGCCGGGGATCAACCGCCAGCGGGGGATCCTGTATTTCCGGGCTGAGGCCTACGCCGAGGCCGTCGAGGCCTTTAAGTCCTGGCGCGCGGAAGTCCCTGAACTTGGTCCTGCCGCCGCGCAGCCGCTGTTTATCGCGGGCATCGCGTCCTATCGGCTGAATGATTTCGACGCCATGGAAGAAGCACTGCTGGCGTCCCTCGAACTGCGCCCGGATGACCCGAACGTCCTGAACTTTCTCGCTTACTCATGGGTGGAGCGTGGTTTGAACCTCGATGAGGGCTTCGAGATGCTCAACCGTGCGGTAGAGATGCAGCCCGACAGTGGCGCGATCATCGACAGTTTGGGCTGGGCCTATTACCAGCTGGGCCAGTATGCCGAAGCCCTGCCGCACTTGGAGCGTGCTTTCCAGCTCAATCCGTGGAGTTGGGAGATCGCTGACCACGTGGGCGACGTGTACTGGAAGCTCGATCGGACGCGCGAGGCAGAATACTTCTGGGCACGCGCGCTTGACCTGCCGGACCTCCCGGAAGACCGGGTGCAGGGGATCGAAGACAAGCTGGCCGACGGCCTCCCCGATGACAGCGCCGCGCAGTAGCCGCGACGCCGTCTTTGCGCCGGGTAAGCTGAACCTCTTTCTGCACGTCCTTGGCCGGCGGCCTAACGGCCTGCACCGCCTTCACAGCCTGTTCGCTTTTCTCAACATTGGCGATCGGTTGACCTTCAAGCCTGCGACGGATGTTGATCTCACGATGACCCCGGATGGCGGGCTTTCGCGCGACGACAACCTCGCTTGGCGGGCCTTAAGCGCTGTGCGGGCGGTTGATCCGCAGCTTTCGCCTGTCTCCGTCCACATCGACAAAACCCTCCCCGCCGAAGCCGGACTTGGCGGCGGGACGGCGGATGCGGCGGCGGTCGTGCACTGGGCCGAGGGTCAAAATCCAGCGGCAAGCCCTGCCTTCCGCGCAGCCTGCGCCGGTCTGGGCGCGGACATGCCGCCCGCGATGGACCAGCGCGCCCGGCTGTGGGGCGGGACGGGCGACGAGGCCGGGGAACTGGTTGCGGGGCTGGGCGGGACGCCCGTGCTGTTGCTCAAGCCGTCAACAGGGGTTTCGACCGGCGCGTGCTTCGCGGCACTGAACGGTCAGTTTTCCGCCAGCGAAGCAGCTTTTGATCTCGCCGCGAGGGGCGGTCTCGTCCCGGCGCTACAGTCCTGCGGCAACGACTTGCAAGCCGCCGCCTGCAGCCTCAACCCCGACATCGCCCGGGCTTTGACGGCGTTGGAAAAGGCTGAGGGGGCGTGGTTGGTGCGGATGACGGGATCGGGCAGCACGTGCTTTGCCTTGTTCCACGAAAAAGGGCCGCGCGATGCGGCCCTATCTCAGGTTCAGCAGCAGTTTCCGACCTGGTGGTCAGCCGCCGCTGAGATACTCTAGCAGCGCACAGGTCACTTTACTGGATCAGGTCCAGAACGCCCATGGCTTCCGCCTCGGTTTCAAGGTGCTGAAGCAGCGGCGCGGAGATCTCCAGCGGGCCGGTGTAGCCGTACTCGGACGCGTAGACCGCAATTGCTGCCGTCGTCCGCGCATCGATCACGCCGTCAACCGCGCCGGGATCGATGAACAAGGCATCCAGCACAGCTTCAATGCGGTAGCGCTCGGTTTGACCGATGGTGGTCACTGGGGTGCTTGTCCGCTGCATGATCGACACCGTCGCCCAGACCGCAGCAGCGAGGAAGACAAGAACCGTGACGATCAGCGCCAGCGAAGACAGCGCCATGCCGCCGCGCCGCGTCTGCGTGATCGGTCCGCTTGGCGTCACAGCACGGGCTTCCGTGCGTTCCACGTTGTCTTGGATTTTGCGAGCGAGAAGGGTCCGGCGTGGCTCAGGTTCCTGATTCAGAACGCCTTCGCTTTGCACCGGCCGAACATTGGCGTCTGGCCGAGCGTTGGCGGCGTCCGCGCGCGCAGCAGCGGCGAGGGAACCCACTTGCGGGGTCAGCAATGAATTAGCAGGTAAACGAGACACGCGACCTTTAACTCCTACGCCACTGGGAGCGGCGGTATTGGACAGCGACGCAGCTTCAGGATCCTGTCCTGACACGCGCTGGATTGTTTTTTGCCACAACAGACCGGCATTTGCGACTAAAGATTTCGCGACCGATGCCGATTTAGAGGTGAAATTTTGAACCGTCGCCGATGATTTTGCGATCATAGCGCGTGCTGTTCCGGCAACCCCGCCTGCGCCCTCGGTGGTGCCTGAAGTGGCAGCAGACTGGAAGGCCTGTGGCTCATCTGCGATCAGCGCGTTGGCGTCAGCAAATTCAATCGTAGCCTCGTCTTGAGGCGACGACATGGCTTCAGCAAGGTTATCTTCAGCCTCGATGGGGGCGGTGATGGCAGGAGATTCTATCGCGGCTTCGGTTGAAGCCGACATGATCGGCGCAGGTTCGAAGGCGTCGTCCTGTCCGGCCTGATCGTCGCTTGAAAGGGCTGCCGAAGGGGCAAGGTTGTGCGTTTGCGCTTCTCGCTGGGTAATCTGCGGCGTGCGACCGACGTATGATTCCGCCATGGGGCTGGGCGGTTCAGGGATGATCTCCCCATAACCCGGCGTCGCAGCGGGCGACGCAGTGGCAGCAGCAGGCGCGACCGGTGCTTCCGAGGAAGGATCCGTGTTCTTGCGGACGGCAGCAGAAGCATCGCGCGGCGACTGGCGGTCCATGACCGTTGCGGCTTCGGCGTAGGTCCGAAGACGCTGCCGGGCCCGGAACTCGAGCGAGGGCTGAGGCGCGCGATTGGCTGGCGTAGCACCGCGCGGCGCGACGCGCTCGTCCTTTGCTGTCACAATACGGGGGCGGGTCCGATCGCTTCCCAACTCAAGGGCGTTAAACCGACGGTTGCGGGTCAAATCGTCTGAACGGTCCATATAGGCCTCAAAATCGTTTAGCCAGAAACACTTAAGGTCTCTGATTTTAAATTAGCTTTCCGACCGAAATTATGATGGTGGTCGAAGAAATTGGGCTAAAACCCTGAAATTAAGCGCCTTTATGACAAAGATTGGCCTAGATTGCAAGCCTTATGCGAATTCGTGTGCTGGTCGATTTTCGCTGGTCCGATACGCAGGATTGCCCTTGCCATCAACCAGTCCCTCGCATATGTAACCAATCCATCGGTTGGGGCATGGCCAAGCGGTAAGGCATCCGGTTTTGGTCCGGTGATCCCAGGTTCGAATCCTGGTGCCCCAGCCACCTATTTTTCAAGACAAGACGCTTTTCGGCAGCGTGTCGCACGACGCGCCCCTTTGTCTTGCCCGGCGGTTGGTTTAACTAAGCCTCAGAACCCCAAAACAGCGACTGACTCCCCTCATGGCCGAAGCGATCCGCGTCCCGCGCGACATCAAAGACCTCGACATGCGCATCGCCGCCAACGGCGACTGGTACTATCAAGGGTCCAAGATCAACCGGCCCAAGCTGGTAACGCTGTTTTCCAGCGTGCTGCGGCGCGAAGCGGATGGTCGCTATTTCCTTCAGACCCCGGCGGAGCGCGGGGAAGTGCTGGTCGAGCGAACGGCTTTCATCGCCATTCTGCTGACGGTTGAAGGCACGGGACGGGAGCAGCGGCTGACGTTTGAGACCAACGTTGGCGATAAAGTCCTCGCTGACGCCGACCACGCGCTGACCTTCACCCTCGACCCGGAGACGGGGGAGCCGGACCCTGTGCTTTATGTCCGTGATGGTTTGACCGCACGACTGAACCGCGCCGTGTTTTATCAGCTTGTAGACTTGGCCGCAGAAGACCCGGAAAGCGGTGAGCTGACGGTTTGGTCAGCGGGCGAGGCGTTCTCGCTGGCAGGGCTGAACCCATGACCCTCAACGGCGTAGAGCTACGTGCTGCGCTCCGAGCCTGGGGGCTGGGCGAAGCGGCGCAGGCCCCGCGCTACGGCGACGACCTTGCCGCCGATGGCCCGGACCCCAAGCGGCGGGCGAGTGCAGTGATGCTGATCTTGCTTGATACGGGCACGCAGATTGATCTTGTCCTGACCCAACGCGCGGCGCACCTGCCCAAGCATCCCGGCCAGATCTCCTTTCCCGGTGGCCGCGCTGAGCCAGAGGACCGCGATCTGCTGGATACGGCGCGGCGAGAAACGGCGGAGGAAGTGGGCCTGCATATTGCCCGCGAGGACGTCCTTGCTGCCCTGCCGCGTTACGCCACGCGGACAGGTTTCGACGTTGCGCCCTTCGTTGCACTGGTCCAGCCGCCCACCCAGTGGCAACCACAGGAAAGCGAAGTCGCGGAGATTTTCGACGTGCCGCTGGAACGCTTTTTGAACGCAGACGCTTGGCACCGAGACGGCGCACGCTTTGGTGGCGCAGCGTTGCGGCACTGGTGGGCCATGGACCTCGAAGGCCGTTATCTTTGGGGAGCGACCGCTGCCATGCTACATGGGTTTGCAGAGCGCCTGTGCGCTGACCTTGATCGCCCCTTCTGACCCGCCCGCCCGCTTATTTGCCGCTGCCGTGAACCGAGATGACTGCAGAGACTCCCCTTTCGCCGGACCCTGAAGCCGTCGCCGCCCCGGTAGCGACGGTAGACGCAACGCCCTTGCTGCAGGCGCAGGGCGGTGCGGCGGCGGCACTGATCGAGATTCTCGGGGGGGATGCGCGCTTTGTTGGCGGTTGTGTGCGGGATCTTGTGCTGGGCCAACCGGCCAGCGGCGACATCGACATCGCCACGCCCCTGCATCCCAACACCGTCACTCGCCGCCTGACCCGCGCTAAGTGGAAGGCCGTGCCGGTTGGGATCGAGCACGGAACTGTGCTCGCTGTTGCGCCGGCCGGCGAAGGCGGGGGGACGTTCGAAGTCACGACGTTGCGGGAAGACGTCGAAACTGACGGGCGCCACGCCCGAGTGCGCTTTACCGATGATTGGCAGCAGGACGCCGCCCGCCGAGACTTTACTTACAACGCGCTTTCGGTGGATCGCGCGGGTTACCTCTATGACTACTTTGGCGGGCTCGAAGACCTCGAGGCGGGACACACGCGCTTTGTCGGCAACGCCAGCGATCGCATCGCCGAAGACCGCTTGCGCATCCTCCGCGCCTACCGCTTTCACGCGCGTTTCGGACTGCGCGCGTGGGACGGCGCGACTGAACGCGCGCTTGCGGCGCAAGCGGGCGCGCTTGAGGAGCTGTCCGGAGAGCGGGTGCGACAGGAGATGGCGAAGATCCTCACCGGGCCCAATGTGGCCAAGACTCTGCGCGCCATGGTCGAACACGGCGTGCTGGCCCACGTGATCCCGCGCCCGGCGCACCGTTTTCGCGCAGATGACTTTACCCTGCTGGAGCGACTGATGGTGCTCGAAGATCTGCACGATCGGCCCGGCCTGTGGCGACGGCTGGCGGCCTTGCTGCATCGGGATCCGGGGCGGCTCAAAGCGCTGGCGGATCGCTATCGGATTTCCAACCACGACCGCGAAGCGCTGATGTTGCTCGCCTCTGACATGCCCGCTAAGACCCTGAACTGGGGCCTGTACCTCGACGGACCGGATGCGGCGCTGGATCGTCTGCTCCTCGACGCCGCAGAGATGAACGCCCCGGCAAGTGGTGACTTCGTTGCGCGCATCCTCGCCTTTACCCCGGTCAAACTGCCCATATCAGGGCAGGACGCCCTTGACCTCGGCATCGACCCCGGCCCGGCGGTAGGGCGCGCGCTCAAGCGCGTTGAAGCCTGGTGGGTCGAGCGCGATTTCCGGCCCAGCCGCGAGGATTGTCTTTGGGAATTGTCCCACGTGATCAAAGCAGGGTTTGACCCTTAGAGCTGGCGGACAATGTTCTGTCTATGAGCCTGCGTCGATGAAGACCTATGCACGCATTCGCATATAATATAATGTTCAGAGGTATTAGTGGACGACCAGACACGAGAACAGACAGTGACACTCAAGCCCGAAACCACCAGTGACCGCCGGACTCCCGGTCAGTCGGTTGCGGACTGGGTTGCAGACGAGCTGAAGCGACACATCGCTTCGGGTGAGCTTGCGCCGGGTGATCGCTTGCCCGGAGAGCGTCAGCTTTCCGACGCGCTGAGCGTCAGCCGTGTCTCCGTTCGGTCCGCGCTGCAGAACCTCAAGGCGCAGGGTCTGCTGAGCTCCGTTCAGGGCGGCGGCACGCACGTTGTGGCGCGCGACCCGTCCATGGATCGGCCTTTGCTGCATCTGGTTGGCTCTGATCCGAGTTCGTTGATCGATCTTGCCGAAATGATCGGCCACGTAGCAGCCTTTGGCGCACGCCGGGCGGCGGCAAATGTCACGCGAGAAGAAATTGAAGACATGAAGGCCGTCCTTGAGACCATGGCCCTGTCTGGCCGCTCTCCGAGCTTGCAGGCCACCGATGACATCAAGTTTCACGCCCTTCTCGCCCGCGCATCGCAAAGCGGTACTTACATGCACATCATGTCGGTTCTTCAGGAGACCTTGGGCGCAGCGCTCATGTCGAGCGGCACGCGGAACCCGCCTTCACGGGAAGAAGCGCACGTTCTGCTGGATCTGAACCGGCAGCTGGTGATCGCCCTCGTGGCGCGAAATGAAGATCTATGCGGGGAGCTGGCCCAGCGCCACGCGGATCAGCGCCGCATCATGATCGTCAACGGCGCTCCTTTCCGCGAGGCCGCATCAAACGCCATGCTGGGACAGCATCGTCAGGGCTGATCAGAGGTCGATGGTGCCGGTGATGTCTCGCAGACGTTCCGCCATGATCCGCCACATCTCATTGTTGGGGCTCAACGCCAGCGCCGCTTCGACAAACTCGAGCGCCAATTCCGCCTGACCCGCTCGCATGGCGATCTGAGCGCCGCCCAGAAGCGCGCCGAAATGCCGGGGTTCGAGGTCTATGGTGACTTCAACGTCGGTGAGACTCTCATAATCATTGCCAAGAATGAAATGCGAGGTCGCGCGCATGTTGTAGGCTTCGGCGAAATCTGGCGCGAGGCTGATCGCTTCGGTGAAGTAGTCGATGGCAGCAAGGAAGTCCGCCGCCTCCATCGCGCCCATTCCCAGCGTAAACAGTTCATTTACGTCTGGAGAAGCCTGCGTGCGCCACGCGTCCCAAATCTGGGTCTCCAGACGCTGGATCGTTGTTCGGTCCTCGGTCTGGTAGAGGGCGTCGAAGTAGGCGTCGAGGCGCGGATCGTATTGATCGGCTTTGGCAACAAACGGGGTCGCCAGCAGCAGGATGAGGGGCAAAGCAAGTCTTTTCATAGGTTTAACCATGAAACGACCGCTCTGACCTTCAAGTGTCGGATTGTCACACTCTATTCAGAAGATCCAACTGCTCACGCACCTGTGACCAGACCAAAGAAAAAGGCCGGAGCTATGCGCTACCGGCCTTTTTCAGAAAACAGTGATTATCTTTCTGGCTTCGTTGAGCCCGAAAGACTTAACCCTGGCGGGCCTTAAAGCGTGGGTTACGCTTGTTGATGACGTAGACGCGGCCCCGACGACGAACGACTTTGCAGCCCTTCTCACGCAGTTTCGCGGTCTTCAGCGAGTTACAAACCTTCATGGCTCTCTCCGTGGCCATGCGGCCAACTCAAATAGGGTTCCGAGGAATTGCGCGGTTTGTAGCCGGGACTCGCCCTCAGAGTCAACGAAGCGCAGTCTTGCGTCTAGGGCGCAGCAGAGCCGACCCACCATTTGGTTCATAGTCAGCCACTTCTTTGAAATATTTGTTACAGTAAATGAAACGGGAACCGCCCCGCAGGTCTGTCTATAGACAGTGCGGCGGCGGGCCAGCATAACGACATCCAAAGCCGAAAGCTCCACCACTGCAAAGGCGCGCACCATGCTTCGCAACCGATTGGCAAAAATCGTGGCCACCCTCGGACCGGCCACCAACACCACCGAAGCGATTGCCTCTCTCTACGAGTCAGGCGCGGATGTTTTCCGCATTAACGCCGCCTATTCCGATGATGCAAGCAATGCGGCGCTGGCCGAGCGTGTGCGTGAAGCAATCAGCGATGACTCGCGGCCCGTTGGCACAATCTGGGATCTGCCCGGCCTGAAAATGCGCATTGGCGATTTCGAGAACGGCAGCGCGCATCTTGAAGCGGGGTCGAGCTTTACCCTCGACCAGTCCCCGGAACCGGGTGACGAAACCCGCGTTTATCTGCCCTTCCCCGAAGCTTTCGCCCACACGCGAGTCGGTGACATGCTGCGGCTGGATGATGGCAGGCTGACGCTTCGAGTGACGGAAGTCACGCTTTACCGCCTGTCCACCACCGTCGTTGCGGGCGGGGCTTTGTCGGCAAACAAAGCGATTCTGTTTCCCAACGTTCCAATCCCGACCGCTGAAGTCTCCGTACGCGATGCCGAAAGCCTCGCGGCAGCGCTCGACGCGGGGGTCGATTGGATCGCAGCAAGCGCCAACGGTTCGCTCGATGTTGTACGCGACCTGCAGCGGCGAATCGCTGGGCGGGCGCGGCTCATGGTCAAAA
>CBFHUI010000056.1:0-18148 GCA_965658725.1 Alphaproteobacteria bacterium | reverse complement strand
ATCTCGACGGCTTGGAGCAATCACGACATGGGCCGCGTCTTCGACCGCATGACGCGCAAAATCGATGTCCCGGACACCGCCAAGGACGACTTCGCCCACATGCTGCTCCAGCTTTCGACCAGCCTGATCGGTTCGACCTGCATCTATCAGGGCGAAGAACTGGGACTGGACGACGCCGACTGGCTGACCCGTGATCAGCTTCAGGATCCCTGGGGCATCCAGCGCTATAGCGAGACCTTCAAGGGTCGCGACACCTGCCGCACGCCGATGACATGGTGCGCAAGCCAGCCCAATGGTGGCTTCAGCGGTGATGCTGATGTGAAAAGCTGGCTGCCTGTCGATGAGCGCCACATCGCCAAGGGCGGGCTGGAGCAACAGGGGCGTCAGGGCAGCCTTTTCGAGCGCAACAAGGCGCATCTGGCCTGGTGCAAGGAACAGATTGTCCTGCAGGCCAAGGGCGCTATGGAGCTGCTTGATGTAGACAAGGACATCATTGCCTTCCGCCGGTCCAAGGCTGACGGTGCAGAAACGCTGCTGTGTCTGTTCAACTTCAGCAACACTCCCAAGACGTTCAACGGGGTTACGGTCCAGCCCTGGTCAGCGGCCTTTCATTAAGGCGGCGGCTGTTTGCGGGCGGGGACCAAGGGCTGGGCCGCCCGTCTGAAGTCAGCTAAAAAATCGGTTCACTGGAGGCAGGACAAGCCGGTTGATGCTAAGCCTGCTGGATGGTTGACCCGCACCTGCGAGTGTCCAAAAATTGGGGCCAAAACCGGCGCTATTAATGCTACCGCGCCCCGTTCGTTCCATTGAATTCTTTGAATTAAGTGCGCTTTTGCCGCGACAGAATCTATCGCAAATAAGGACGGTCGCAGGCCTTGCAACTGGAGATCAAAAAATCACTCGAAGGTGTCGCACTCTTCGCCTAGGCTAAGGCTCAACGTTTGATTTCAGGCGAGGCAACCATCATGCCTCTGGGGCGCGAGAAGGCTTGACTGGATTCAGGCGTCTCTTGGTCTCGTCTCTAGCATTCAAGGAGGCTCTAACCCCGTGACGTCGCTCTTTGAGCCAACCTTTGCCGACACCAATGCACTTGGCATGTTAGGAAGCACGGTTCACTTTGAGCTGCAGTCTGCTCCCGATCTTGAGTTGCACCCCAAGGCGGTCGATCTTTTGGACCGAGTGATTGGCCCATGGCAAGAGCCTGAGATTGAAAGCAAAGTGGCAGTCCCAGCTTCTGGGCGTGCCCGGCGTCTGTTGGGTTGGATTTATCGGAGCTGCCAGCAATCAGAGTGGCCGATTTTTCAGCAGGGCGCGTTCGAGCCAGACGGAACCAGCGACTTAAATGGTCGCTACACTTTGCCAACACGGCCGGCGTACCCAAGCCTTCCCTACTCATTTTTCCAATTCCTGCTGAAGCATACTTTGGTCAGTGACGTACAGCCTTCGCATTGGGTTTGGCTCGAAAAACAGATGGATCGGTTCCTCACGCCAATGAAAAAGGCGGGACTGACAGGGGTCAACCAGCGCATGGTGCTGCTGGAACTCTGCAAACGGGAGCACGCGCTCGTTGAGGTTGGGCAAAACGTCTTTCAGATTGGCACAGGTCGCTCGTCACAGTTTGTGCGCGGGACGTTTACAGGAGGTGCGAGCCACACTCTCCACCTTATTCAGGCCAACAAGATCAGCACGACCGAAGTGTTACGCCTGCACGACATCCCAACGGTTGAACACAAGCGGGTTTACACGGAAAAGCAGGCTCTGGCGGCAGCCGAAGACATTGGCTACCCGGTCGTGCTCAAGCCCTTCAATGGCACACGGGGGTTTGGGGTTATTTGCGATATCAAGGACCAGACTGAGCTTCGATGGGCCATCAAAGAGACTGAAGCCGACATCAAAGACTGCTTGATTGAGAAGTTTTATGAAGGCGACTACGCGCGCGTGACGATGGTCGGGGATCGGTTCATCGAAGTTCGTCACGTAGAGATGCCCCGCGTGCAGGGAGATGGCCGCTCTACGCTCCGCGCGTTGATCGATGCCTATCTCGATAACCCTGAGAAGACTTTCCTCGACAACAAGCCCAGAACGGAGAAGCTCAAAGTCGATTTTGATCAGGCGGTGAAAGACGCTCACCTGCTTCGTGTCATAGAAGGTCAAGGACTCCATCTCGATCAGATCCCAACATCGGGTGAGAGCATTCGTATCGCCGACCGCATTTCATCGCGAAGCTGTGGTTCTCGCGTCGTTTGGCATCGCCCTGATGAAATCGCACCGGCGTATCAGCCTCTTTTCGAGAATATTCAAAGCGTGTTTGGCCATACAGCTATTGGGATCGACGTTCTATGCTTTGACCCGGCAACAGCAGAACATGCCCGCATCAACGAGGTAAACTTTGGGCCCATGATCAACTGGTACCCACAACTCGTGTCCTCCTACGTCGATGCCCTTCTCGACCCGTCTTTCAGAAACGGAGACGAGCGCCTTTGATCAGGTATTCGCAGATTTGCCCCAACGAATAACCCTTGAGCTCCAACTGTGTATCCAACCCACCCCGGGGAAAGCCGATGGCAGGTTGAGTGTTGAGCTCTATGACATAGAGGCCATCAGTTCCGCGCGCGTCGTCCCATCGGAAATCTACCCGCGTGAGCCCCTCACAGCCCAGCGCCTCGTGCGCGGTCTCAGCCTGCCGACAAATCTCGGCGTGCAGGTCAGCGGGAACTTCCGCAGGCGTGACCGTTTCCTTTGGGGCCATGCCAAATTTTGATTTGTAATCCCAGATGCCGTTGCTGGTGAGCACTTCGGACACGCCCAGGGCCGCGCCGTCCAGCACCCCGACCGTTAAATCCCGTCCTTCGATGTACTGCTCAACCAAGGTTGGCCCCTGTGCCTGTTCGAGGATTTCTTCAACTTCCGCGCTCTGCGCATTTACCCGCGCCATGCCAATCGACGACCCCTCAAAGTTTGGCTTGATGATGAGGGTTCCGGTCAGCGCAACCGACCCAGGGGAGTCGCCCGGACGATAGAGATGATCGTTGGCCACTTGCAGCCCGGAAGCCGCAAGAACCCGCTTCGCCCGATATTTGTCCATGGCGAGCGCTGACGCGAGAATGGAGGAATGGCTGTAGGGAATGCGCAGACCTTCGAGGATGCCTTGCACAGTGCCATCCTCGCCCCACTGACCCCAGATCGTATTCAGGGCCACGTCTGGCGCACACTTCTGGAGTTTGGCGACGACATCTTTGTCAGCGTCGACAAGGGTGACTTGATAACCCAGGTCGCGAAGCGCTTTCGCGCAATTTGTTCCACTGACCAGACAGACCTCACGCTCAGACGCGATGCCACCGGTCAGAACCGCCACATGCATAGGCTTTACCTCGATGAATCAACTGCAGTCTTTATCATTAGTGGAGAAAGTCACGGATTTCGAGGACAAAGGCAGGCATCAAACTGGCTCAGCAGGAATAATGCTGGGCTTTGCAGTGGATCGACGATGGTAGGGTGGGGATCAAAGCGCCCTGCCACCCCCCGAAGGAGGTGGCATCCCGTACGGGATTCGAACCCGTGTCGCCGCCGTGAAAGGGCGGTGTCCTAGGCCTCTAGACGAACGGGACGCAGCGATAAAACGACTGCAGCACTGACGTGCCGCCCTAGGACTGGCGTGTATCTAACCCGGTCTTTAAAACGGTGCAAGAGACTTCTCATGCACCTGTGTCGCGGGTGGTAAGCGGGTTTAACTTGGCTCCCATGGGTCAAGTGGTCTGTTCAACAGACCAATTTCGTTTAGCCTGCGTATCGACCGCAATCGTCCGTTCGAAGGGATACCACAATGAGTACCAAGATTTCGCTTTCCGGCCTCCAGGTTGACCCTGTACTAGCCGCCTTCGTTAACGAACAGGCTCTCCCGGGAACGGGCGTCAGCGAGGCGCAGTTCTGGGACGGTCTAGCGGGGATCGTCAACGATCTGACCGACGATAACCTTGCGCTGCTCCAGCGCCGCGCGGACCTGCAAGCCCAAATGGATGATTTTCACAGCGCCAATCCTGGTCCGATTACCGATATGGAGACCTACAAGGGCTTTTTGCAGTCGATTGGCTATCTGGTCGAAGTTGGCCCAGATTTTTCCATCCAAACCGCCAATGTTGACCCAGAAATCGCATCCATCGCCGGCGCGCAACTGGTGGTGCCGGTTATGAACGCGCGCTATGCGCTGAACGCCGCGAATGCGCGCTGGGGCTCTCTCTACGACGCCCTGTACGGGACAGACGCCATCTCCGAGGAGGGCGGCGCCGAGCGCGGCGGGGCCTATAATCCCACGCGCGGCGACCGCGTGATCGCGCGTGCACGCGCTGTACTGGATGAGGCGGCACCATTGGCAGGCGGCGCATCATTCGCAGATGCGACAGGCTTCTCGGTGGCCAGTGGATCGCTGGTCGTCGCGCTTTCAGGCGACAACACGGCAGCGCTGGCGGACCCCACTCAATTTGCGGGCTTTAGCGGTGAGGCCGACGCCCCCACCGCTGTCCTGTTACGCAACAACAACCTGCATCTGGAAATCCAGATCGATGGAGAACACCCCATCGGCAAAACCGACGCTGCCAAGATCAAGGATGTGCTGGTCGAAAGCGCTGTTTCCACCATCATGGACTGCGAAGACTCCGTCGCGGCTGTGGACGCCGAAGATAAGGTTGTCGCCTACAGCAACTGGCTGGGTCTGATGAAGGGCGATTTGGCGGAGAGTTTTGAGAAAGGCGGCCGGCTCATCACCCGCGCGCTAAACCCCGACCGCAGCTACATCGCGCCTGACGGTAGCGACTTGGTGCTCAAGGGCCGTTCGCTGATGTTGGTGCGCAACGTCGGTCACCTAATGTCTAATCCAGCCATCCACGACGCGCAGGGCCGCGAGATCCAGGAAGGGATCATGGATGCCATGGTCACGGCTCTGTGCGCGATGCACGACCTGCAGCGGGAGAGCGGAAACTCCCTGCACGGCTCGATCTACATCGTAAAGCCGAAGATGCACGGGCCGGAGGAAGTGGCCTTTGCCAACACGCTGTTCGGGCGGGTTGAAGACGCTCTGGGCCTGCCTCGCTATACGATGAAGATGGGGATCATGGACGAGGAACGCCGCACCACGGTGAACCTCAAGGAATGCATCCGCGCCGCTGCGCACCGCGTGGCCTTCATCAACACAGGCTTCCTTGACCGGACAGGCGACGAAATGCACACGGCC
This sequence comes from Alphaproteobacteria bacterium, assembly GCA_965658725.1. GTDB lineage: Bacteria > Pseudomonadota > Alphaproteobacteria > UBA7985 > UBA7985 > UBA7985. Next base: position 12,921 of record CBFHUI010000056.1, on the reverse strand, counting down.
ATGGAAGCCGGTCCGATGATCCGCAAGGCGGAGATGAAGGGCTCGGGCTGGCTGGCGGCCTATGAAGACTGGAACGTTGACACCGGCCTAGCGTGTGGATTGCGCGGTAAAGCGCAGATCGGAAAGGGCATGTGGGCCATGCCAGACCTCATGGCGGCGATGATGGAGCAGAAGATCGGCCATCCTCAAGCCGGAGCCAACACCGCATGGGTGCCTTCGCCGACTGCTGCGACGCTGCACGCGCTGCATTATCACCAAGTGTCCGTGGCGGATCGTCAGGATGCGATTGCCGCGGGCGGCGCGCGGGCGCAGGTGGACGACATCCTGCGGATTCCCGTGGCTGAAGGTCAGAACTGGTCACCTGCAGACATCCAGAACGAACTGGACAACAACGCTCAAGGGATCCTTGGCTACGTGGTCCGTTGGGTGGATCAGGGTGTCGGTTGCTCCAAGGTGCCAGACATCAATGATGTCGGCTTGATGGAAGACCGCGCGACCTGCCGCATTTCCTCCCAGCATATGGCGAACTGGCTGCATCATGGGATTGCGAGCGAAGACGCCGTTCTGGGGTCACTGAAGAAGATGGCGGCAGTGGTTGATGCGCAAAACGCGCATGACCCACTGTACCAGCCCATGGCGACTGACTTCGAAGGCTCGATCGCCTTCCAAGCGGCCTGTGATCTGGTTCTCAAAGGGCGCGAGCAGCCGTCGGGCTACACGGAGCCGGTGCTGCATGCGCGCCGATTGGAACTGAAGGCTTCCCGCGCTTAGGGCCTCAGGACTTTTGCTGGAGGGCGGGCATCGGTGCCGAAAGCGGTAAAGAGCCCGACCTTTTCATTTTGGGGCATTTGGGGTGGCGCCGACTTGCCTCAACGCGCTCCGCGCGCTTCGGCAAGCGTCGCGCAAGGTCGCCGGCTCCGCCGACGGTCGCTTACGCTCCAAACCACGCACAACCTCCTAAAGTAAAAAATGGAGGCGGTAGCCGACCGCCGACAGGGTCGGCGAGCTTGCGCGATCCTGCAGCGAAGGCCGCGCAGCGGCTGAGCGAACGGAGCGCCACCATCGACCATCGGATCAGAAGATCTCCGATGATCATCCCCCATAGCATCACGTGAACAAGCTGAGTGTGCGTCAGGATCAAAGGTGGCGCCGACTTGCCTCAGCGCGCTACGCGCGCCTCGGCAAGCGTCGCGCAGCGGCCGAGCGAAGGGAGCGCCACCAAAGGATCTCCCAGCCATCAGACGACCCCGCCGCTTTCCAAAGACCGCCTGCTCAGGCCACCTCCAGCGCCAACCCCTTCAGGTAGGCCCCTTCAGCGAAGCCAAGATCGGTCACGTGGTCACCGGCTGCTGCCAGTTTGCGGATCACCCGCCCGCGTCGGTGATTGTCGGCCAGAGCCAGAGTCACCGATTTTTGGAAAGCCTCTGGCGTCACCGCGCCCGAGCACGAGAATGTCAGCAGCAGCCCTCCCGGCGCCACCAGCGGGATCCCCGCCCGCGACAGTTTACGATAAGCATGGAGCGCGCGCTCCACGTGCGTCCCTGACGACGCGAACTTTGGGGGATCAAGAATGACGATATCGAACTGACGACCCTCTCCCCGCAAAACCTCCAGTGCCTTGAACACATCACTGCACAGGTGGCTAAACCGCCCATCTTCGGCCATTCCGTTCAGCGCAAAGTTGGCCGCGGATAGGTCCAGCGCTGGCTGGGAGCTATCCACCGAGACAACTTCAACCGCCCCGCCCAGCGCAGCCTGCACCGAAAATCCGCCTGTGTAAGAAAAGCAGTTCAGCACCCGCGCACCAGCGGACAAGTCACGCACCAGCGCGCGGTTTTCCGCCTGATCGAGATAAAAGCCCGTCTTGTGACCGGCAACAACGTCAACGGCGAACCGCGCGCCGAACTCATCGATCTCAACTGGAGCTGCCTCCGACGCATCTCCATCGGCCCCGCGAACCCAGCCTGAGCGCTTCTGCAAGCCTTCCTTAGCCCTGTTGTCGCTGTCTGAGCGCTCGTAGATCGCACGCGGCTTCACCACCGCGTTCAAGGCCTCGAAGATCGTTTCCCGCCAGAATTCCATGGGCGAACTGTTGATCTGCACCACCAACACGTCCGCAAAGCGATCCACCACCAGGCCTGGCAGACGGTCGCCTTCCGCATTGATCAGGCGACACGCGCCTGCAGGGTCCATCCGACCAAGCCGCTCGCGCAGTGCCGCCGCTGACGCAATCCGCCGTTGGAAGAAAGCGGCATCAACCGCCTCGTCGGGGTCCAGCGTCCACACCCGCGCCCGCAGTTGGCTTTTGGGCGAATACCCCGCTTTGCACACCCAACGCCCGTCATAGGTCATAACATCCGCCGTCCAGCCCGGCTGCGGGCTGTCTTCCACGCGCTCGATGGCGCTGGCGTAGATCCACGGGTGGCCGTGGCGGATGTGCCGCTCTTTGCCGCCTTTGAGGACAAGTTTTGGGTTCAGGGGCATGGTCGCTCTCTGTCTTTCTGCATTCGGACGTCCTATCTACTCCCTATCACCCCTCAAGTGGAGCCGGACAACCGCATGTTTGACCTCAGCCAAGCCCCCACCCCGCCAAAGGCCAAGAAAGTCCCCAGCAGCGAAAGCCACCATGGCTTCACGCGCCACGATGACTATGGCTGGCTACGGGTCGATAACTGGATGGAAGTCATGGCCAATCCGGCCGCGCTGGACTCTGAAGTCCGCGCCTACCTCGAGGCCGAGAACGACTACAGCAAAGCTGTCCTCGCCCCAACCGAAGCCCTGCAAGAGCGCCTGTTCAATGAGATCAAGGGTCGGATCAAAGAAGACGATCAGTCGCCCCCGACCAAGGACGGGCCTTTTGCCTACTACGTTCGCTTTCGCACGGGGGGACAGTACCCCATCCACTGCCGCAAGGACCGCGAGGACACCACCGACGCTTCAGAACAAATCCTGTTTGACGGCGACGCCGAAGCCAAGGGCTATGATTATTTCCGTCTTGCCGGGTCAAGTGTCAGCGACGATCACAGCTTGATGGCGTGGGCAGTTGATACCAAGGGATCGGAGTTCTTTACCATCCGCGTGCGCGATCTCGCGACCGGTGAAGACCGTGGAGACCTGATCGAGCGCACCGCTGGCGGCATCGCATGGGCCCCAGACGGCCGATCGTTCTTCTACACCTGGCAAGACGACAATCACCGCCCCTGCCGCGTGTACCAGCACTTCCTCGGCCACGACCAGTCGCAGGACTCGCTGATCTATGAGGAAATGGACCCCGGTTTCTTCACATCGGTCGGCAGCACGCCCGATGATCGGTTTCTGATCATCACGGCCAACGATCACGAGACCTCAGAAACGTGGATCGCCGATTTTCAGCAGCCTGCCTTTGAGCTCAAGTGCGTGGCTCCGCGTGAAGTGGGACACGAGTACGACCTCGAACGTGCCGGAGACGGCTGGTTCATTCGCACCAACCAGAACGGCGCCGTTGATTTCCAGATCATGCGCGCCGAGATCGGCAAGGAAGACCGCGCGCACTGGCAGCCGTGGCAGGAGCATGTCCCCGGCCGCCTGATCAAAGGCACGGATGGCTATAAAAACTTCCTAACCATCATTCAGGCCGAAGGCGCCCTGCCCTCGATCGTGGTGCATGACCTGCAAGCGGGCAGTTCTCATACCATCGCCTTTGACGAGCAAGCCTACGCGCTGGGCCTGCACGGGTCTGAAGAGTGGGAGACGACCGAGACACGCTTTGGCTACGAAAGCCCAACGACCCCGGCGCAGGTCTACGACTACGATATGGCAAGCCGCACCCGGACTCTGATCAAGACGCAGGAAGTCCCCAGTGGCCACGCGATCGAGGACTATGTCGTCCACCGCATCATGGCCCCCTCCCACGATGGCGTGGACGTGCCAGTGACGGTCATGCATCACCGTGACACGCCGCTGGATGGCAGCGCGCCGCTCTATCTCTACGCCTATGGCTCCTACGGCATGTCCATGCCCGCGGGTTTCTCGATCAAGCGGTTGTCGCTGGCGGATCGCGGCATGGTGACGGCGACCGCGCACATTCGGGGCGGGGCCGACATGGGGTACGGCTGGTATCTCGACGGCAAGATGGAAAAGAAGACCAACACTTTCCATGACTTCATCGCCGCCCGCGATGCGCTTGTCGAACGCGGCTGGGTCGATGGCGCACGAGTGGGGGCAGAAGGCGGCTCCGCCGGCGGTATGCTTATGGGCGCCATTGCCAATATGGCGCCGGAAAAGTTCGCTTCGATCATCGGCGCAGTCCCGTTTGTGGACGTCCTCGCCACCATGCTTGATGAGACCTTACCCCTGACCCCACCAGAATGGCCCGAGTGGGGAAATCCGCTGGCGGACAAAGAAGCCTACGCCCGCATTGCCGGATATTCACCCATCGATAATGTCGAGGCCAAGGCCTACCCCGCCATTCTCGCCACGGGCGGGCTGACCGATCCGCGCGTTACCTATTGGGAGCCGGCCAAGTGGGTCGCCACCTTGCGTGAGCGGCGCACGGACGGCGGTTTGACGCTGATGCACATGAACATGGGCGCAGGCCACGGCGGCGCGTCCGGGCGGTTTGATAGCCTGCGTGAGGACGCCCGCGACTGGGCGTTTATGCTATGGGTGCTGGGGATCCAGGACTAGGGCCTATGCTGCACCGTCGCCGGGTTCTGGTGGCGCTAGCGGGCGGCGCAAGTGCCTGTGGTGCAGCGCTTACGCTGGGCCACGGTTCTTTTGCTTCCGCGCAAGGTATCGGGCTGAGCCGAGCGTTCGTCTACCATCCAAAGACAACCCCCGGCACTCCGTGGCCCGGCCTGCCGCCCTACGAGCCGCTGTCTTATCAAGGCCGTGATGGTCAGCAATTGGCGGCGTGGTTCTGGCGCGGTAGCCGGCCCGCTGGCACGCCACTGACGGTGTTTTTCCATGGCAACGCTGGCAACTCCGAAGACAGCACGCGCTATACCGCCGGGCTGATCGCAGCGGGCTATCCCGTGCTGCTGCCCGAGTACCGCGGCTATGGCGGACTTCCCGGAAAACCCACCGAGCAGGGGCTTCGCGCCGACGCGCAAGCCGCGCTGGACGTAGCGCAGCAACTGGGATGGGCTCCAGCCAACACATTGATTACCGGGCATTCGCTGGGCGGGGCGCTGGCCCTGCACGCGCTCCACGATCAGGGACAGAGGGCGCGCGGTGCCGTCATCATGAGCACCTTTACCAGTCTGCCGGACATGGCAGGACTGGCGCGCGGGTTGATGGCAGACCAGTTCAACAATCTGGCGCTTGCACCACAAACGCGCACGCCCGTGGTGTGGGTTCACGGCACGCGCGATCGCTTGATCCCCTATCGCCACGGGCAGCGGCTCTACCGCGCCCTGCCCCCGACCACGCCCAAGGCCTTCATCACCCTCGACGTCCCACACGCCGCCGAGCACCCCAAGTATCAGGCCGCGATGGTCCAGGCCGTGCAGTGGCACGAGTCGCGCTAGCCTTCACCCGCTTGTTGCAAATAAAAAGGCCGCTTCCGGTGATCCGGGAGCGGCCTTTCTCAATGATGACTTGAAGCGTGGGCGGCCAGATCAGGCCGACGCTGGCTCAGCGTCGCTTTCTTCAGAGTAGACGAACAAGGGTTGCGCGCTCTTTTCAACCGCATCCTTGTTGACCACGACTTCCTCAACGCCGCTGACACCGGGCAGATCGTACATCGGATCGAGCAGGATGTTTTCCATAATCGACCGCAGACCCCGTGCGCCGGTCTTCCGCTTGATTGCCTTGGCGGCAACAGCCTCCAATGCGTCGTCGGTGAAGGTCAGCTTGACGTCTTCCATCTCGAACAAGCGCTGGTACTGCTTGACCAGCGCGTTCTTGGGCTCAGTCAGAATCTGCATCAGCGCCGCTTCGTCGAGGTCTTCGAGCGTCGCAACAACCGGCATCCGGCCAATGAACTCGGGGATCAGGCCATAGCGCTGCAGATCTTCCGGTTCCACGTCACGCAGAATTTCTCCCGTCCGCCGCTCATCCGGGCTCTGCACCGTTGCGCCAAACCCCAGCGAGCTGCCTTGCGAGCGTTGGGAGATGATCTTCTCCAGTCCGGCAAAGGCACCACCTGCGATGAACAGGATGTTGGTGGTATCGACCTGCAGGAATTCCTGCTGCGGGTGCTTGCGACCGCCCTGGGGAGGAACAGAAGCAACTGTGCCTTCCATGAGTTTCAGCAGCGCTTGCTGCACGCCCTCACCCGAAACATCACGGGTGATCGACGGATTTTCAGCCTTACGGGTGATCTTGTCGATCTCGTCGATGTAAACGATCCCGCGCTGCGCCTTTTCCACGTTGTAGTCGGCCGCTTGCAGCAGCTTTAGGACGATGTTTTCTACGTCCTCACCCACGTAACCCGCTTCAGTCAGCGTGGTTGCGTCAGCCATGGTGAAAGGCACGTCAAGAATCCGCGCCAGCGTCTGCGCCAGCAGCGTCTTACCGCACCCGGTTGGGCCGACCAGCAGGATGTTTGACTTCGATAGCTCAACATCCGTGGACTTCTGCGCGTGGTTCAGGCGCTTGTAGTGGTTGTGCACGGCAACGGAAAGCACGCGCTTGGCCTGCGCCTGTCCAATGACGAAATCGTCAAGGATGCCGTAAATATCGGTTGGGGTCGGAACACCTTCGGAGGTCTTGGCCAGTCCGCCTTTACTTTCCTCGCGAATAATGTCCATGCACAGCTCGACGCATTCATCACAGATGAAAACGGTCGGGCCAGCAATCAGCTTCCGCACCTCATGCTGGCTCTTGCCGCAGAAGGAGCAGTAAAGCGTGTTCTTGCTGTCGCTAATTGTTCCGGACATTTAGATTCCTAAAACCTTGAAAACACATAGCAGACTAGAAGTAAGAGGCCGTTCTTGCAAGGCGCGGCAGAAACGTGCAGCGCCGTCTGCTTGTCGCACCTGACCCGGCCTCACTCACCCCTATTCTGCAGGCTCAGCGCGCTTGCTGACGATCTCGTCGATCAGGCCAAAGGCCAGCGCTTCATCCGGATCCATGTAGTTGTCACGATCCATCGCCGCGTCAATTTCCGCGACCTTCTTGCCCGTATGGTGAGCGTAGAGCTTGTTCAGGCGTTCGCGGGTTTTGAGGATTTCGCGGGCGTGGATTTCGATGTCCGCCGCCGTGCCCTGATAGCCCGAAGAAGGCTGGTGGATCATGATCTTGGAGTTCGGTAGGGAGAACCGCTTACCTTTGTCCCCAGCCATCAGCAGGAAAGACCCCATCGACGCGGCCATGCCGACGCAAATGGTCGAAATCGATGGCTTCACGAACATCATGGTGTCGTACATTGCCAGACCTGCGGACACCGACCCACCGGGCGAGTTGATGTAGATGCTGATATCCTTGTCCGGGTTGACGCTTTCAAGGAACAGCAGCTGCGCACACACGGACGCCGACATCATGTCGTTGACCACGCCAGAAACGAAAATAATCCGCTCCATCAGCATGCGCGAGTAAATGTCGTAGACTTTTTCGCCGCGGTTGGTCTGCTCGATCACGTATGGAATTGGGGTCGTCATCGTGGTTTGTGCCGGGCCACCCAGCGGGGTTGCGTCCGGACCGGAAGCCACACCAGCGCTGGCAAAGGGATCGTAAGGGAAAGTCACAATCGGTCATCCATTGGGTTGAAACAGCCCCCCGGGCATTGCGCCGGGGGCTTCAGCAGCGCCGCACCATAGCTGCGCCATTTAACACTTCTCGTGGATATGGTCGCTTTCGCACGGCTCTGCAACCGGTGAGTTTATGCGACAGGGCGTTTGTCGTGGGCGATCGCCTAAGCTTCGGCAGCAACGGCCTGATCAAACCGCGCCATGGCCTGCGCCAGATCAGCATGAATTCCCGCGAGGCGACCGATGATCTGCTCCCGCTCCTCACGCTGACGATCAACCGGGTCCGCGGAGCCTTCAGGGACAGAAAGCATGGAAGCGAGGCTGTTTTCCGACTGCGGCACGACAGGCGTGATGGTCTGGAACAGCTCGCGGGTCTGGATCGCCTCTTCCGAGAGCTCCGGGCCAGCATCTTGTTCTGCGGCCTCGCGCTCGGCTTCGCGCATATCCTCTTCCTCCATCTCCGGAGGCAGGGTCAGATCGGCGGACGGCGCTGGTGGCGCTTCGATACCGCCTTCGCGCAGCAAGCGTTGCACACCACGGATGGTGTAGCCTTGGACGTAAAGCAGATCGCGGATCGTGGTCAGTAGGGAAAGGTCTTCAGGCCGGTAGTACCGACGGCGGCCACCACGCTTGAGCGGCTGGATCTCCGGGAACTTGGTTTCCCAGAATCTCAGGACGTGCTGAGGGACATCGAGTTCTTCGGACGCTTCGCGGATGTTTCGGAAGGCATCGTTCGCTTTCGCCATGGGTGGTCCCCTCTCTCTAAAGTGTCGGACCGGGCGACCTTACTATTCGTCGTCGCTGTCTTCAATGTAAGCGTCGAGCGGTCCGCCCTTCCAATCCTCGACTAGCGCTTGCTTGAGAACCTGACTGGCGCGGAATACCAGCACGCGGCGCGGAGGGATTTCGTGCTCTTCCCCCGTCTTGGGGTTGCGGCCAATGCGTTTAGCCTTTTCGCGCACTAGGAAAGTGCCGAACGAGGCAACCTTGACCTGTTCGCCATCCACAAGGGCGTCAGAGACGTGGTTGATGATGCTTTCAACGAGGTCAGCGGATTCATTACGGGACAGCCCCACCTTCTCATACAGAGCTTCGGTCAGGTCAGCGCGAGTAATTGTCTTGTCCACCGGGCACACCCCTTTGTCACATTCGTTCCGCAGGGGTTGATAACGAACCCACCCTAAGGGGTCAACGCGACTCAGACCTGCAAGACACAAAAATCATTAAAAGTGGCCAAAACAGCCTTAAATCAAGGATTTGGCACGTGGTGCAGTGCCGTTATGAGTGCGGCGCTGCCCAAGAATCCGGCACTGGCGCGTTTCAGCCAGCGTAGCGCGGTCGGGCGTGTGAAAAATGTCGACAGTCGTCCGCTGGAATAGGCGTAGACCAGCGCGTTCGCCCCGCCCATGACAACAAACAAGCCGCCATAGACGGTGACTTGCGGCCAATACGCCAGAGAGCGATCCACGAATTGGGGGATGAAAGCCAGAAAGAATACGAGTCCTTTCGGGTTTAGGGCAGTAACAATAAAGGTCTGCCGAAACACGTGGGTAAGGGGCAAGCTGGCTTCGATTTGAAGGGCTTTCGGGCTGGTACCGGGGCTGGAGGCGATGCGGTTGCTTTCCCGCCACGTCTGGACTGCCAAAAAAATCAGATAGGCGACGCCTGCCCATTTGATCAGACCGTAGAGCGAAGGGCTAAGTGCGAGAATCGCCCCCAGTCCGGTCAGACACAAGGTAACGGCGAGCAAGTCGCCCAGCACCACCCCCGCTGTGCTCGCCCAGGCCGCGCGCTGACCCAGCCGAAGTCCATAGGCTACAACCGTCAGGATCGTCGGTCCCGGAATGGCGAGAAGGACGGCAGCAGTAATGATATAAGCGAAGAGAGAGGGTGTGTTCAGCACAGCGGTTGGGGCAGGAGCGGCTTAAACCGCTTCCGTGTCCAGGCCGAACAGATGGCCGTTATCAGCGATGGCCTGCGCAATCTTCGACTGGAAGTCACCGGCCATAAGCTCGACAGAAACGCTAACGGCATTCGCAAAGCCGGTCTCGTCCGTGCCACCGTGCGACTTTACGCAGATTCCGCCCAACCCGAGGAACATGCCGCCGTTGTACGTGCGTGGGTCGAGGCGCTGGCGCAAGCGGCCCATAGCAGGCATGGCAAAGAGATAGCCAATGCGGCTGAAAATGCCGGACTGAAAGGCTTCGCGCACCATTCCGGAGATCAGACGCCCAACCCCTTCCGTGGTCTTGAGGGCGACGTTGCCGGTAAATCCATCGGTCACAACCACGTCTGTAGTACCTGCAGCGATGTCGTCTGCTTCGATAAAGCCATGGAATGTGCCGGGAAGTGCCGGGCTGTCACGCATGAGGTCGGCTGCGACCTGGAGTACTTCATGGCCCTTTTGCTCTTCAGAACCGATGTTGAGCAGCCCAATGCTCGGTGACGGCATCCCAAAGAGGAAACGGGCATAGAGTGCACCCATGATGGCAAACTGCAGCAAATTGCGTTCATCGCATTGAACGTTCGCGCCCAGATCCAAAACCACCGACTGCCCCTTTGCCGTGGGAAGCGGTGAAGCGATGGCCGGGCGGTCTACGCCAGGGACCATGCGCAGCAGCACTTTAGCAAGCGCCATCAGGGCGCCCGTGTTGCCAGCGGAGATCACGGCCTGCGCTTCCCCGTCCTTCACCGCTTCAATAGCACGGCGCATGGAACTGTCGCGCTTGCCGCCGCGCAAGGCGTTGGCCGGCTTCTCGTCGCCCGTGATGACGACCTCGCAATGGGTGAAGGTGTAGCGTCCGGACAAAGCCGGGTGGAGCGCGAACAGGGGACCAACCTGCGCTTCGTGGCCGTAAATCAGAAAATGCAGGTTGGGATGGGTGGCTGCTGCCATGGCGAGTCCGCCAATCACGATGCCGGGCGCGTCGTCGCCACCCATGGCATCAACAGCCAAGGTCAAAGTCATGATTCTATTGTCACCCTCATTCCCTGTTCGGAAGAGATAACCATTTTTGGGAGCTCTTGTGCAAGCATTGTTGGGCGCATTGTGTCCCCAGCTTGTGGACAGCAAAAAAGGGCCGCGAACCCAGTTCGCGGCCCTTTAGTAGCTCAGTCGGCAGTTGCGCGTTAAACGTCTACGGCAACCACTTCCTTGGAATCGTAGTGCCCGCAGGAAAGGCAAACGTGGTGCGGGCGCTTAAGCTCGCCGCAGTTCGCACACTCTGCATGGTTGCCGAAGGAGATTGCGTCGTGGGAACGGCGCATACCGCGGCGGGAACGGGTCACTTTGGACTTTGGAACAGCCATCTTCGAACATCCAAAACTTAGGGCAAAAGGAGGGGCGGACTGAAGCCCGCTCCGAAACATGAAGTGGGGCTATAAACGACACCGGGTGCAGACGCCAAGCATTTATCCCTCAAACCAGTCTTGCACGCTCGCATGGCTGGTGTTTGGTCGCGTAAGGTCTCTAGCCCTCAGCCAACAATTCCGCGACTTTCAGCGCGCCATAGGTCAGCACACCGTCTGCGCCCGCGCGCTTGAACGACAAAAGCGTTTCCAGCCAAACCTTATCATGGTCCAGCCAGCCATTCTGGCAGGCCGCCATGATCTGCGCATACTCGCCGCTCACCTGATAGGCAAAGGTCGGCACGCCGAAGCTCTCTTTAACCCGCGTGACCATATCAAGATACGGCAGGCCCGGCTTGACCATGACACTATCTGCACCTTCCTCGATGTCCATCTCGACTTCCCGAAGCCCTTCGAGCGCGTTGGCTGTATCCATCTGATAAGTCTTCTTGTCGCCCTTGAGGGCACCTGTGCTGCCGATGGCATCGCGGAACGGGCCGTAATAGGCGCTGGCGTATTTGACGGCGTAGGACATGATTCCGACGTTGGTGAAGCCCTCGGCATCCAAGCCATCACGGATCGAACCGATCCGCCCGTCCATCATATCCGATGGCGCGACGATATCCGCCCCCGCCCGCGCCAAAGAAAGCGCCTGCTTGACCAAGCCCGTTACAGTCTCATCATTTACAATCACCCCATCCGCCAGATAACCGTCGTGGCCCTTGGGGTTGTACGGATCAAAAGCAACGTCAGTGATGATGCCCAAATCCGGGAACTCCGCTTTGAGCCGCCGAACCGCGGTGTTGATCAGATTGTCTTCCCGCCAGCTCTCCGAACAGTCCGGGGTTTTCAGCGAAGGGTCTACTTCCGGAAACAACGCCAGCGCCGGAACGCCCAGCTTCGCCGCCTGCTCCGCGACGCGACAGGCATCGTCGAGCGTGTTCCTCGCCACACCCGGCATGGATGCAACGTCGGTGCTGGTCGCCGCCTGGGTAATGAACAGCGGCAAAATGAGATCTGACGCGTGCACCCTGTTTTCCGCGACCAAAGCACGGATGAAACCAGAAGCACGGTTCCGGCGCAGTCGGGTTCGGGGGAAAGTGGGCATGTGACGTTCCGTAAAAAGTTGAGGCAACGGGGAGATACAGGCTTAGCCTTAGTCCCGCATTTTCAAAACCCCTGCCAACAAGCGATATCATCAATGATAGACACGCTTTAGTTTCTAAAAGTCAAAATTTTAAAACTATTAAAATGCTAAGCGTTAGCTTTTTCGCTAGCGTTTTGAGGAGTTTGTCTCGGTTTTGGCGAAAGAAATTTAAATTAGATTGAAAAAAACACCTAAATCTGCTTGAAAAGTGAATTCGGCATGTTTTTTACCTTGATTCGATGAACATTTATGGCACTTCTGTTTATCGAAGCTTCTTTCAATCCATGAAGGATTGTTGGAATGAGGCGCAAATGAAGCGCCTGTGAGGTGGGGTGGAGCTCGCCTCTTTAAGTCAAGTTCATCCGCTGAGCTTTCAGCTTGGCCAACTGATAAAGAGGTCCAACGTGAATCAAGATTACTTGGATACCATCGCGGCAATCGAACGCCTGCACCGCCGCTGTCTGGAAGTCATCAAGACTGAATTGGACCGCTCGGGCGTGCGCGACATCAACAACATCCAGTCTTTGATCCTGTTCAACATTGGGGATGAGGAACTGACCGTTGGTGAGCTGACGCTGCGCGGCTGTTACCACGGCTCGAACGTGTCCTATAACCTCAAGAAGCTGGTTGACTTCGGCTACGTTTCACACCGTCGCAGCGCGCATGATCGCCGATCCTACCGGGTGAAGCTGACGGACAAGGGCATCAAGATCCGGGGCTTGCTGCAGGACATGTTTACCCGCCACGCAGACTCGC